>JADMJQ010000205.1:42300-44046 GCA_018780415.1 Roseateles sp. | reverse complement strand
TTGAGCGCGCCTTTCTTCAATCGCGGCGCACGCAGGAACTCGGCGTAGTCGGGATGGCTCATGCTGCAACTGCCTCACGTTGGCGCATTGGGCGCGGCGCCCGGCGAACCGTGCCGATCAGTGCCTCGTGCGCAAAATTGGATAGCGCCAGTGCCTTGGACTGCTTGGGCGAAACGCTGTTGCCGCACATCCGCACCTGGGCCGTGGCCGTCAGCGGAATGCGAGGCACGCTCAGTACATCCGCCACCTGGATACCGTGCTTGAACAGCAGCTTCGGGTCGGGGATCTCGTCAATGATGTAGGTCGACGGGAAGCCCTGGGCGTTGAAGAGCTCGCGCGGCTTGAGCATGCGCAGCGTGATGTCCACCAGCGCCCACCATTGGCCCAGCTGCCAGACCAGCACCAGTTCAGCCGGATCCGGAAAGTGCTCGGGCAGATGCTCGTGCAGCAGCTCGGCGCATAGGGCTGCGCGCTCGCGATGTTCCGGCGCCAAGCAATCGATGGGCACCTGAATGGTTTGCACTAGGCCCATGCGGCCCTTGGTCGGCACCGTGTGCATTGGCTCGGCCAGGCCCTGCCATTGCCCGCCACTGCTGTAGTACTTGACGCAGTAGGCGGTGACCAGGCGTTGATTGCTACCAGCGGCCGTGATCGTGGACATGGGCGCATCGGCGGCGCGGCCGTCGCCTTCGTAGAAGCCGCCATTCGCCTGCTCAAGGCATGCGACTACCAGCGCCTGCTCGCCCCGATTCGCGCCGGTAACGGTCTTGAATGGCTCATCGACGCCGTAGCCGCAGCGATCGCCATGATGGGTCAGATGCGTCAGATGCACGGCAGCTATTGCACTCGTAGCGCCGCTGGCAGTGACGGTGTTCAGTGGCTGCTCGACGCTGCGCACACCATGACTGAAACGCTTTGTGCCGCATGCGCCCTCGCCGTGGCCCATGTCGACCAAATGTGCGGCGACCATCGAGCTTTCGACGACGGCATGGCGCGCCGAAGCCGTGACGGTCTTGATCGGCTCATTGACTGACGATGCACGGGCCTCGTTGCCCTTCTGTGAGTACAGCGCCTCCAAATGCGCAGCGACCAAGCCATGATGTGTGCCGCCGGCCGAAACAGTCGACAGTGGGGCGTCTACTGGATGCCCGTTCATGTGGCCGTTGGAAGTGCCACGCATCGGAGCCAAGGCGGGAGACACGACGGAGAAGTGCCCACCCTTGACCTGGGCGCAGACCGTGCGAAGCGGCTCGTCGGCCGGCATCGTGCGCTGGTTGCTGGCATTTGCATGCTCGTTCAAGAACGGCGCCAGGATCGGCTCATCCACTGCGCGGTGGTTCGTGGTTGGGATGGTGCCCATAGGCGCATCGACGCCGACAGGTTTACCCGAGTAGACCGGGCCGCCTTGGCCGACGATGAATGGCTTCGCGCTGGTCAGAACGTGGCGCCACAGGCCTTTCGCCACTCGGCGATTGGTGTTTTTCACCAGCGGACGCTTGCGGCCGAAGATGCTCGTCGCGGGTAGGGTGAAGTCGATGCACTCGGCTGCAGTGCGCCACGGCAGCAGCTTGCCAGCCAGCACCGCCGCGCTGGTTGGGTCGCCGTTGGTGGCATCGGGCCACGAGATCGGCAGACCATCGCGGCGGGCGATCAGGAACAAGCGCTTGCGGATGGTCGGCGCATCGTTGTTGCAGGCGCGCAGCTCGCGCCAGTCGACCTCGTAACCGTGCGCACGCAGTTGGCGAA
>JADMJQ010000205.1:22769-42290 GCA_018780415.1 Roseateles sp. | reverse complement strand
GCGAACGAAC
The DNA here is from genome assembly GCA_018780415.1 of Roseateles sp. Taxonomy (GTDB): domain Bacteria; phylum Pseudomonadota; class Gammaproteobacteria; order Burkholderiales; family Burkholderiaceae_C; genus Paucibacter_A. The sequence goes on along the minus strand of JADMJQ010000205.1, from coordinate 42,280 downwards.
GACTCAAAGGTCTTGCCCTTCTTTGCTGGGTCCGGCCTCGCCGTGCCGTCGGCGTCGATGATCAGCGGCCCCCAGGTCTGGAATTCCTCAACGTTCTCCAGCATCACGACACGCGGCTTGGTCAGCGCGACCCAGCGCATGCCAACCCAGGCCAGACCGCGAATCTTCTTCTCGACCGGCGTGCCGCCCTTGGCTTTGCTGAAGTGCTTGCAGTCCGGGCTAAGCCAGACCAGGCCGACCGGCTGGTTGCGGGTGACCTTGATCGGGTCCACGTCCCACACGCTTTCGCACAGGTGCTGCGTCAGCGGATGGTTGATCGCATGCATCGCAATCGCCTCGGGATCGTGGTTGATCGCGATGTCGACGTGACGGCCAAAGGCCTGCTCAAGCCCTTCGCTCGTGCCGCCGCCACCGGCAAAGTTGTCGATGATCAGCTCACTGGCGAATGGCAGGCCGTATTGCTGGGCGCTCATGCTGCAGCAACTTCTTGCGGCTTCGCCACAATCTCAGCCACAACATCAGGCGCCAGGCCGAGCTCGCGCGCGACGGTCTCAAGCGCATCGAATTCGCAATTCTTTGTGCAGGCTTGGCGGAAGGCGGTGCGGATGTCTTCTTTGGCGTAGATCATGAAGGTGTCTCGTTTGAAAAATATCGTTGCGGTTACAAGCGACGCGGTGCGATTGATCTACCTAGATGCCAGCCGTCACAGTGGTGGCAGCGGTATGCGCCCAGATTGCTGCGGTTGCGCCGGCGGCTTACACGGCCGATCTGCTGCGCGCGTTCTGCTGACGTGAAGCGGTGTTTGCCATGGCACTCCACAAGATCTGATTGCTTCTGGCGGCGTGTGGTGGCATCGATAGAAGACATGGCGCACCCTCATGCTGCGGCGGCTGATTCAAGAGGCGCGCCACAGGTCAGCGAGGCTTGGTAGGCCTTGAAGTCGCACTTCCCACGCTGGGTCATTTCGTGCGCCTTCTGAGCGCTGCAGTCCCGGCAGAACAGGTATTGAGGCCGGTACTTGCCATCCTTGAATGGCTTGCTCTTGTTGCCCGCCTGCGCGCTGTGCAAGTAAGTCAGCCATTGCATACGGACCTCGAAGCACTTCGGGGCCGGCGGCGCGAGCAGTGAAACCGTCTTGGCCTGCATCACCTAGCTCCGGTCCAATCCGACAGCCTCCGCGGCCTCCGGATTGCCACGGAAGGTGCGATGCGCGACATTGACCTCATGTGCTTTTTCTCGCGCCCAGTCACCCAGGATTCGATTGACCAACTCGGTGCGGCTTATGCCCGCCGTGTTGCTGATGGAGTCCAGCATCAGCACCGTGCTGATCGGGCACGCGCCACGCAGCTCGGTGTGTTTTTCACTGTTGCGCGACAAAAGCAGTTCGTCAGGATTCATGATGGTTTTGGGCAAGGATGAAGTAAATGAAATCGGTCAGCGAGCAAGTCAAATACTGGATCGGGCACTGCATTCGCATGGCTGCGGAAGAACTTGACCAGCGGGCAGTCGCTTGCGTTGGGCAAGCCGCCGAGCTGCGCGCGTTGGCGCCGGAGCCGGATCCACAGGACCAGAGCCGCGATGAATAAAAGAGCCCCAGGCCACAAGGCCCAGGGCGAAGCCACTGCTCGCCGAAACAGGGAGGAAATTTCGGCTTGGTGCAGCAGTGGGGGTGATCTGAGGGATGGGTGGGCGCCCCAAACCGTGGCAGGATTTAGGTTCCTCAACCACGCCTGCCACGGCAGGAGCACCCATGAAACAACTCACCATCGCGCAGGCTACGCGCGAGCTACTCAGCTTGGCCGGAGGGCGGCTCAATGCGACCACGCAAGACCGCGTGCTGATGGCCCGGCTGGAGCAATTCACGACGGCCGTGCAAGCAGCCATCACAGACCTCCAACAGCAAGTGGAGCAACTGCGTCAGGACCTACCGAAGAAGGATTGAGCAACCAAGCCAGGGCGGCGCGCGCGCAAGCGATAGATTCCTGTATCGAGGCGCACTCGCCGCCCGCAAAGTACAGCCTTTGCGCTACAGCCAGGGCCTCCAGCACCATGTCGGCCGATGCGACTGGAGAGTCGGTCAAAAAGACATGGACCGCTTCGGCCGCCGCCAATACGTCGACCAAGGGCGCGCTGCTTGGTGTAAGTGCTTGCGCGTGTTTGAGTGCCATCACGGCGCGATCTATTTCGCTCATACGCGGCGGCAATCGAGGCTCAGTCTCAGACGGATCGCTGGACTGTCGAATTCGCAAAAGCGGTTGCAGCCCGAGCAGCGACATTGCCCGAACCGCCTCCGGGCTGAAATTCAATGCATCAAAGCCAGCGCTCACCAGCAGTGCGTCGGCTACTGCTTGGTCGGCCATAGCCTTGTCGAAGGATTGGTCAGCCGTGCCGTTCGCCTTGTCCAATTGCGCCCTGACGATGAGAAACGCACAGGTCACCTCCATGGCTGCGGCTGCTGGCGATGTCGCGGTGCGCGTAGCCACGGCTGCGGCGGTGTTCACGGCGGTTTCTAGGGCTTGGCGGTCGTTCATGTCAGGTCTCGGTTTGGGTGGTTCAGAAATTTGTGAATTTGTCGCCTGCCACAGAACGGAGAGGCGCGCTGCCATTTGTGCGGAGGTCAACTTGGATGAGGTGAACATGTCAGACCTCGGCTTTTTCGGGGGCAGGCTTGGGGGAGCCTTTGGCTTTGCGCAGCTGTTTTGCGTCGGCCAGCTTGAGCAGGCGAAGGCCTGTGCTGGTTCGCGGATCAGTCGTCTTTCCATTCAGTAGCGCACTGACGGTGGATTGCCCGCACCCGCATTCCTCGGCAATTTGCGGTTGTGTCTTGCCGCTGGCCAGAATGGACTTGATGATTTGCTGCCAATTTATCGTTTCCATGATCGCAGCATATCGAATAAACGATTCGTGTGCAATCAGAAAAGCGTTATTGGTTTTTCGTATCCTTTGAAAATGGCTACAGAATTCGGCAAAAGACTGCTCCAGGCCCGGCAGCACGCCGGACTGACGCAGGTAGATCTCGCGAAGAAAGTTGGATTAGCCCAAAGCACAATCACCGCCGCTGAGTCGACCGGGGACGGATCGAGGAAGACGCCACAGCTAGCAGCAGCGTGCGGTGTCAATGCTCACTGGCTGGCGACAGGGGAGGGCAGCATGCTTGCCGGCACGGTGCACGGCCCAGCCGCAGGGACTGGTGGCGGCCTCGCTGCGGCAGAAAGGCACCTGGCAACTGTTGGCGCTTCTGCCTTCCAGCTTGCCGGCAGCCTGGCCGATCTGGCGCCCGCCCGCCGGAAGACCATTGCCTCACTCGTCGCCGGCCTGATCGAGGTCGGCCCGACGCCAGAAGAGGCCAATGCGATTGACGCTCTTGCTCCCGATGTATTGGTTGCCGGCGCAGATGACTGGAGGCACGACGCCTACGAGCTTGCCAAGACGCATCCTGATGCTGTGCGCATTGAGGAATTTCTGACGCTTGTCGACCACTTTCGAGCCGGCAAGCAGGCCGCAGAGCGTGAAAATTCCCCAAAACAGAGCGATTCCGTTCGGCAATCGCACAGGCAATAGGGCATTACTACTGACAATCAGACTATAGGGTTTACCCGGTTGGTCATTTCGGCACAGACCGATCGGTCAGCATCTGATTGCCTGCCTTGTCTGATTCCGATGAAACCGCCTCCACCAGCCGCACTGAGCAGTTGGTCAAAGAGGTCCATGGGGATGCCTTTTTCTTCATGGCGCCACCAGCACCGCCGCTGCCGGCAATCCCTGATGGGCACGGCCGGGTGTGCCCCCAATGCACCGCCACGACCTGGCGCCGCACTCGTTGGTGCCTGTACTGTCAATTTGACTTTGATCGCCATGATCTGCCGATCTGCCATCCTACAAAGCTGCTCTGGCTGTCGGTCGCCGGCAATTTCCTCTTGGCGGTCTGCCTGGCTGTATCGCTATGGCGCTGACCTGACGTAAATCAGCGGCCAATCCCGACAGATCGTTTTCCCTTGGTCTCGCTGGGCGCACCCGACTTGTCTGTGACAATTTGTACAGCCAGAATTGATCCGAAAGATCAACCACAGGGAGATAGCGAATGGCTCAGCCATCAAGTCCGTATCAAAAATTCATGTCTGCCGCCCTTGCATCAGGGCTTTCAAGCGAGACGCGCAGCGCGCCGGCCGCCACGCACCACACGGTACGCCACCAGCTTGTCGAGCAGGTATCGGGCAATGTTTTCGTGTTCGGCGTCACTCCTGGCAATGCGTTGGCGGAGATTCTGGCCAGCAAGTCATCCGCGAAGCCGACCGGGCCTGAGGCCTAATTCAAACCACCCGTATAGCGCGGATTTTTCATTTGCAGAGCGAGAGGATTTGACCTATGCGACCTCTTCCACTTGCGGCCTTCTTGTCGCTCCTGGCTTCGCCATTGGCATTTGCTGATCGTTATGGCCTATCAGAAAGGATCGAAGAATCTGGGCCGATGCCGGAATGGGCAATGCCGGTAATGGTCATTGCACTGGTGATTTGGGCTGTCAAGCGCGAGTCTGACCATTCGGACGAACTCAGTCGCCAAGCATCGCGGCATCGCAACGAACTAGCTGCTTTGCGTCGCCGCTACACCGAGCAGGCAACCAAGCTACAGCAACTTGACGCAATCACCCAAACGTACAGCGATTGGTCAGGAGGCGACTTGTCCGACGAAGAACTCATTGAAGGCATCGTCACTACGATGGATGCCATCTCGGAGCCTGAGCAGGCAATTACTACTGAGTTAAAGCCCGCGCCCGCGGCCTTGCCGAAGGCTGAGACACTAAACCAGATTGACACAGAGAATTCGGCGATAAGTACACCGCTGGAAGCGGAAGGTAAAGCCGGAATGTCGCCATCCAAACTGGCAGCATCGCCGCAACCGCAACTTGACCCGCGCGGAGCCATCACTTGCCCCAAATGCGCCCATAGGTTTAAACGGGGCCAAAGCCATAGTCGGTTCATCCATCTAGCGTGCCCAAGCTGTGGATGCCTATTCCGTTGCGACTCAAACGGCAATCTGCTGTAAAGATGATCCCCGTGAACCAAGCCCGCTAAGAGCGGGTTTTTTTGCGCCTGAAAATTATTTAAAAACAAATATCGTTTAATCGTTGACACTGACAATCGTTTATTCGATACTGCATTCACTCGCCCAAACCAGCGAAGGAGTGAAGCAGATGAACATCAGCCAGATCGAAAACAGCGCAGTAGCCGGCGCGCAAGCGCAGGTTGACGCCGCTGAAGACGCGGGCCTGCGCCGCGAGGCGCTTGAGATGGCCTGTCATACCCTGATCAAGACTCAGGCAGGCCTTGCCCTGAAGGGTATCGGCTACATGTTGGACGAGCAGGTGATCCCGTCTCACAAGCAAACCGTCTGCTGGTCGGCCTTGGCCCTGGTGCAGGAGCAGCTGGGGGGCAGCAAGGGCGATGCCCTGTTGATCGAAATGATGATCTTGGTGCGCGGCATTGCCCGCAGCACGATGCCAGGCTGCACGGCTCACGCCGCCATGGCGAACGACTTGCTGGGCAAGTTTGCCGAGGCCCATGCCGACTACTTCGCCTCGGCCCTGGCCGATGAGGTTGAGAGCGACTTGGCTGCGGAGTGCACGGTATGAACGCCCGCACCACAAATCACGATATGGCCGACGACATGGCCCAGTGGGGCGCCGAGCTGAACGCCGGCCGGGTGGGCAAGCTGACCGGCGCTGAGCTGAACCGCGCCATTGCCGACAGGGCCGCGCCGATGACTTGGCTGCCGCGCCGCTGCGACCTGAATTGCGACCAAGGCCGGCGCTGCACTTGCGCGCCAAGCCCAGCCGAGTGCTGCACCGAGATCGGCGCCGATGGCGTGCCCGGCACCTGGGAAAGCGCCGACGGCGAGGTGCTGCCGGTGTTTCTGCTCGCTCTGGCCTCGTTGCTGTGCCTGCTGGCTCTGATTTGGGCGACAGGGCCATGAAGCTCGACCAGATCGCCGAAGTCGGCCTGTCCGAATTCACCGCTGGCACTTCGCTTCTGGCCGCGCTGCTGACGGTCCTGGCCTGCGCTGCGCCGTTTATTTTTTACTGATCAACAACCAAGGATTCGCAATGCTGAACATCAACGAAGAAGACCTGAAGAAAGACATTGTTCGCCGAGCATCAGACGCTTTACTCGACAGCGACGGCGATCTGAGCAGCATGGTTCGCGCAACTGTCGAAGCGCGCATCAACAAGATCTTCGCCGAACGCGCCGAGGCGCAGATCACGGAAGCGATTGATGCGGCGCTGGAGGCTGGTTTCGAGCGCGAGTTCCGGGCCGTCAACTCATTCGGTCAGCCAGTCGGCGAGCCAACGACGCTTGCGGCTCAGTTGGAAAAGCGCGTCCAAGCCTATTGGACGACGAAGGTTGACCGCAATGGCGCCCCGTCAAGCAGCGACTACGGCACCACGACGCGTGCCGACTTCCTCATGACAAAAATCTGCGCCGAGGACTTTTCCGCTCAACTCAAGCAGAGCGCCCTGAACATCACCGGCGCCCTGAAGGACGGCCTGCGCGCCAAGCTCGCCGAGCAGATGGACTCGATGCTGAACGACCTGTTCCGCGTCAAGAGCCTGCAAGACCAAGGCAGGGTCGCGAAGCCTTACTGATCAAAGGGGCGGCCGGCAAGCATGCCGGTGAAGCGGCGCACCTAGCAGTGTGCTGATGTCTGAACTCTGCCGCCACAGCCCGATTTGCGCCGGGCCGCCCCACCAAACCTTGAAGGAATTGAAATGAATGCAGTGACTGAACACGCAAGCCTTGAGCTTGTCGATGATGCGAAGCCGGCGGCGCAACTGCCGGCGGTGCAGCAGACCGCACAGGTGCCGGTATTGCAGCAAATGGCCGGCCACAGCCTGACCAAGGGCGAGGCCTTCATGCTGACGCTGGTCGACCGCGGCATGAACTTCGATCAGATCGAGCGGGCGATGGACTTGAAGCGCCGCATGGATCTGATGGCCGACGAACAGGCCTTTCATGCAGCCCTGGCGGCCTTCAAAGCGGAGGGCGTCGTTGTCACCAAAGACCGCGACAACAAGCAGTTCGGTTCGAAGTACTCATCGCTCGGCAACCTGGTGGATACGGCGACTCCGTACCTAAGCAAGCACGGCCTTTCGGCCTCGTTTGATCAGGATCAGGCCGACGGCTTGATGATCATGTGCACCTTGTCTCTCGGCCTGTTCTCGAAGACCTCGAAGATCAAACTACCACTGGACACGTCGGGCCAGAAGAACGCCATTCAGCAGATCAAGAGCTCCATCACCTACGGTCGCGTGGTTACTTTTGAGGCTGCCTGCGGCATCTCATCGAGTGACCCGGCTGCGGACGATGATGGCAACGGCTTCACCCAGGCAACCATGCAGGACGCCTGGGTGAAGAAGGCTCAGGAGGCGAAGACCCTGGAAGAGCTGGATGCGATCTACGCGGGCGGCACCAAGGCCTTCCAGGCCGCGAAGGACACGGTCGGCTACGCCGCTTTCGCTGCGGCCGGCAAGAAGCGCAGCAAGGCCATGCAGGAGAAGCAGCATGCGTGATGTGCTTTTCCGCTGCAGCTCGATCGGCAAGCTGATGACCGAGCCCCGATCGAAGTCCGATGGCCCGCTGTCGAAGGGCGCGAAGACCTACATCCGCAGCTTGGCCGCGCAGGCGATCTTCGGCGTCGACTTCATTGTCACCAGCAAGGAGATGGATAAGGGCCTGCAGTGCGAAGACGACAGCATCGCCCTGCTGAATGAGGTGCGCGGACTGTCGCTTGCGAAGAACACCGAGCGGCGCACCGATGACTTCCTGACGGGAGAGTGCGATCTGTTCGACGCCCCGCGCCGCCGCGGACACGACCTCAAGACCTCCTGGAGCATCGCCTCGTTTCCGATCACGGTCGAGGACTGCTCAGACGACCTCTACGAATACCAGATGCGCGGCTATATGCGCCTGTGGGATGCCGATGAATGGTCAGTGGACTACTGCCTGGTCGACACGCCCCCGGACTTGATCAGGTACGAGCCGATCCAGTTGCACGTTGTCAGCCACATTGACCCGCACCAGCGCGTCACCAGCTGGGTGATCCGCCGCGATCTGGAGATCGAGGCGCGCATGGTCGAGAAGGTCCGCCACGCCCGCGACTACTTCATGCGCGTGATCGAGGAATTCGACCGCACGCACGCGGACCCGGCCGAGGTTCGCGCCATGGTCGCCGCAGGGCATCCGCCGCCCTGGGAATCGACCGTCGCGCCGAAAACCGCCCCTCTGTCCGTGCCACGCCCAGCGCTGGCCGCCACCCTCGAAGCCATCGACTTTTAAGGAGCCACCATGTCCGAAACCCTTGATTTCCCCGAGATTGACGCCCCTGTACGCACCGAGATTGCGGCTGCCGCCGCCAATGCACTCGACCTGTCGAAGATCAACCTAACCGATGTTGCCCTGGCTCAGTTCGGCAAGTGGCGAGAGAAGAGCGCCGAGGCCCGCAAGACCCTGGCCGGTGTGCAGCACGACCTGAGCACTCAGACCAAGATCGATGACGCCAAGTCGCTGCGCCATCGCCTGATCAATACCCCGCTGGCCGAAGCCCGGAAGGTGTCCAAGGCCCTCAAGTCCAAGCTCAACACGGTCAGCGCTGAGGTCGGCGCCGAGTTGACCGCCATTGAATCGGACTATGCCGATGTGGCTTTGCTGATCACGCCGCAGATCGAGGCCCGCGAGCTGCAACTGGCCGAGGAAAAGGCCGAGCGCGACCGCCTGGCCGCAGAGCGCGCCGCCGGCTTCCAACTCAAGATCGACGCTATCCGCGCCTGCGCCGGCCGCTGCCAGGGCATCAGCTCCGAACGCATCAACAACGGCATTGCCCATGTCGAGGCGATCGCTGTCGACGCCGAGTCCTTCGCTGAGTTCGCCGAAGAGGCGGCCAACGTCAAGCGCATCACCTTGGCAGCAATGCTGAACCTGCGCGACCTGGCCAAGGCTCGCGAGGATGAGGCCGCCCGGCTGGAGGCCCAGCGCGCCGAGAACGCCCGTATCGCCGCCGAGCAAGCCAAGGTTGCCGAAGAGCTGGCCGAGCAGAAGCGCGCTCTTGATGCGCAAGCTGCAGCACTGGCGGCGCAGCAGAAGGCTATTGATGACGCCAAGGCTGAAGAGGCCGCCAAGCTCCTGCGCCAGCAAGAGGCCGAGGCCGCCGAACGAGCTGAGGAAGAGGCCATGCGCGTTCGGGATGAAGAGGCCCGGGCGAAGCGCGAGGCTGCGTTGAGTGCCCCGCAGCCAGCCCCGCAGCCAGTCGCCGAGTTTGTTGGCTCCGAGGAATCCGACGCATCCTGCAAGACCTGCAATGACCATGGGCTGGTGGGATCGGCCGCTCAGATGGATGCGGTCGATTGCCCTGACTGCGCGCCGGCACCGGTCGCGGCACCTGTTGTCCGCGCCATCCACCCGGCCGCCGCCGCGCTGCGCAATGAGGCGCCGACGCTGACCCTGGGCGCCATGAAAGACCGGCTCGGCTTCGCGCTGACCGCCGACTTCCTGGCCGATCTTGGCTTTGAGGCAACGCCGGTCAAGGCTGCGCGTCTGTACCGCGAAGGCCAGTTCGGCGACATCTGCGCGGCCCTGGTGCAGCACATCGAATCCGTCCGCGCCGAGGTGGCGCTGGCGGCCTGACCAATCAACGGGGTGAATGCGCAGGCTGATGCGCGACGTGGAACGGGCATCCCGGCTTGACCGGGTGGTAGGGGTGAGAGTCCCGCTTAGGTGACATAGCCGATGCATGGCCCGCCGTGCGAACCGTTTATCGAACGCCAAGCCGGAGAAACAGCACCGGCCGCCCCACCCAATAGGAGAGAAGTATGAGCACGCTGAAACCATTCTTTGTCCGGCTGACCTATACGGCGGTCGTGATGGCGGAAGACTGCCGCGCAGCTGAAGTCGAGTCCGAGGGAATCATGAGCCGAATCGTTGGCGATAGCGCGAATGCGGCGGAAGTTGAAGCCGTAGAGCTGACAAGCATTGCGCAACTGACCGGTCTTGATCCAGCATGGTCTGCCGCCTGCTGCGCCTATCTTGGTGATGAGCCGACTATCGGGAACATCCTGCCTGAGAGGGCTGTTCCGGAGCGTTGCACCCGCACAGCCGACCTGTTCGCCGGCCAGGGCGGTGCAACATGAGCCCGCTGCTGACGCTGACCGGCGAAGTCGTCGCAATCGGAGATATGCAACCCGAGGATATGCCCGCGCTGAATACGCCACGCGCTCTTCTGCGCTTGAACGGCAGTCCTGACCGATACGTGCTGATCACGGGCTTGACCATGGCCGAATGCCGCTCGGTAGCAGCTGCGCTCATGGAGCAGGTAACCGTCTCGATTGGCGGTGCAGCATGAAGATGACCAAAGCCTCCGAGAAGGACATCGACGCGGCCGGCAATGCCATGTCGGTACTGAACGACATCAGCAGCGGATATTGCCCGGCCCGCGATGGCGAGGATGATGCACCCACGTTCTTTGATCCTGATGACAAGGCGCATCTGCGCAAGTTCTACGACCTGATGAATGCCACGCTGGACGCGGCGCCAGGCTGGCCCGGCCGCGTCATCGGCGGCATGTGCTACGTCATCCTGTTCGACAAGAACGAGATCGTTGACCCGGCGGCCGACACGCTGGAGATTCACCCACGATTCGCGGCCATCGAAGCGCAGCGTGACGAGATGCTGGCCGCCTTGCAGTCCATCAAGGCTGTCGAGCATGTCCTGCCCTTCGGCAACTTGTGCGACTGCATCCAGTGCCAGTTTGTGCGGGCGCGGTCAGCAGGCATCAAGGCTCGCGCCACTCCAACAGCTCCACAGGAGGGGTCATGAGCCGCAGCGGTTACAGCGACGAGTGCGAAGACCAATGGCAGAACATCATGTTCCGCGGCCGCGTGGCGTCGGCTACCAGGGGAAAGCGCGGCCAAACCTTGCTCCGCGACCTGATGGCCGCGCTGGATGCCATGCCAGACAAGAGGCTCATCAAGAACGGCTTCGTGGCTGATGGTGCTTTCTGCACGCTCGGCGTCCTCGGGGCGCAGCGCGGCGTCGATATGAGCAATTTCATTGATGGCGACGGCGACAGCGAGGACGGCGTTTACTGCGACCGCCGGGCAGTCGCTGAAACCTTCGACGTCGCCAAGCCGCTCGTCCAGGAAATCATGTACGAAAACGATTCGTGCATCTGGGATGACGAGACGCGCCATGTGCTGGAGATCGTCGGCCCTGTGCGGCCTTTCTGGCCCGAGTACGGATCGCACCAGCGGACCTACTACCTGCCGGATCCAACCGCTGCAGCTCGGCGCTGGCAATACATGCGCGCATGGGTCGCCAAGCAGATCAAGGGGCCCGCCTGATGTCGCGCCGCGCACGCCAGCGGCAAGACGCCCGCCCATGGAACCACCCCCAACCCGAGCAACCAATCGACTGGCAGGCCTTGAGCCAAGACCTGCAGCGACGAGAGCAGCAACCCCCGCAACCCATCAAGGACCAACATGCAATTCAACTTTGAGATTGACATCAAGAGCATCGTGGCTGCGGCCGTGGCGCCGGATCGCATCCAGCCTCTGCTGGACAAGGCCATCACCGAAGCGCTGAAGAGCGCCATCAGCGACGCGACCGGATACCGCAGCGAGTTTCAGACCAAGCTGAAGGCGCAGCTGTCTGAAGCGTTGCCCCACGGCCTGGGCGTGGATGACGTGGCCAAGTTCCAGTTCATCATGAATCGTGCTGTCACCGCCGCTGTGCAAGGCGCCAACTCGGACGCTCTTCAAACCGCAATGCGCGACGTCGTGAAGAGCGTCATGCCCGATGTGCCGGCGACCATCCAGCTTTCAGAGCTGATGGAGTTGACACGCGACGGCTTCCACAAGGAGAAGCATGAGGCGTTCTATGCGCGCCTGGAGCTGTCGAACAGCGGCGGCGGCTGGCTGTATCTGGACTCCGATGAAGGCTGCAGCAGCCATTACTCGGCTACGACTCGGCTGTCCTTCAACGCTGCTGGCGAGGTCTATGCGCTCCGCATGGACTCGAAGGATTTGACACCTCTGGGCTTGCCACAAGCGATCACACGCTTCGAAGGCCTTCTGTTGGCTCTGTACGTCGGCCGCAGCCGACTGGAAGTGGACATCGACGAGAGAGACGTCGAGAGCGTCTGCCAATCGAACCACGACTGATCGGAGGACATCATGTTCAAAAACCTTTCCATCTACCGCCTGGCCACCGACTGGCTGGCCAGCGCCTCCCTGATCGAAGATGCACTCGCAAAGACGGTGTTCATGGCCTGCGGCCCGACGCAGAAGCAGTCAGCCGGCTGGGTCCCGCCGCGCGGCGAGGAACACGGCGTGCTGGTCGAGAGCATTGGCGGCGAGATGCTGCTGAAGCTGCTGGTCGAAACCCGCGTGCTGCCGTCGTCGGTCGTGAAGGAGCGGGTCGACCTGCTTGCCGAAAAGATAGAAGAACTGACCGGCCGCAAGCCCGGCAAGAAGGCCCGCAAGGACCTGGCCGAGCTGGCGACGCTCGAACTGCTGCCGCAGGCGTTCACGAAACGCTCACAGGTCCTGGTGTGGATCTCGCCGGCCAAGCGCCTGCTGGTGATCGACTCGCCCAGCGCCGCGCGCGCCGAGGAAGTCGTGTCGCTGCTGGTCAAGACGCTGGACGGCCTGACCCTGCACCTGATCCAGACCGCCGAGTCGCCGGCTGCCTGCATGGCCGCCTGGCTGATGGACGGCGTGGCGCCCGAGGGCTTCACCATTGACCGCGAGCTTGAGCTGAAGAGCGAGGACGAGATGAAGTCGACGGTGCGCTACGGCCGCCATGCGCTGGACATTGAAGAGGTCCGGCAGCACCTGGCCGGCGGCAAGTCGCCGACCCGCCTGGCGCTGACCTACAAAGACCGCGTGTCATTTGTGCTGAGCGACTCGCTGCAGGTTCGCAAAATCAACTTCTTGGATCTCGCCTTCGAGGGCCGCGACAAGGCCGAAAAGGATGAGGCATTCGATGCTGATGCGGCCATTGCGACCGGTGAACTCGGCGCACTGATCCCTGCCTTGATCGAAGCGATGGGCGGCGAGCATGATTTTCTGGCGGCTGGCGCAATGCTCGCGAATGCCGCCGCACCTGCACCAGCAGCAATGCCGGCGCCCGCACCGCTGGCTGGCAGCGATGAAGGTGACCCGGTGTACGACAACGCAGTGAAGATCGTGATTGCGCACAAGCGCGCGTCCATCTCGCTGGTGCAGCGGCACCTGCAGATCGGCTACAACCGCGCCGCCCGCCTGCTCTACCGCATGGAGAAGGAGGGCCTGGTGTCGCCGATGAAGTCGGACGGTGGCCGTGAACTGCTACGGAAGGCGGTGCCAGCATGAGAACCACCCACACCTACGCTGCGCTCGAAGTGAGCCCAGCCACTCATCACGAGATCGAGAAGCTGCTGCGAGCCGCGGGCTACGACCATGCGTTCGATGATGGCGAGGGCGCGATCGACATGCACGGCATCGGGCTGGTGAAGCGCCCGCAGGTGGACGGCAATGTCTCGGTGCGCGGCGCCACGATCCAGACCGCCAACGGTCACTATTTCGACTACCTGACCAGCAATGCCGGCTATGTCGACATCGAGACAGTCGCCCACGCGCTGAGCAACATCTGCCGGTTCACCGGCCACTGCGTCGAGTTCTACTCTGTGGCGCAGCACTGCGTGCTGATGTCCTACTACGCGGTGCCCCAGCAACACGCCTTTTGGGCTCTGATGCATGAGGCCGGCGAGCCGTGGGTTGGCGACATGAACAAGCCCCTGAAGCTGCTGCTGCCGGAGTACGACCGAATTGAGAGCCCGGCCGAGCGCGCCACTCTGATCCATTTCGGCCTTGATCCTGATGCGAAGCCAGCAACCATCAAGCCTGGCGATCATGTGATGCTGGCCACCGAGCAGCGGGATCTGATGCCCAAGAAGCGAGCCACCGGCTGGGACGGGTGGGGTATCGCTAACGCCTGGGAGCCGCTGCCGACCCAGCACTGGACCGAGCTGGCCGGCATCGTGCCGCTGGAGCGCTGCATCCGACCCTGGACCCCAGCGCAGGCAAAGTCCGCGTTCCTGCAGCGCTATCGAGAACTCGCGTTCGGCGCCGGCGGTCTGCAAGAAGGCACGCTCATTCGCCGCCAGGCGGTTCCGGCATGAGATCCATCACCACAGCCAAGGGAGGGGAGTGATGAGAACAGCAATGCGCCCGCGCTACTACTGCGACCACTGCAACAAGGGAAACGGCTCACCAAGCGCCATGAAGCGCCATGAGCGCGGCTGCACGCTGAACCCGCAGCGCGTGTGCGGCATGTGCGCCAAGCAGCAAGACGACGGCGGGCCAGATCCGGCGCCGCCGCGTGATGAGCTGATTCGGATCATGGACGCGGACGGATTCAAGGCCATGTGCGAGGCCGCGAACGACTGCCCGGCCTGCATCTTGGCTGCACTGCGAACCAAGAATTACCCGGCTGACGGCGAGAGCCCTGGCGGCGTGGCAGGTCCAGAAGATGGCCGCGAGTCTTGGAGCTACACGCAGGCAAAGCAAGCATGGTGGGCCGACTGGAACAGCGCCGAATCTGAGCGGCGCAGCTACTGACGCCACCGCATACTTGAAAGGCACGAAATGACACAAGAAACGCACCTAGCGCTGAAGCTGGCCGATGACCTTGAAGCATCAAGCCACTTCCCAGGAAACATGCGCAGCTGCAACAACCTTGGGGCGGCACGACTCAGACAGCAGCACGCCCTGATTGTGCAGATGGCCGCAGCACTGGAGGATTTGCGCGACCACGCTGTGCTTGCCTACGGAATGGGCGAATGCAACTCTTACGTGATCGACGCTGATTCCCAAATCACCGCAGCCAAGGAATATCTCAAATGAGCAACAAAGACACACTGCCACCGCTTCCCGAACCGTTCGGGCTTTTCTGCGGAATCCGCAACGACCCGCCAAAGACGGTCGAGTTCTGGGGCATGTTGAACGCCCGCGAAACCGGTGGCGAGAAATGCAATTTGTACACCGCCGACCAGATGCACACCTATGCGGCTGCTTGCCTGCTTGATGCACATGCACGCGTGGCCATTGCCGCACAGGCACCCACTGCCCCGGCGATGTGCGCATGCAAAGACCGTCAGGCGTCCGAATGCCCCGGTGAATGGGAGCCGGGTTGTGATCTTGGCAATAACCCGAAGCATGCGAAGGTTGCACCCCTGCCGCTACCAGTACAGGCAGAGCCGAAGGATGGCCCTGGAACGTGGGAAGAAAACGTCAGCCACCTTCTGGACCGTTGCCCCTACACCGTTCGGCAGCGTGAAGGCGGCGGGCCTGAGTGCTTGATTTCAACGCTTGTCGTGACGTTCACCGGCATGCAAATGCGGCTGCAAAAAGACCCAATGTTTGCCAAGCCACGGCAGCCAGCACCTGCTGCGCAAGAGCCGCTGGGTGAGCGCGAGCAAATCCGCAAAGCGCAAGACGAAGCCGTCATGCCGTTGATTGGCCCATTGCTTGATGCTTGGGAAAACGCAGACCGCGAGGTGATGAGCGAAGAGCCTGAGCTGGCGAAGTGGCTGACCAAGATCAACCGCGCAATGGAAACGGCCGGCGATGAGCAGGAGCCAACAACGTGGAGCCTCTACGTTGCCGGCATGATCGGCTGCTATCTGAAATGGCCAGAGGATGACTCGCGCATCGAGGCGGTGGCCGGGATCATCGAACGGCGCCGCTCGGCGCAAGGGGAGAAGTCATGCATGGACTGAATGAGGTTGAGCAAGTGCGAGAGGCGAGAACGCCCGCAGAAATGCGCGCGGAGATTGCCCGTATAAAGCGGCAAATCTATTTGGTTTGCGCTTCGATGGACGCCGCTGACTATGCCGGCATGGCGGGCGAAGACCGCTACACGATGCTCGCCTATCACGCCTTGGCCGCGCTTCAGAAATCGGAAAAGGCGATGCGTGAGTACCTGCTGACGACGTCAGGCGAAATGTTCCTTCTTGCGCCGAAGCAAGAGAAAAACGGCTGGCGGCCGATGGAGACAGCGCCGAAGGTGGGCCCGATCCTTTTGCTCATGCCCGAAGTCGGCGGATGGCTGCCAGGAGCGTGGCGCGGCAGCTGGTCGCACGTGCTGGAGTGCTGGACCATCCACTCGCCGGCTACTGGAGAAGACGGGCGCATTATCGTTTTCACAAACATTCCGGAGCCGCTTGGGTGGCGGGCGCTGCCCGGGTAACAGATGCCGGCGGGCCTTTTGATTGACACCCACTTCGGAGAGAATTAGCCATGACCAAGCACAAGGTTTCTGAGTTGGAAGGCGCGCTGCTGGATGCAGCGGTGGCGAAGGCCGAGGGCATGCAATACGAGACGGCAACCGCGCGTACAGCGTATGCGTGCGATGTCGGTGCGCCAATTGTCGGATTTACGCAAGATGGCCCGATCACCTTCAATCCATCAAAACGGTGGGCTGAAGGCGGCCCGATCATTGAGCGCGAGCGGATTGATGTACTTTCCAGCTACCCAGGCTGGGAGGCTTTTGGCCGGTGTCACCCAAGCGCTAGATTAAAGGACGCTGCCGGTGTCTACGGCCCCGCGCCGCTGATCGCCGCCATGCGCGCCTACGTCGCCAGCAAGTTCGGCGACGAGGTCGAACTGACCTAGCTCGCCACACTAGCAGCCCAACATCGGCCCGCACCACGCGGGCCTTTTCATTGGTGCCTGGGTTGACTTTCTCGTTTTGGGCCAGACGATCCGCCTGCCATCTGGCCTGAGCGGCAAGTTCGTCGCTGGTCCCGTTGAACCCGCGCGGTGCTGGGTGGCAACCCAACATGAGCCAGCCGACCAAACCCCAGCCTGCCGACAACATCTACGCCGCCGTCCTGCGCCAAGCAGAAGCGCGACGCGAGAACTCGCCGCAGCGCATCGCAGAGCAGGTCGCCCGCATTCAAGCCAAGGCGCACGATGCCACGCGCCGCTAAGCCCGCCACCAAGGCGCCCGCTAAGCCAGCGCCCCGCAAGACGGCCAAGCCGGCAGCAAGGCCTACCCAGGCCAAGAAAGCCGCGCCAGCTCGCAAGGCAGCCGCGCAACCAGAAGCCAAGCCAACGCCAGCAGCTACAACCCGAAAGGGCAAGGCTTCGCTCGCAGACAAGCTGACGCCTAAGGCTGAGCTGTTCGTGCATGAGTACCTGATCGACTTCAACGGCACGCAGGCATACCTCAGGTCGCATCCAGGAGTGAAGGCAACAAGCGCAAGCGTTGAAGCGTGTCGCCTGCTTGGAAACCCTAGCGTTCAGGCGGCTTTGTCAGCGGCGCGAGCCAAGACTGTTAACAAACTGGAAATCACGCGCGAGGAATGGCTCGCCGAGATGGTCGGTGTCTACAAGGCCGACGTAAACGAACTGATCCAGTACCGGCGCCTGTGCTGCGCCGAGTGCTGGCCAGGCGAGCGCAGCAAGAAGCTTGACCCAAACCCTCAGTGCGTGGAATGCGAGGGCGAAGGTCATGGTGATGTGTTGATCGCCGACACCCGCAAGTTATCGCCTGCTGCGCGCGCGCTCTATGCCGGCGTGAAGATCACCAAGGATGGCTTGGAGGTCAAGATGCACTCGAAGCTCGAAGCTGGCAAAGAGATCGGCAAGCACATGGGATGGTACGAGAAGGACAACGAGCAGAAGGGCAAGGGCGCCGCTGAGGCTATCGCCGAGTTCGTTGCGGGCATCCATGCGCGCCAGGCCGGCCGGCTGCCAATCGCCGCGCCGAAGAATGCCGGGCCGCTGCGCGCCTCGCCGCTGGTTAAGCCGCCGAAGAAAGGCTGGGCATGAGCGAGGTCATGGAGGATCCGGTCGCGATCCAGCTTAACCTCGAAGCGGCATTGGGCGCTGACGCTCAGATGGACTCGCTTGAGTGGCGCCTTGATCATCTTTACTGGATCGTAAATAAGGACGCCAAGGCTGTGCCGTTCGACATGAACGACCAGCAGCGCAACTTCATCCAGAACATCTGGTATCGCAACCTGATCCTCAAGGCCCGGCAGCTCGGCTTCAGCACGCTGCTGCAGGTCCTGGAGCTTGACCAGGCCATGATGAACGGCGACTTCAACTGCGTGGTGATCGCCGACACCCTGCCGAACGCCGGCAAGCTGTTCAAGAAGGTCGAGTTCGCCTACGACCATCTGCCGGACCTGATCAAGCAGATGTTCCCGATCCTGCGCAAGAACCAGGGCAGCGAGATCGTCTTCGGCCACATGGATGCCGATGGCAAGCTGCACCCCAGCACGATCAGCGTCAGCGTGTCGGCCCGCGGTGGCACGGTGCAGCTGCTGCACGTGTCCGAGCTGGGCAAGATCGCGCTGAAGTTCCCGCAACGCGCGGAGGAGATCAAGACTGGCGCCTTCGAAGCGGTGCCGCAAGACGGCTGCATCGTGGTCGAGAGCACCGCCGAGGGCGCCTTCGGCCTGTTCTACGAGCTCTGCGAGCCGGCTATAAAGCGCCGCGAGTCCGGTGCACCAGAGACGGTGCTCGACTGGCGGCTGCACTTCTATCCGTGGTTCGACTGCAAGGACTACCGGCTCAGCGACGAAGACACCGAGCTGGTCGAGATCCCGTCGGCGATGACCGCCTACTTCCGCAAGCTCGAAGCGGAGCTGAAGATCACCATCGACCGCAACCAGCGCGCGTGGTACGCAAAGAAGGCCGAGACGCAGGGCAAGAAGATGAAGCAGGAATATCCTGCAACGCCCAAGGAAGCCTTTGAGCAGGCGATTGAAGGCGCGGTCTACGGCGATCAGATGACCTGGCTGCGCGAGCATGGCCGCCTGGGCCGAGTTCCGCTCGATCCGATCTACCCGGTCAACACATTCTGGGACTTCGGGGTAAACGACGCGAACACGATCTGGTTTCACCAGCAGATCGGCCTGCAGCATCGCTGGTTCTACTACATCGAGGGCAACGGCAAGGGCCTGAAGCACTGGTGGATGGACGTCTGCGAAAAGCATCGGCTGCGCCATGGCTACACATGGGGCAAGCACTACCTGCCGCACGACGCCGACGCCGAGATCCTCGGTGAGGTCGTGACAACCAAACATCGCATCCTCGAAAAGCTGGGCATGCGCAACATCGTCGTTGTGCCTCGCATTGCAACGATTGGCCAGGGCATCGAGATCACCCGCACGGCCCTGGTCGGAAACCATTGGTTCGATGACCACAAGCCTGATGAGGCGCTCGGCGAGGACATGGGTGCTGGCAACGGCATCAGATGCCTCGACGGCTACCAGTTCACATGGAACGAAAAGACTGGTGTCTGGAGCGCTGAGCCGCTGCACAACTGGGCCAGCCACGGCGCCGACGGCTGGCGCCAGTACGCCCAGGGTTACCAAGGATCAGGGGCGGCCAACACCGAATCCCTGAAGAAATTCAAGAACCGCGAACGCCGCTGGAGATAGCGATGCACCTTTCACCAATCCTCACGCCTGAT
>JADMJQ010000205.1:3478-22759 GCA_018780415.1 Roseateles sp. | reverse complement strand
AGACCTTCGAACACCGCGGCTACGTCGTGTCGCTCGAATGGGTCGGCGATCACCGTCGCTCGGCGCCTTGCATGTGCATCTGGCCAGCCAGCAATGTCTTCGTGGCTGGCGAGGGCGCCGGCATCTGGACGATCAGCCGGCGCGCGATCAGCGAGTTCATAGGCTTCAACCGCGACGACAAGTGCACCGGCGGCGCGTCAGAGCACTGCTACCGCGAATGCCTGGAAGCGCTGACGAT
This sequence comes from Roseateles sp., assembly GCA_018780415.1. Taxonomy (GTDB): domain Bacteria; phylum Pseudomonadota; class Gammaproteobacteria; order Burkholderiales; family Burkholderiaceae_C; genus Paucibacter_A. Next base: position 22,521 of record JADMJQ010000205.1, on the reverse strand, counting down.
TCTGGGCAAGGATCGCAACGACAAGAACGCTTTCACCGCGCTGGTCGATTGCGTCATCAAATTCGCGCCCGAGCTGGTGCACATGCCGCCCACACCGAAGCGCATCAAGCGCGAGATGGCCGGCGAGGCGATGTGGGAGATCACAGCGACGAACAAGGACACCGGCGCCATCATCCGTGAGGCAGCTGTATGAGCACGGCCAAGACTCGCAAGGAGAAGGCCGAGAGCGAGGATGCAAACATCCTGGCGGTCGACGGAAAACCAACGGGAAACAAGCGCCTCAGCAGCGAGGAAGCTCTGCAGAAGGAAAGGGAAGGTCACACACGGCGCATGAGTTGGTTTGTGGCCGAAGCCGCGCGTCAAGCCAGCAACCGGTCGCTGATGGCGCGCTGCGAGGCAGCCTATGACAGTGAGCAATGGAACAAGGCCGATGCCGAAGCTGTGCGCCAGCGCGGGCAAAACCCGGTCGTCTACAACGAGATCAAGCCGGTCATCGATTGGCTGATTGGCACCGATCGCCGCAGCCGCGTGGACTTTCTGGTCATTGCCGAAGAGGATGGCGAAGACGCCGAGGACGATGCCCGCACCAAGACCAAGACCCTCAAATATCTGGACGCAGTCAATCGTGCGGACTTCGAGCGCAGCTACGCGGCTGAAGATGCATTCAAGGCTGGCATGGGCTGGATTGAAGTGGGTATCCGGGGCGACAAGAGTGGATCGCTTGTCTACATCGGTCACGACTCGTGGCGCAACCACTTGCACGACAGCCAGGCGCAGAAGCGCGATCTGACCGACGGCCGGTATCACTTCCGCGTCAAAGTTGTCGACCTTGACATAGCGCTCGCCTGCTTCCCGGATAAGGAAGTGGAGATTCGTCGCTGCGTGCAGTCCGGTGACCAGCTACAGGCATTTTCATCGTGGCTAGGTGGGAGCGGCATCATCAGCGGCCTCGACCACTTCAGCGGGCAGTGGAGACCGGATGACTACAACACCGTGCGGCCGGTCGACATCTTCAACCCACGCGAGCGCGTGATGCTGATCGAGTGCTGGAGCCGCGAGCCGGTGAGGCGCAAGCTCGAGGGCGGCCTGGGCGATCCAGTGACCTTCGAGATCCACTGCTCGATCATGACCGAGAGCGACACGCTGGTGTCCGGCCGCTCGCCGTTCAAGCATGACCGCTTCCCGTTTATCCCGGTGTGGGGCTACAAGAACCGCCGCACCGGCCTGCCTTACCCGCCCATCTTCCCTCTGTTGGGTCCGCAGGAGGCACTGAACCATCGCATGAGCCGGTCGCTGTGGGAGGCGTCCAAGAACCAGAAGGAGATCGAGGCCGGCGCAATCGACGACGAGGTCATGGACATCGATGAGCTCCGCGCAGAGCTTGATGACCCGAACGGAATCGCGATCTATGCCAACGGCGCGCTGTCGGGAAGTAGGGTGAGGGATCGCGACGACATGGGCGCAGCGCAGAAGCACCTGGTGCTGGCCGACCGCGACATCATGCACATGCGCCAGTCGTCAGGCGTCACCGGAGAAAACCGCGGGCTCGACACGAACGCGACCAGCGGGAAAGCTGTCATCGCCAAGGCAGAGCAGGGCGGTCTGTTGACGGCCGAGCTGTTCGACAACCTGCTGTTGGCGCGGCAGCTCGAAGGCGAGATGACCTTGAGTGTCTCCGAACAGTTCATGGTCGAGCCGCGCACGATTCGCGTGCCCGGCGAGAAGTGGGAACGCGTCAAGATCAACGACGAGCAGGCCGACGGCAGCTTCCGTAACGACATCACCGCCCGGCGCGCGCACTTCGTTGTCGGCGAACAGGCATGGAAGCAGTCATATGCCGAGTCGGCCTTTGACTCCCTGATGCTGGTCTTCACGCAGCTAGCGCCCGCTGCACCGAACATCGTGATCGCAATGCTTGACGTGCTGTTCGAGATGCACCCGAACCTGCCGCGCAAGCAGCAGATCCTGCAGCGCATCCGCTCAGTGAACGGCCAGACCGACCCCGACGGAAAGATGACGCCCGAGCAGCAGCAGGCCGCCAAGATGCAGCAGATGAAGGCCCAGGCGCAATTCGAGGCCGAGATGGCCACGCTGAAGGCCACCGTGAAGGAAGCAGAGGCCAAGGGCGAGAAGCTCAGCGCCGAGGGCATGGCGAAGCGCTTGGAGACGATCTACATGGCCGCGCAAGCTGCGCAGGTTGCCGTTCAGATCCCCGGCGCGATGCCTGTGGCCGACCAGCTACTGAAGTCAGCCGGCTTCCAAGACCAGGACGGCGGCCAGGCCGCGACCGTGCCGCAGCAGGTCCAGCATCCGCAGATGCAGCAGATTCCGCCAGCCCAGCAGGCCGACGGCGCGCTGGCCGGCCACGAAGCAGGAATTCAAACCGTTGCGCCTGATGGCGTGACTCAACCCCAAGGAGTGATGTGATGACCCCCGATATCGAAACCAAGACCTACAAAGATGGTGCGAGCGCAACTGGCCAGGCTCCGCTTCCAGATCAATCGCCCGCCGAACAGGCTGAGCGTCTTTTGATCAAACCCACCGTGGGCCGCAAGGTCTGGTATCGCGCCAGCGCACACGATCAGACCGGCCCCGTTCCGATGTCCGCGCAAAGCGAGACGGCGGGCAACCCGAAGCGTGCACCGCTCGACGCAACCGTCATCGCCGTTCACGGCGACCGCATGGTGAACCTGCTGGTGATCGATGTTTACGGCAAGATGTTTCCGAAGCTCAGCGTCACGTTGCTCCAAGAGGGCGACTTGATCCCGATGGATGCCGCCGGCAACGAGATCGGCGGCTACGCCCAGTGGATGCCGTACCAGGCCGGCCAAGCCCGCAAGGCGGCCTGACATGGGCGCCAGCACCCCAGCACGTGAGCCCGACTCTTGGGAGATCGATGAAGACATGCGCACCCTCGCGCGTGCTGAAGAGATCCGCCGCGACCCCAAGCGCCTGGCCAGGGCCAAGAAGCGCGCGGCCGAAAAGCTCGATGAACTCAAGAAGGTCGCCGCCATCACGGCGGTCAAGACCTGACCCCCAACCCACCAACCCCTTCGCAGGAGTGAATGATGACGACGAAAACTGAAGAGATTGCAGCGCAAACCGAGGCGGCTATCGCTGCCGGCGCCGATCCGCTGGGCGACAACGATCCGCTCGAGCTGGTTGACGAAGAAGAGCTCAATGATGACGACGCGAATGATGACATCGCGGTGGCCGCAGCAGCAGCCGCAGCCTCGGCCGAGGCCGGCGAGGCCGACGCCGCCGCAGTTGGTGCTGCTGCCACGGCAGCAACTGAAGCCGAGGCGGGCGCCAAGTCTGCCGACGAACTGAGCGAAGAAGCGCTCGCCGCCATTGCAGGCGACGACGAGCCGCGCGCGGCGTACAAGGTGGACGACAAGGACTTCAAGGCCGAGCGCACCAAGCTTCGCGAGTCTGAAGACGCCATCGAGGCGAAGTGGACCGCCGGCGAGATGACCGACGCCGAGCGCAACAAACAGATCTCCGAGCTGCGTGATCAGCGCGACGAACTGACCCGGCAGCAGACCCGCGCGGAGACGCTGCAGGAGATGAACCGCCAGACTCAGGCCGACCATCAGACCAAGGTGCTGCAAGGTCTTGCCGTCGCGTCAAAGAAGGCTGGCCAACTCGACTACTCCGATGCGAAGGTGGGCACGGCCTTCGATGCGATGTTTGGCGCGGTCGCGTCTGACCCCGACAACGAGGGCAAGAAGTTCAGCGAACTCGCGCAGATGACCCACGAAGCGCTTTGCGCGTCGCGTGGCCTCAAGACAGCACCCGCGCCTGCGCCTGCGCCGGCACCCGCGCCGGCAGCTGCAGCCGCGCCGGCCTCGCGCAAGCCCCCCGCCGCGCCCGTCACGCTGCGCGACATGCCCGCAGCGGCCACGCCGAACACCGGTGGCAATCAGCTCGACGCGATCGCAAACCTCACGGGCCAGGCCTACCAAGACGCCTTCGCGCGTCTCAGCCCGGCTCAACAGAATGCGCTGGTGGACGGCTGATGAGCACTACTGCCAAGGACGGAAAGCTGACCGTCGACATCAAAACCGGCGAGACGATGAAGTTCAGCACGGGAGGGGTTGACTCTCTCGAAATCAGTCTGAAACTTTTGCACAAGCACGGGCAGGTTGCCCGCGTCTTGGTTCAAGCGCCTGAGGCAGTAAAGATCAGGCGACCGGCGCGAGTCGGCTGAGCCACCTTTCCGAAATAGGCGCGCAAGAGTGCGCCATGTGTCTCCCACCTTAGGAGGTAAACATGGCACGCACTCAAATTCTCCCGTCGGACCCAAACAAGAAAAAGGCCTGGTGCGCAACCGTCGCCCAGGACTCGATCAAAGAGATGTACTACTCGCGCCTCATCGGCGAAGAGGGCACCAACTCCGCGATCATCCGCAAGGTCGACACCGAAGCTGGTTCTTCGAATGGCGGCCCCGGCGATGAGGTCACCACGGCCCTGGTCGCCAAGCTGCGCGGCGCTCCGATCACCGAGGGCAAGAAGCTCGCCGGCAAGGAATTCAAGCTGCAGCACGCCGCGCACACGATGCGCGTCAACGAGTTCCGTCATGGCGTGAACGTCGGCGCGCGCATCGAGCAGTCGCGGGTCGGCATGAACTTGAAAAAGCAGGGCCGCGAAAGCCTGACCAGATACATCAAGGAGATGTACGAGGAAGTGCTGACGATCGCCTTGTCCGGCGCGCGCGGCACGAACGTCGACGAGATCCAGCATTTCGAGACGACTTACGCCGGCTACCCCAACGCGCTGCGCGCGCCGGACAGCTCGCACCTGTTCATTGGTCAGGCTGGCACTGCGACGAAAGCAACATTGGTTGCCGGTGACAAGATGAACTTGAGCACCATCAACAAGCTACGCACCAAGAGCAAGAAGATGCTGGGCGGTCAGCCCGACAAGGCCGTCAAGATGACGCCCGTGCTCAAGGGCGGCAAGAGCATGTTCATCCTCGCCGCGCTGCCTGAAGTGATTCAGGACATTCGCGACGACGTTGGCTCGGCCGGCTGGTTCGAAGCTCAGAAGGCTCTGACTACTGCCATCGGCAAGGAAAGCGAGATCTTCAAGGGGGGCGCCGGCTGGTTCAACGGCGTGCTGATCGATGAAGTCGAAACCGGCGTCAAGTTCAACGACTACGGCGCCGGCGCCAACATCAACGCGGCCCGCTCGCTGTTCATGGGCAGCAATGCGGGTGCGATCGCCCACGGCACAAAGGGCATGGCCGACGGCCTGGAAGTCGCGCTGGACGAAGACACCGACGACCGCAAGCACGATCACATCTTGTTCTTCGAGATGATTTTCGGCGCGGACAAGTGTGCCTACAACGGCATGGATTACGGCCTGATCTCGGTCGATACGGCCTTCACCGCAGCCGTCTGATGACGCTGGCCCTCCGGGGCCAGCTTCTGTACCGCCTTTCAATTTTCAGGAGCAAACAAGATGGCTCTCAAGCAATCCAAGCAGATCGTCGCCGGCTCGCCGGTCCCCACTCCCATCGATGCGGTGTCGTTCGTGCCGATCATCGCCGAGTACGTTGTTCCGACCGGTGGCCTGGCCATCGGTGACGTCGTCGAGATGGGCCCCATCCCGAACAACTGCGTGATCGTCGATATGACGGTGCACAACAGCGCTGGCACCGCCTCCAGCACGGCCGCGTTCGGCTACCTGTCGGGCAGCTACGGCGTGAACGACGGTGGGCGCACCTGTGGCGCCGAGCTGATCGCCGCCTATTCGATCGCCGCTGCTGCGCTGACCCGTCTCGGCAAGCCGATCACCACCGCAACCCAGGCCGACGACACCAAAGGCTGGGGCTTCGTGGTGGCTGGCGCCGGCATGCCTGCCGGCCAGATCGTCCGTGCGGCTCTGTTCGTCGCTCCGGCGCCCGTCGGCATCGTCTGATGTCGAGCCAGGACCAGGTCGCGGAAGGCCAGACGGTCAACCGCGACAACTACATGCACATGACGGGCGACGCGCTGCTGCAGTACGCCTACACGATCGGTATCTCGCGCAGCGAGGCGGCCGTCATGTCCGAAGAAAAGCTGAAGCTGCAGTGCCGCATGCGTATCAGCCGCATCTATGAAGAGGACCCGCGATGAAACTGCACGCCTACCGCCGCAACGCCACCGAGAAGATCGAGGTCGATTTCATGGGCAAGCGATTTAAGTTCGCTGCCAATGATGTCGGCCAGGTCGTTGGCGAGGTGCCCGACGAGATCGCCACCGAGTTGCTGAAGGTGGCCGGTGACGGCTACTGCGAGCTGGGTACGGATCCTGCCGACGCAGCCAAGAGCCACGCGGAGGAGAAGATTGCCTCCGCCGCTTCTGAAGCCGCAGCCGCTGTGGTCGCCGCCAACATGCAGCCACTTGATACCGAGGCGCTCGCAGCTGTCGCGGCTCAGTTCAGCGTCACCGATCCGAATGGCGAGGTATTCAACCTGGGCCCAATGACGGACGAAGAGGTGCGCGAGTTCGCGGAGAAGGCGGGGGCACCGAAGCCGCACCACACCAAGAAGGGCGACAAGCTCAAACTGGCCGTCATCGAATCCCTGAAGGCTCAGTAAGCCATGCCGCTCACGCTCGTCAAAGAAGTGCTGTGGCGCGCATCCTCGATGCTGCAAGACATCGCGCCGCAGTTCAATCTCCACACCGAGCGCGAGATGGTCGACTGGCTGAACGACGGCCAGATGGCTCTGGCCAAATACATACCGGCGGCTTGCTCCGGCATTTTCACGATCAAGCTGCTGCCGGGCTCACTCCAGAATCTGGAAACGATCCTGGCTGCGAATGTGAAGCTGGCCGATGGCAGCACGCCAGCGGCTCCGCTGCAGGTCGTGCAAATGCTGGGCCTGAGTCACAACATGGGAACGGACGGCGTCACACCGGGCAATGCGATTCCTGATCCTGTCGATCGTCGCATCCTTGATCTGAACCGCCCTAACTGGCATTCGGTCGTCGGCACCGAGGTCAAGCAATATTGCTACGACCCGCGCACGCCGCGCCAGTTCTACCCGCAACCAGCCATCCCGGCCGGCGGCCTATGGGTGCAGGCGGCACTGATCGTGCAGCCGACTCGCATCCCGAACACCGGCACGCCCGGATCCGAGCTGTATCTGAAAGACGGGGCAAGCACATTGGTGATCAGCGTCGGCGACGAAAGCGTTGATGACCTGGTGAACTACATTTGCGCGCGAGCCACGATGAAGTCCGCTGAGGCCTCAGTCGACGACGTGCGGTCGAACCGCTACACGTCGCTGTTCGTCGGGTCGATCAATTCCCGCGTCGTGGCGCTGACGGGAAACAACCCGAACTTGAAGCGTCTCCCGCTGGCCTCTGAACCGGCCGGGCAGGCGTCGTGAACTTCGAGGACCTGCTTCCAGAGGTCTTGCCGAGTGTCAACGGCTGCCCGTCGTTCACCGCGGCGGATCACATTCGCCGAGCAGCTCGCGAGTTCTGTCGGAAGACGCATGTCTGGCAATCAGATTTAGCTCCGTTCAATACGGCGATTGACACCACAACCTACGCACTGGCGGTGCCGGCCGGATCCAGCGTCGTGCGTCTGTTCCGTGTGGACATCGGCGATCAGTACGGCGTCGACCTGCTCGATGAGGCAAGTGCGAAAGCCCAGGTCGCGAGCGGATCGCAGTCGACTTTTGCCTGGCTCAGTGGCGCGTCGCTGCGCATCAACCCGGCGCCGATGAGCGTGATGGCAATGCAAGTGCAAGTCTCGCTGAAGCCATCCGCCACGGCCGAGGCCTGGCCTGATGACCTGGGCGAGAACCACCGCGAGGCGCTGATCTACGGCTCGCTGGCCACGCTGTTCGAGATGCCAAAGACCGACTGGTCAGACGACGGTAAGGCCGACCGGAACAACGCGCGCTTTAACGCCAAGGTCAATGCGGCCGCACGCAACCGAACCAAAGGCCGGGCCACTCAGGGCCGGCGCACAACCACTTTCTTTTGAGGTGCCGCAATGACGATCGAATTCTTCAACGACTGGCAGGGTTTCAAAGCGGGGCAGACCCGGTCGCCCGGAGCCAGCATTGAGACCGCCGCAATTGGTGCTGGCGTCGCAAGACTGGTGCCTGCTGCGCCCCCCCAACTGCAGGAGCTGCTCGTCACTCCTGAGCAGGCCGCCGCCTTCCCAGGTTTGGTGTCAGGGGCTGGGATCGGTCGCGGCCTGCGCACCGTGATTTTGGGTGACTCTCTCGCGGCCTATAACAACACCGGTATATCCATTTCGTCCATCACGCTCGCGAATGGCGTCATCACTGTTGGCACCTCTAGCGCCCATCAGATACGCGACGGTCAGCGTGCAAATGTGAGTGGGACATCAAACGCGACGTTTCATATCCGCAATACCCAGATCACCTATATCAGCTCCACCTCGTTCAGCTACGCGGCACCCGCCGGCGCAAGTGGCACTGCGACAGGTGGCGGTGTACTTTGCCAAAACCAGCTCAATAGCTGCGGCGACTTTGTCCATACAAATGCCCGGTTGGGCGCACGGATGCGCTTCGTTGCGAATCTAGGCATTGGCGGCGCTCGCTCGGATGAGATTCGCTCGCGACTTGATGAGGCGTTTGCCCTGAGCCCTGATGTACTGTGGTTTAACGCAGGCACAAATGATGTTTTGCAAGATCGGTCTTTTGACCTTGCAATTGCCGACATTGAATACTGCGTATCTGAGGCCGTGCGGCGTGGCATCCTCGTTGTAATCAAGACCCTGCCGCCCTTTGCCTCGGGCGGCGCCTTCTACACGGCAGCCCGCAATACCGCCATCAACAACCTGAATACTTGGATCACTAATCTGGGCACTCGTTATCGCAACGTGTACGTGTTGGAGGTGCATCGTGCCTTGGTCCAGCCCCTGGACTCAAACGGGTATGGCGCGACTGCGTATTTTCAAGCGGCCGATTCGGTGCATTACAACCCGCGTGGCGCTGCTCGCATTGGCGCGCTCGGCGCGACCTTGTTGGCCAATGTGTTGCCGGCGATAGACAACCGAGTGACCAGCATCACCGATAACTACGGCAGCAACGCTGCAAACAAAGATTTGCATGACCGTGCACCCTGGACCGCTACGGGTGGCACGGTCAGCGCACCAGCAACGGGAGTAGCGCCAACGGGATGGATTTGCGAGGCTTCCGCAGGCTGGACAACGCCGCCTGCGTACTCATGCCCCGCGAGAGCGGATGGCCTGGGCTACAACATTTCGGCCACCGGCACGCCCGGCGCGGCTAACAACACGCTGACGATCCGCACAGACAGCACGGTGCAGAACGCCCGCCTGCCGTCATTCGTCGGAAAAAAATACCGCTGGATTTGCGAGGTCACAGTGACCAATGCGGTTGCCGCGGGCTTGCGGATGCTGGAGGTGTATGCGGCAGCGTCTGTTGGCTCTGCAAGTGGTCAGATAGCTACTGCCTTTGCGGGCCTAAGTCAGGCCGGCCTGCTGGCCCTTGATAGCGATGCCGCCACGACGCTGACGTTTCCGACCGCCGAGTTTGAAATCCCATCTGGCGCCGTGGCCAATTGCTCGTTCACGGTGCGCGGCACGATGGATGCGGCTTCGGCCTCGGCAATCACGATAGCGGCCGGGTCGGTGCGCATGCAACCGATGGACGATCAGTAATCCAAGCCCCTCCGCGAGCCCACTATGAAACTGACTAAGCCCCAGCGCGAAGCCCTTCGCATGAAGTTCGGCGGTCTGTGCGCCTACTGCGGCAATCCGCTGGGCGATCGCTGGCACGCTGATCACTTCGAGGCGGTTCGGCGCAACGACTGGGGCAAGGTTCCAGGGCCACCAGAGCACCCGGAGCGGGATCGCCTTGACAACCTGATGCCCGCCTGCGCGCCCTGCAACATCGACAAGCACTCGATGAAGCTGGAGGACTGGCGCGGGCAGATGGAACGGTCTCACGATGTGCTGCACCGCGACAACGGGACATATCGCCGGATGCTGCGCTACGGCTTGGTGCTGGAGGCGCGCCGCCCCATCGTCTTCCACTTCGAGCGCTCGGCGATGCGCGCCGGTGCCTGAATTCAAGCCCCTGCCGGTGATGCTTGCCTTAATCGGCGGGCTTTTCCGGCTTCGGGCGCCAACGCTCCAGCAGCGCCTCGAATTCTTTCTTCCCGGCCAAGTCGATCTTGGCCCAGTGGCGCGGCAACAGACGCATCGAGCGATGCACGCGGCACTCTGACTCTGGCTTTGTAGGGCGTCCGCCCTTGTTTTTGGTGTCGGTGTTCATGGGGTTATTGGACCACGCAAACAGGGGGTGTCTATCCCTAGGTTATTGTGGTCGAATAACTGCATGGATAAGCGCACAACATCATGACGGCTCAGCACCTGGCAGGCGTGCTGGAAGCAATCGCGCTAGCACTGCGCGCACTGCCGGTCGACGAGCATGCTGCGTTCGTGATGCCGGCCATGCCGCCAGTTCCTGCGCCACCACCACCGCCGCCGCCACCAGACCAGCCAGCACCGGTTCAAGAGGCGGCGGGCGAGAATGTCGCCGATTGGTTGTCGACGTATCGAACGATCATCACAGATCGCGGCTACACCGGCCAGACGATCAAGAACCGCACCACCTCGCTGAACTTCATTGAGGGCTCGCTGGGCAAGCGGCGTCTACGCGAAGTCAAGCCTCATGAGATCGCCACGCTGCTCAAAACCTGCACGCCGCACAAGGCCGGCAGGATTCTCGGCGAGTTGCGGGATGTCTATGTCGAGGCCATCGCCAACGGATTGGCCGAGACATCACCGGCGGCTCATGTCAAACCGCCACGGGCACCAGGTCTGCGCAAGCGCCTGACGCTGGAGACATGGCAGTCCATGCTGACCTTGGCGCAGACCGGGCCGCAGCGCTGGGTGCCGGCCATGCTGTTGCTGGCCCTGGCTACCGGGCAACGTCGGGCTGACCTGGCAAAGATGCGATTTGATGATGTGGTTGACGGCAGTCTTCGCGTCGAGCAGCAGAAGAAGGCAAGGAAGCTGGTTGGCGCCCGAGTGGCGATTCCGCTAACGCTTCGGCTCGGCGCAACGGGTTTGACGCTAGGAGAGGTCATCGAGTACTGCCGAAGCATCGGCGCGCCGGGCGAGACACTGCTGCGCAAAGCGAACGGCAGCCCTATCGAAATGTCGTCGTTGTCGGCGAGATTTCATGAGTACATCGTCGCGGTACTTGGCGCCGATGCTCACAAGCTATTTGCTTGGCCGAGTCTTCATGAGATCCGAAGCCTGTCGGCGCGAACCTATATCAGCGATGGAATGGCGCCGGCAGTGGTGCAGACTTTGCTGGGCCACAAGCATGCTGAGATGACCGCGCTGTATTTGGACGACCGCGGGCTGACTGATGGCGTTTGGAAAATCGTTGATGCTCTTCCGGCATAGCTTATCTGCGCATGGCCCTTCTTAGCGTGGCCACTTGGGTGGGTTGACTCTGTCAATTCATCCCTGACGATTTCGGCATGAAATTCGTCGTCACCGGCATGGCCGGCGCAGTCAAGGCCCTTGATGCTCATCTTCTGGATGACAGCATCGGGGCCAACTCGATCAACCAGCGTCCGCGCGGCGGTGAGCTCGCGCCTTGGCGGATGCCTCTAACCGTTGCCAGCGTGCCGGCCGGGCGCGAAACGATCTATCGGATGGGTCGCGACGTCGACAACGATGCGGCGTACTGGTTCAGTTGGACCACCATCGTGCATGCGGTGCGTGGGTTCCTGGCCAGCGACTCGACCGAGCGGACGTACTACACCGGCAGCGGTACCCCAAAGGTAACGGACAACATCATCGGCCTGGCTGGCGCGCCCTACCCAACTGCTTCACGCGAGCTGGGCGTGCCGGCGCCTTCAGGCAGCTCCACCATCACCGAGACCACGCCCGGTACCGGCGCCGATCGCCTGGTGTTCTACGCGGACACGTTCATCACGGACAAGGGTGAAGAGTCGAAGCCTCGGCTCTTCGGATCGATCACTTGCAAGCCTGGCGCAATCATTGACTTCGGCAGCTTGCCGGGCGTGCCGGCCGGCAACTATGGCGTCACGATTCGGCGCTTCTACCGCGGCGAAGCGACATCAAGCGGCACCGGCGAGTTCTTCTTCCTGCTGGATCAGGACTCGACGCTTACCACCGGCGGCGACGATGGGCGCGCGCTAGGCGCTGGCGTGATGGCAACCACCGGATGGGAGATGCCGCCGTCCGATCTGAAGTGCCTGACCGGGCTTTGGGGCGGGATGATGGCAGGCATCAGCGGGCGATCCGTGCGGTATTGCGAGCCGTTCAAGCCCTACGCATGGCCGGCAAAGTATGAGACCTTGCCGGCCGACGTCACGCCGGTGGCGCTGGCTGTGTGGTCTAAGAATCTGCTGATCCTCACCAATGGCCGGCCCTACCTGGTCAACGGTTCGACGCCAGAGAGCATGGGCGACGAACCGATCGAGTTCGGGAAGGGCTGCATGTCGGTCAAGTCAGTTTGCGACGTCGAGCATGGGATCGTCTGGTCATCCGGTGATGGCCTGGCCTACTTCGGTGCCAACGGGCCGGAGCTCTTGACGGCGGGCATCCTGACGCGCGAGCAGTGGCAGGCGATGGCGCCTGACACCCTGGTCGGCGTTCTCTACGAGGGCACCTATCTTGGCTTCTACAAGATCGGCAGCGCGTGGTTCGGATTCGCCATCGACGTTGTCGAGCCGCGCGGCATCTACTTTCTCGACAAGGGCTATCCGGCCGCCTATCTGGACAAGCTGCGCGATTCGGTCTTCGTGCTCGATGGCGCAAACATCAAGAAATGGGACGCCGATGCCGCGTTCATGACCGCCAAGTTCGTCAGCAAGACCTTCCGGGCGGAGCGCGATGTGAACCTAACGGCCCTTGAAGTCGTGGCCAGGTCTTGGCCTGTGACGGTGAAGATTTATGGCGATGGCACCCTTCGGGACACGCGCACTGTCACGAGCGCGAAGCCAGTCACCATGAAGCCGGGCGGCAACCCTGCGCGTGAGTTCTATTTCGAAATATCGACTTCTGGCGCAGCCGTAGGTATCTCAGTGGCGCCAACCATGCGAGAGCTGCGCAATGAGTGATTTGCCCGACGTCCCCGGCGTTCCGCCCAAGCTCGATTCGCAGTTGCGCGGACTGCTGCAGGGCATCCGCGATCACATCCGCGAAATGCGCGGCTTTGGCGGCAACGAGTTCAAGCGCTCAATCACGCTGCGCGAGGTGACCGTCGGCAACAACACGACGATCGTGCTGCCTGGCAGCGGTGGCGGTGGTGGCGCCTACGTGCCAGACTACACCCCGCCACCCACGCCTACCGGCGTGATATGCGGCGCCGGCATTGACTTCATCAGCTATGAAACCGATCCACCCACATTCACCGAGGGGAATGGCTACGGCCGCACGATGGCCTATGGCGCGAAGTGGCCGGCAACCGATGTAGTCGGCCCCACCTTCGGCACTGCGGTGCTGATCGATGAGTTCGTCGGCGAAGTCGGCAGCCGGCCGACGGATCCGGCCACGCGCTGGTGTTTGTGGCTGAAGTGGAAAACGCGAGACGGCATTGAGTCGGTTGATCCGGCTGGCGGCACGAATGGTTTTCAGGTGACCACCGGGCAGGATGTGACAAAGCTGCTGGAGATATTGACCGGCCAGATCACCGAAAGCCAGCTGTTCGCTGACCTGGGCGAGCGGATTGATCTCATAGACGGCCCCGACACACTCGCCGGCTCTGTCGCTGCTCGCGTCAAGGTGGAAGCCACGACGCGAGCCAGCGAGACAGGCGACCTGTTCGCTCAGTACACCGTCAAGCTCGATGTCGGCGGCAAGGTCAGTGGCTACGGCCTGGCCAGCACTGGGCCGACGGGCACGGGCAGCACCTTCGCGATCCGCGCCGACCGGTTCTATGTCGCTGCGCCTTCGGGTGTGAGCGGTGTCGCCGACGTGGTGCCATTCGCGGTGCAGGCGACACCCTACCTTTCGCCATCGGGTGAGCTGCTGCCGGCCGGTGTCTACATGACGGCCGCCTACATCCGCGACCTCGACGTTGCCTTGGGCCGCTTCCAGAACGCTTTCATCACCAACGCGATGATCGTTTCGCTGTCGGCCTCGCGCATCACCTCAGGCGTGATCAGTGTCGGCAACTACATCCAGTCGAGCAACTACGTGCCCGGCACCAGCGGTTGGCGAATTCATGGCGACGGCACCGGCGAATTTCGCGGGCTGCATATCTCCGGGCCAAGCACCTTCGACGGCCAGGTTGTCATGCGCAACACCGATGGCTCAGTGATGTTTCAAAGTGGCGGCCAACTGCCGGCGGCCTATGTCAACCCTGCGGCGGGGTGGCTGAATAGTAATGTCGGCCTGCCTCGCGGGCAGGCGCTCAACGCAAATCCTGAATGCTCGCTTCCTAGCGCCTGGACTGGCGCGGGAATAGATTTCCTGAAAAATGCGGGTGTGCCAAACGGTACGGCGATTGGAAACTCAGCGGGGACAGGAAGCGGTACTTTCATTTGCACGGAGTTGATTCCATACTCTTCGTTGCGCAAATATAAAGTCAGTGCTACTGCTTTCACTAGCGCGCCAGCCGGTATCTGCTACATAGGAGTCGCTTGGTATTTGGCTAGTGGCGCAGTAGTTGTCTCAAATGTCCCAAACCCAGCTGGCTGGATAAATGGGTCATTTAGTTACTTTGGCCTCGCTGGGTCCGAGCCCCCAGGTGCACCTACTGTTTATTCAAATGAATTTGGTGCAGCAGGTGCGGAAGTTCCTGCGGGCGTGGTAAGTATGCGGCTGATTTTTCTGCCCAACTACGACAATCACCCTACTGTTCGGCACTACGTCACTGATTTCAAAATCGAGGATATAACCGACGTTGTTCAGGCCGGGAAAACAGCGGATTGGTCGCAGGTAGTAAATAACGACGGCAATCGACCGGCCAACGGCGCGACAGTTGGCGCAACATGGGGCGCAAACCTCTTCAGCACTCCGACAAACTTGGCCGCACTCTCTGGCTCGGAGTCGATCAACAACTCCCTGCTTGCGCCTGACATTGCAGCTGCGGCACAAACGGCGAATTGGAAATCCATCGCTTCAAAGCCGGCATTCGGTGCCCTGGCTCTTGCTGACAGTGTGGGGTGGGGTGGGGGCACCGGCAAACCGGCGTTTAACGTCTTCTCCACGCTTTCCTATCTGACTGAAAGCTTCGCTACGACATATGTCGCAGCTGGTGCATTTGGCTTGGTGCACATCAACACCGCGACGATCGCAAATCTTGCGGCGCTGGCCACGTATACGGGCACGCTGACGGTTGACGCCGATGGTTTTATCCGCATGGGAAAAACTGAATTTGGCGTCGGGTCAGGATTATTTGCCGGCAACATCGGCGGTGAATATGGCTTTGACCTGGGCGATGCCAGCGATTTTGTTCGCTGGAGGGCTTCGACCGGATGGGTTGAGCAGCGAAGTAATCTGGTACTGAGCTTGACAGGAACTATTGGTAGTTTGGTTGGACCAAACAACTCAGGTATGTACCCTTGGAGTGGAAATTTTGCCGGGAGCAAAACTGTATCAGTAACCAGTGGAGGTTCAGGCAGTTATTCATACCGCTGGTCAATTGTTCTGACGCTGTCAGAAGAAGGGGGGGCCATCGTCATAAATGGGTCTACAAACTCTGCGTCGGTTGGGCTTAAAGGGTCTTTGCCATCAGCTAGCGCTGTAGCTTCCGCGACAATTTACGGGGTCGTAACCGATTTGAGTAACGGTAAGACCTCATATATCAGTTTTTCAGCAACAGTCAGTAGCGGGGTTTGAATGAATGTTCATTTTGCACAGGTAGACGCAGACGGGGCAATATTGGCGATACATACCGCTGAGCTTGACTCCGAAGATTCCCCAACTCCTGACGGCTGGGAAGGGCTACACAAGCTGCCTGGTTGGAATGGTTACCCAAGTCCACCTACCCCATTCTCCCAGCTGCGTTGTACTGGTTTGGGTTTGGTGTGGATTGACCCTCGCACGCTTGAGCAGGCGCGAGAAGCCAAACGCGAGCAGATCAACACCTGGCGCATCGCCGCCACCCGCGCCGGCTTCACGTTTGATGGGCGGCTTGTCAGCACCGATGAACTTGGCCGTTCGGATATTGACGGCACGAATGGCACGGTGGCGCTGACCGGCGAGTTTCCTAGCGGCTGGCCGGGGTACTGGAAGGCCGAGGACAACACGCTCATCCAGATACCGGACATTCCGACCTGGAAGGCGTTCTACGGCGCGATGGCCGCCAAGGGCGCTGCGAACTTCGCCACATCGCAAGGCCTTAAGGCGCAACTCGCTGCTGCCCAAACCAAGGCCGAGGTCGAGGCGGTGGCCTGGCCGGCTTGACCTGCATGGGTTGACTTTCGCGCTTTGGGCTGGACGATCAACGCGACGCATCAACTGTCGCCGCCTGTGAACCAAACCACCCAGCCCACCCTTTGCGCAAGCCTTGCCTTCGTGAACCCTGCGTTCCCGAGCATCCGCACGGACGATGCGGGCGAAGTCGTGTTGTGGCACGGCGGCCGGCCGCGCGAGACGGTGCGCGCCGAGATCCTGGCCATCAAGGATCACTTGATGACCATGGACGGCGAGAAGCTAGAAATGCAGGTCGACCATGTGTTTGTCGATGGCATGTATATGCGCCGCCTGCACATCCCGGCCGGCACCTTGCTGGTTGGCAAGATCCACCGCAAGGACTGCATCAATGCGGTCGAGTCTGGCGACATCTCGGTGATGACCGAATTCGGCAGCCGTCGCGTGCAAGCAGGCTTTATCGGTTCGTCGCGCGCCGGTATCTGCAAGCTTGGGTATGCCCATGTCGACACGATCTTTGTCAACGTGTTCCGCACAGCTGAAACCTCGATTGAGGCGGTAGAGCGAGAGATCGCCTGCGAGTCGTTTGAAGACCTGGGCGTGGTCGAATCAATTGGAGTCACATCATGAGCGTTGCATGGGTAGGCGCCGGCATCGCTGCCGTTGGGGCCATTAGCAGCTACAGCAGCGGCAGCAAGCAGGGCGAGGCGATGGACAACGCAAACGCGCTGTCTGGAGAGCAAGTCGCCCTGTCCCGCGAGCAACTCGATTGGGAGAAGAAGAAGTACTCCGACGAGCAGCCGCTGCGAGACTCTGCGGAGAAGCGCACTCAGCAGGTATCCGACGCCAGTCTCGCCGGCATGAACTACGCCATGCAGCAGGCCAAGGACGCGGAGGAATACAACAAAACGACCTACCGGCCGCTTGAGCAGCGGCTAGTTTCCGAGGCTCAAACTTACGACACCGCCGAGCGGCGCGGCCAGGAGGCAAGCTCAGCCGTCAGCGAGGTCAACCGTCAGGTCGGTGCACAGCGTCTCGCGGCTTCACAGGACTTGGCGCGCGCCGGCGTGGCGCCTGACAGTATGAAGATGGCCTCGGTGATGGAGGCGGGCAACATCGGCGCAGCCAAGGCTGCAGCCGGCGCGGACTATACGGCTCGCAAGAACGTGGAGCAGCAGGGCTACGCACGCATGAGCGATGCGGCTGCGCTTGGCCGCAACCTGCCGAGCCAGCAGGCCACCCAGCAGCAGATATCTACATCCGCCGGCAATAGCTCAGTCGGCGCGGCGCTGTCCGGCCTGAGCGCAAGCCAAGTTGGCGCAGACGGGGTTCGCTCGGGCTACGCGTCCGGCGTGAACGGGATCGCGACTGGCATCAACACACAGGTCAGCATGGCTGGCCTCTTCGGCAAGAACGCTGCGAACGACGCCGGCACGGTTGGTGCCGGCATGAAGTTGTTCGGCCAGTACTACAAGGGAGGTTAATCATGGGACTCGGAATGCTCGGGGGAATGGCAGCAGCCCTTGGCGCTGGTGCGGATGGCTACAGCGCCGGCATGGACCGCGGACGCAAGCTCAAGCAGGAGGATGAAGATCGCGCCTTCCAAGCTGATCAGCGAACCCGCATGAAGGAACAGCAGGACCGCGAAAAGCAGGTGCGCGACGCGATCGACAAGGCGTCGAAGGACTTCACGGTCGAGCCTATGCCTGGCGAGGCCAAGCCCACCACGATGGACAACCGCGATGTCGGCGCCACTGGTGAGCAGGCGCTGCAGCCTGGCGGGTACCGGGCTGGCAGCATGACCTACGCAACGCAGGGTGAGGCGCAGGCGGCGGCCACGGCCAGCGCAGCGCCGACGGCGCGCATGGAGCGCGTGGCCGGCGCGATGGAGCGCAATGGTGATGCGGTAGGCGGCATGAAGATGCGCAATGTCATGCAGCAGCAGAAGGTCGGTGACCTGCAGTTGAAGGCTGGCGAGTTGCAGCTGAAGCAGGGTGAGCGCAAGGAAGCGAACGATGCATGGGATGACCAGTCGAAAACCGCGCTGCGCAAGGCAGGGCCAGAAGGTTTCGCGCAGTTCCTGACCGACTCAAAAGGCGACAACGCCGACGGCGCAGCTCAATTCAAGGCAACCCGTTCGCCTGACGGCAAGACCTGGCGAATCGATATGGTCGGCCCGAATGGCGAGCTGATCCCGCGAACTCAGGAGTTCACGAACGACGCGCGCGGCTTTGCCGAGGCGCATGTGCTGTTCTCGATGGGCGTGCCCGAAACACAGAAGCTGGCGCACTATGTCGCGCAGCAGAACGCCGACACGCAGGCCGGCTATCGCAAGGACCAAGCCGACAACATGCGCGAACAGCGCAAGCTGCAAGAGCGCCAACTGAATATCAACCAGCAGTTGGTGAATCAGAAGGGCCCGACTGCGCCCGTGATCGAACCCTTCGACACCAAGCTAGCGCGCGATACCGCGCACGATGCGGTGCGAGCTGAGAACAAGCGACGCGGCGACAACAACCAGCCACTGATGACGGGCCAAGAAGCTGCATTGATGGCCGACGACTTCGTGAACGCGCAGCAGGTCCAGCATGGAAACCGGCAGGTCCTGATCGCAGCATCCAATGCCTTGGGGAGGGTGGCGCCGGATTCACCGGAATATGCGCAGGTCTACGCGCGGGTGCTTA
>JADMJQ010000205.1:2238-3468 GCA_018780415.1 Roseateles sp. | reverse complement strand
GGAGACCCGAAGGAGCTCGCTGCAAAGCTCGCCGCGATGGGTTTTGCCAACCCCAATGACAAGACGAAGCCGCCACCAGGGGAAAGCTCGCGTGACAAGGCAATTGCGCCACAGTCGCCCGCAGGCGGCGCATCCGGCGGCACAAAGTCCGCAGACGCTACCCCGTCAGCGCCAGGGCCCGTATCTCGCTTCTTTGCCCGCATGTCGGATCTGGGTGTTGATTACACCAGCGAATCAGGCAAGGCGAAGCTGGCGGCCCGCATCAACGAGGCCAAACAAGGCGGCGCGGCGCTGACAGAAACCGAGGCGCTGCGGGCGCAGCAAGCAGGGTTGATCTGACCATGGCGACCAAAAAGCAAGCAGAGCATATCTCGCGCAGCCAGCTGTCGCTGGATGACATCGACCGAGCCGGTATCCGCTATATCAGCGCCCCTCCCAAGCCCGATCAAGTCACACCCGAGGCCGAGGGGACCGGGTTCTTGCGCACCCAAGGCGACCGCGCGCTGTCTTTGGGTCAGGGCGTTGTTGGCGGCGTGAAGATGCTGTCCGACTTGGCCGGCGCCGACAATCCGGTAAGTCAGACGCTGGGCGGCGTCAATGCTGGCATGGCCGACCTCTACTCGCCAGCCAGAAAAGAAGAAATGCGCGTTCGCCAGGATGCCATTGACAAGGCGGATGCGGGTGGTTCGACGGCCGACCAGATCACATCACGGCTGGGCGGCATTGCTGATGCGCCGCTGCAAACGATCCTGCAAGCCGCCGGGTCGATGGCGCCCAATATTGCGGCGGCCTTGGCCACAGGCGGAAGTTCTACGCTGGTGACGTTTGGCAGAATTCTGCAGGGCGCCCTGGGCGTCGGCATGGGGGTCGGTTCGGTCAAAGGGCAGAACTACCAAGCCGTGCTAAATGAGGCAACCAAGCAAGGCTTGCCGGCAGATGAGGCAAAGGCCTTGGCGGTAGCGGCTTCCGAGTACAGTGCCAACAATGCGCCGCAGCAAGCCCTTGGCGGCGCCCTTGGCGCGCTGGACTCGTTGACCGGTGCAGAGCGGATTGTCTCAAACATGGCGCGCCGCGGCGCCGGCCAAGAGGTCGGCAAGGATGCGGCTCACCATCTCCCGCGAGGCCCCGACGCGCTTCGCGATGTCGAGCTGCGTGAGCTTGTGGGGCAGCATCAGGCGCCCGTCCTCCTCGACCGCCGCCTCGACGAGCATCCGGGCGACCCGGCCCGAG
>JADMJQ010000205.1:0-2228 GCA_018780415.1 Roseateles sp. | reverse complement strand
GGGGCAATACGCCCAGAACCAGGCGCTCAACAATGCCGGGTTTTCAACTGACCCCTGGGCCGGCGTGGCGGGGCAAGGCGTCAATGATGCGGTTGTCGGGGCAATGGTCGGCGGGCCGCTTGGCGTGACTCAGGGTAACGCGCCGGCCGTGGCGCCGCAGCCAACACCGGCTGACCAGATCCGCGCGACCAAGATGCCGGAGACGGGCACCCTCACCAAGGGGATCAATGCAGGCATCGAGGCGCAGGCCTCAGTGTTGGAAGAGGGGGCATCCGCTGGCCGTCAGCCGTTCGACCGCTTCAGCTTCGGAACGAGGGAGCGCGCAGCCACGTTCGCAGCTGGGTACAACGACAGCTGGGTGCCGGCGCAGAAGGCCGATGGAACGTGGTCTTTCGTCGAGGGCCAGCCCTTGGCTACCGAGAGTGCGGGCGCGCCCGCGCAGCCGGGCCAGGCCGAGGCCGACGTCGCCGGCCGGGTGGCGGAGCTGAAGACGGATCTGTTGAAGCCCGAAACGATGACCATGCTTCGGGAGAAGTTTGGTTCGGATGGAACGCAGGACCTGCTGCACGTCATTGGCGCCGTCGAGAGCGGCCAGCTGCCGGCGCGCACTTCGCTGAAGATGCTGGAGGGGGCCGAACGGCGCTTGGCGGCGCTGCGCATGAGCGTGATTCCCTCGGAGCAGGCGCCCGATGCTGCGCCAGCTCTGGCCGCACCGGAAGCTCAGCAGCAGCTCGGCATGGAGCCGGCCGCGCCCGCAATTGCATACGACCAGGCACCTACGGGCACCATGCGCGTCGATGCAGCTGGCAATGCGGTGCCGGAGACTGAGGCCGATGCGATCAACACCCGGCAGGCCCAGGCTGAGCAGGTCGACCTGGGCCAGCAGGCCCGGCGCGCGTCAGCGGTTTTCGGCGAGCCGGGCCCTGCGCAAGAATCCGCGGCGCCGGCCACGCCAGCACTGACCTACGACACGGCGCCCACGGGCACGATGATCGTTGACGACGCCGGCGGCGTCCGCGCTGAGACGCGCGCCGAGGTGATTGACCGCCAGCAAGAACAGCAGCAGCGCCGCGACACAGGCCTGACGCCGGATGTTGAGCGCGCCAGCATGCGCGCCGCGACAGGGACTCTGACTCAGCCAGGCGATATCCTCACATCGGCAGGCTTCCCGTTTCGCAATCGCAAGGCTGCGACGGCCGCCGCCGCGCGCGCGGGCGCTGGCTTCGCGCCGGTTGAAATCTCCCCTGACTCTTTTGTCGTGCGCCAGACGCCGACCGACATCAATGAGCAAGACACGCCAGCAGGACCAGGATCAACGCCGGCAGCCGAAGGCGCCCAACAAGCGAGCCCGGATCAAGGAGGCTCGCTACCAGCAGGAGAGGGATCAGGGCCTGCTGCCGCTGCCGGACCCGCCGCGGTATCTGCCGATGGGCTGACGCAGCCCAACGAGATCCGCACGGCCAGCGGCCAGCCGTTCAAGTCAAAGGCGCCGGCCGCGCGCGCGGCGAAGCTCAATCCCGGCTACGCCCTGGCCGAGGTCGAGGGAGGCTGGGTGCTGCGCAAGGAGAATGGCAATGCTGGAACTGACGATCAAGGATCTCGAACAGCAGGGCCTGCTGACGTCAGCGCAGGAGATGCGGCTGGAGGCATGGTCGCTGAGCAAGACGGACGAGCCGCCGCCCCCGGAGCTGGAACTGGCGCTGAAGTGGGCGCTGTTCCTGATGGTGCCGTGGGCGGAACTGCCGATGCAGTGAAGCGCGTCACCGGCAAGGCCATCGATAAGGAATGGACCGCGTTCTCGGCAGAGTCCGGCACCTTGAACATCCCGCGTGCCAAGATGCCTCAGATCAAGGCCGAGCACAGGGGGGCGATGGTGAATTTCCTGGCCGCCCGGGGCATCACACATGAATCCGGCGAGGTGCCGGCCAGCGAACTGAAGCCGACGCAGGCCGAGTTCTCATCGGCCAAGGTCGATGGCGCCAAGGCCTTCACCGGTGGTGATCGCTCGATCTTGGTGTCTTCGGATGGTCATGTGCTGGACGGGCATCACCAGTGGCTTGCGAAGCTGGACGGAGCCGACCCGGTCAAGATCATCAGGCTCGATTCGCCAATCACCACGCTACTGGGGGAGGTGAAGGAGTTCCCGAGCGCCGAGGTCGCCCAGGGCACGCCGGCTGTTGAGCCGGCTGCTGAGCCAGTAGCGCCAAGCGGCGCGACGGCGCGGCCGC
>JADMJQ010000120.1 GCA_018780415.1 Roseateles sp. | reverse complement strand
CCCTTGTCTGAACGCAGCGTAGCGCAGTGAGTTGGGCGCGGCCCGGCAAATTTGACGCACTGAGTCCGGACCGAAGGCAAGCCAAGTGGCTTGACTGACGCCTGGCGAAGGACAAGGCGCTTGCAAGCGCCTTGTCATGATTCGGACCCGCAGGGCCATGCGGCAGGGGCGGCTTCTTTGCCTTCTTTCTTGGGCGCCCAAGAAAGAAGGTCGCCCGCCGGGGCGAACTCCCGGCATCGTGCGGGGGCAACTGACGCGCCGATGGTCAGGATCTAGACCCAATCGCACGGTCTGTGCCATGTTGGAGTGCACGGCGTTCACTCCAACCTACTTACTCAACAGCCTCTCACCCCCTGAGCAACTTCTCCTCCGCCAGCGCCAGCGCCTCCGGCAAACCCGACAGCACCAAGGTATCGCCGGCATTCAGCACCAGCTTGTCATCCGCCGCCACCACCGCCCCATTGGCGCAACGCACCGAGACCACCGCGACACCAGTCGCATGCAAGGCCAGCAAGCCCAGCGCTTGATGGACATAGGCGCTCAGCGGAGGCAAGGTGACGGTCCGCAGCCTGGCCTGTTGGCGCTCCTCGGCGGTGTCGTCATCGGCGCCATGAAAATAGCCGCGCAGCAGGCCATAACGGGCATCTCGCGCGTCACGGGTCAGGCGGATCACGCGCCGCATCGGCACGCCCACCAGCGCCAGCGCATGGCTGGCCAACATCAGCGAACCCTCGATGGCCTCGGGCACGACCTCGGTGGCGCCGGCCGCGCGCAGGCGCTCCAGATCACTGTCGTCAATCGTGCGCACCACCACCGGCACGCGCGGTGCGTGCGCTTGCACCAGGTGCAGGATCTTCAGCGCCGAGGGCGTGTCGGGATAGCTGATCACCACCGCGCTGGCGCGCGCCAGGCCGGCCGCCATCAGACTTTGCAGCCGGGCGGCGTCCCCAAACACCACGCTCTGGCCGGCCGCCGCGGCCTGCCGCACGCGGTCGGGATCGAGGTCCAGAGCGATATAGGGAATGTGCTCGCCGTCCAGCAAGCGCGCCAGATTCTGGCCGCTGCGGCCGTAACCACAAATGATCACGTGCGCCGAGGTCTTGATGGACTTCTTTGCAATTGAGGTCAGCTGCACCGACTGCATCATCCAGTCGCTGCTGGACAGCTTCATCACGATGCGGTTGCTGTACATGATCAGGAAGGGCGAAGCGAACATCGACAGCACCATGCTGGCCAGCACCGGGCTGACCCATTGCGGCGCGATCAACTGGTGCTGGGCGCTCAGCGTCAGCAGCACAAAACCGAACTCACCGGCTTGGGCGAGATAGAGACCGGTTCGCAGCGAAACCCCGGTGGGGGCCTTGAACAATTTGGCCAAGCCGGCGATCAAGGCGAACTTGGCCAGAATCGGCAAGATGCTCAAGATGACGACCAGCGGCCAATTTTCAGCCAAGGTGCGCCAGTCCAGCTTCATGCCAATGGTGATGAAGAACAGGCCCAGCAACACATCGTGGAAGGGCCGGATATCGGTCTCCACCTGATGCTTGTATTCGGTCTCGGCGATCAACATGCCGGCCACAAAGGCACCCAGCGCCAGGGACAGCCCAAAGTGCTCGGTCAGCCAGGCCAGGCCCACCAGCAGATTCAGCATGAAGAGCTCGTCGCTCTTGTGCCGGGCCACCAAGGTCAACCACCAACGCATCAACTTTTGCCCGCCGACCAGCAAGATCGTCAGCAGCACCGCCGCTTTGAAGCCCGCCCAGGCCAGCGACTCGACCATCGCGGCGCCGCTGCTATTGAGCGCCGGAATCATCACCAGCAGCGGCACCACGGCCAAGTCCTGAAACAAGAGCACGCCGATCACCCGCCGGCCATGTTCGCTCTCCAGCTCCAGCCGCTCGGCCATCAGGCGGGCGACGATGGCCGTGCTGCTCATGGCCATGGCAGCGCCCAGCGCCAGGCCACCCTGCCAACTCAGCTCCCAGTTCATGCCGAAAACGCCGAACAGCCACGTCAACAAAAAGTGACCCGCCACGGTGCCCAAAATGGTGAGCAACACCTGCAAGAAACCCAGGCCGAACACCAAGGTGCGCATGCTGCGCAGCTTGGTCAGGTTGAATTCCAGCCCGATCACGAACATCAGGAAGACAACGCCAAACTCGGCCAGATAGCGAATGCTGGCCGTGTCACCCGCCAAGGCCAGCGCATTCGGCCCGATCAAGACGCCGACCGCCAGGTAACCCAAAATCGGCGGCAGCTTCAGCGACCGGCACAGTGCCACGCCCAGCACGGCCGCGACAAGGTAGAGGAGAGCGAGGTCCAGCGATGTGATCATGGCCGCTATATTAAGCGGCGCTAAATCAACGGCGGGGGCACATCAACCCATTGCCGTGCACAACTCCACCAGCGTGCCGTCCGGGCAACGCACATAGGCCACAGTTTGGCCCCAGGGTTTGCGCAGCGGCGCGCTCATCGCGGTCGCGCCGGCCTTGAGCGCGCGCTCGAAGGCAGCGCCGACGTCTTCGGTGACCAGACCGACCTCCATGCCCAGCGGCAAGGGGCTTCCGCCGGCGGCGACGTAATCGCTGCCGACGCTGTCACGCGCGGTGGCGTGGTCGACAAAGGCCAAGGCGGTAGCGCCGGTCTCCAACTCACCGTAGCTGCCCGACTCGTGCAAAAAGCGCGTGGGCAGGCCAAAAGCAGCCTCAAAAAAGGCCAGCGAGGCGGCCACATCGGCAACGTAAACAATCGTGTAAGCGAATTTCATGGTGTTGAGTCCCCCTGTGTAAGCGCTAGTCTGCCAGTGCGCAGATATGCTTGTCACCATGAACGCAGATTTTTCATGAAGAGCAGGTTTTCCGACCGGCGCCGCGCGCTGCTGAGGGCCGGCGCCGGCCTGGCAGGCCTGTGTGGTTTGGGGGTACAGGCCGGCCCGCTGAGCATCGCCGCGCAACCCACGCAAAGGCGCGTGCTTGCCAATGGCCTGGAGCTGATTGCCCTGCCGACCGGCGGCGCCACGGTCGCGGTGCAGGTCTGGTACCGGGTCGGGGCCAAGGATGACCCGTCCGGGCGCAGCGGCTTTGCCCATCTGTTTGAACACATGATGTTCAAAAGCACGCGCCATATGGCTAACGAGCAGTTTGATCGCATGACCGAGGATGTCGGCGGCAGCAACAATGCCTTCACCGCCGAGGACATGACGGCTTATCACTGCGTCGTGCCGGCCAACCATCTGGAGCCGGTGTTGTGGGCCGAGGCCGAGCGCATGTCCAACCTGACCGTGGATCAGGCCAATTTCGACAGCGAGCGCGCCGTCGTCAAGGAGGAATATGCCCAGACGGTGCTGAGCGAGCCCTATGGCCGGCTGTTCAACGCGGTGCCCGGTTTTGGCTACCAGGCTCACCCCTACCGGCGCCCCGTCATCGGCAATATCGAGGAGCTGGACGCCGCCACTCTGAACGACGTCAGCGAGTTCCATGCCAATTACTACCGCCCGGACAATGCCGTCTTGATCGTTGCCGGCGCCTTCGAGCCGGCACGGCTGAACGCTGCGGTGGAGCATTACTTCGGCAGCATCCCGCGGCCGGCACGGCCGATTCCGCGCCGGCAAGTGATCGAGCCGCGCCGCCTGCGTGACCAGACCCACCAGCTGCCCAGCGCGCAGGCGCCGCAGCCGGCCGCGCTGCTGATCTGGCAGGGACCGCGCGCCGACAGCCCCGACGCCCTCGTCTGGGAGGTCGCGCAGGCGCTGTTGGCGCTGGGGGATTCGGCCCGTTTGAACGAGGCCCTGGTGTACCGCGATCAACTGGCGCAAAGCATAGGCTTTGAGGCCCAGCTGAACGCGGAAGCCGGCTTGCTGGTCGCCCATGCGGTGGCCGCCGACGGGCAATCAGCGGCCAGCTTGCAAGCCCCGCTGGCGCGTGAAGTGGAGCGCTTGGCGGACGAGCCGATCGGCCGCCAAGAGCTGGACAAGGCCAAAACTCAGCTGCTGACCGCCGCCCTGATCACCCGACAGACGCCCCAAGGCCTGGCCGAGTTGGCGGGGCTGGCCGCCACGCTGCGCGGCGACGCCGGCGCGGCGCAGCGTGACTTGAGCGCCCTGCAGGCGGTCACGGCGGCCGATGTGCAGCGGGTGGTGCGCCGCGACGTGCAGCACGGCGCGCGGGTGACCGTGCTCTACGGGCCCGACGCATCGCGGACAAGGGCATGAGAGGCCTCTGGTTGCTGACCTTGAGCTTGTGCGGGCTTGCGCAGGCCGCCGGCTTTGCCCTGCCGCCGCCGCCCGCGCCGCCGCAGCCGCTGCTGCTGCCCGAGTTTGCGCAGGCAGCCCTGGCCAACGGCATGCAGCTGGTGGTGATAGAGCGCCGTGGCCTGCCCTTGGTGACGGCGATGTTGAGCGTGCAGGCCGGCAGTCTGCTCGACCCGCCGGGCAAGAGCGGCCTGGCCGAGTTGAGCTTCGGCGTGCTGGGCAAGGGCGCACGCCGCGGCAATGCCAAGGCCGATGCCAGCGCGCTGGCCTATGCCACCAACAGGCTAGGCAGCGAACTGGACATCAGCACCGGACCGCAGGCCAGCCGCTTGACCATGACGGTGCTGACCCAGCACCTGGACGGCAGCCTGGGCTTGCTGGCCGATGTGCTGCGGGCGCCGACGCTGCCGGAGCTGGAAATCATCAGCAGCCGATTGCAGATGCAGCAGGCCGTCAAACTGGAGGCGGCCGACCCGGCCGCCTTGGCACCCAAGCTCGCCTGGCGCCTGCACTGGGGCGACGCCCCACCCGGCCGACTCAGCACCGAGCAGTCATTGGCACGCATTCGCCGCGAGGACGTGCAGGCGTTTTGCCGCCAGCAACTGCGCCCGGACCAGACCACCTTGATCTTGGCCGGTGACCTCGATCTCGCCCAAGGCAAGTTGCTGGCCGAGCGCTACTTCGGCGGCTGGCGCAGGCCTAACGCTGCAACCAAGCAGACTCGACCCGAAACCTTGCTGGGCCCGCAAGGCCTGGGCGCCCGCAGCCTCTTGGTGGATCTGCCCGGCAGCGGCCAAAGCGCGGTACTGCTGCTGGCCCCCTACCCGGCGCGGCTGCCCGGCTCGGCCGGCCGGGCCGAGCTGCGCAGCGGCGCCTTGGCCACGGCGATCCTGGGCAGCGGCTATTCCTCCCGCATCAACCAACAGGTGCGCATCAAGCGCGGCCTGAGCTACGGCGCCTACAGCAGCGCCGAGTCCCTGCCCGGCGGCGGCCTGCTCTTGCTGAGCAGCCAGACCAAGCACGTCAACGCGGCCGAGGTGGCCGACTTGCTGCGCGGCGAACTGCTGCGCCTGAGCACCGAGCCGGTGCCGGCCGACGAGCTGCTGGCCCGCCGCACCGGGCTGATCGGCGACTTTGCCCGCCAAACAGAAACTACCTTGTCGCTGGCGTCGCTGGCCGCGGAGCAGATCGAGCACGGCGGCGCGCTGACCGAGCTGGCCAACTTCGAGAACGAAATGAAGGCCGTCAGCGCCGAGCAAGTGCAAGCCTTTGCGCAGCGCTTTTGGCCGCAAAGCGCGGTCGGCATTGTGGTGGTCGGCCAATTGGGGGGCAGTGATGCAGCGTTGCCGCAGCCCTTGGCGCCGGCCTGGGTGATACCGGCGGCCGAGCTGGATCTGGACGCGCCGACGCTGCGCCGGCCGGCGGCCGCTGCGCCCAGGCTAAAATAATGCCGTCATTGGGGAGTAGCCGCTGCACCCAGGGACCCTCTGCAAAACCCCCGTGGGTCGCGTTTGCGAGAGAACAGGCCGACTC
>JADMJQ010000293.1 GCA_018780415.1 Roseateles sp. | reverse complement strand
TCGAACAAGCTGCCGTTGAGTATGCGCAAAAGCACCTCGGAGACGCGCTGGCGCTCGGCTTCTGGCCCTTCGCTTTCGATGAATTGGGACAGCGCGGGCAGGCCGCCGGGCAAATTGGCCGCCACCTTGGCGTCGGTTGCGGCGCTCTTGACGCCTTCGGCGCCGGCGAACAAGGCCAGCGCGCGCGTTGCCGTGGCCTGCAACTGCGGCGTCATCTGCGGTTTGTCGGTGGGCGTGGCGGCCTCGGCATAACGCCTTGCGGCGCGTTCGCGCTCGGCCGGGTCCAACAAGGCCCGGCGCAGCTGCAACCAGCCGTCCATGCTCATTTTGTCGTCGGCGGGGATGCGCAAATAGCGGAACGACTCCGCGGTCGTTTCCCGCACGCCGGCCAGGAAAACGCGCTGACCATCCAGCTCGACCGGCACCATATAGTTATTGAACTCGCGCGCTTGGCCGGACGCATCGCGCAGCCGGTAGCTGAACGAAGGGCCCACATTGCGCAGCTCTTTGTCCGTGCGGGTCTTGGCACCACTGCCCAGATGGCTTTGCAGCGAATCAACCAGATCGACCTTGCGCACATCGGTGCCGCCGCTTGCCGTCGGGCCGCCGACGAGGTTCTCGACATTGATCACGCGCAGACCGGCGAACTCCAGCTTCAAGGTCTGTTCATCGCTCTTTTCTCCGCTGCGCAGCTCGGTGCTGCCGCCGACGCGGCCTTCGATCGTGAACGGCTTGGCGGCCTTGCTGTCGCTGCCGGCCTTGCCCATGGGCTGGGCCAGCAACTTCAGGTCGGAGCCGCCATCCTCGAAGCTGCTTTGGTAGATCGCCACGCCGCGGTGAAAGGCCGGCTCGTTGACCTTGACCTTGGCTTGGGTCACGGCGCCGGTCTCATGGTCGCGGATGCTGATCTCGCTGGCGAACAGCTTGGGCATGCCGGTTTCGTAATACTCAACGATGAACTTCTGCAGCTCGACGTCGAAGGGCAGGTCCTGCAGCACCACGCCATTGGGCATGCTCAGAATCGCGGTGGCGGCGCGGCCGCCCTCGGGCACCATCAAATTGCCGCGGAAACTCGGGTTGCTGGCGGGCAGGCGATGCTCGGGCTTGACCTCGCTGATCAGCCCGCCGCCTTGATAAATCGTCTTGTTCTGCGCCCACATCAGGGCACGCACCAGCAGGTCACCGTCGAGCAGGCCGCCCAGGCAAATCAGCACGATAGACGAATGTGCGGCCAGGTAGCCGAGTTTGTTGGCGGCACCCTTGCGCGCCGCCAGCATGATGCCGCGCTCACGTGCCTGCACCCGCGTCTTCCAGCCCAGCTCGTTCAGATAGGCCGTGATTTGGTTCAAGGCGACCTCGGGGCCGATGCCGATATGGCCGAGCGCCTTGTGGTGGAACGATTGCAGCGACTGCTCGCGCACAGACTCTTTGAAGTTCTTCAGATCATGAAAAATCTTCGGCGCATTGCGGGCGATGCACAGGCTGGTCGACAGCACCAAAAACGCCAGAATCAGCAGGAACCACCAGGCGCCGTAGACGGTGTAGAGGTCGAACTTGCCGAACACCTCGGCCCAGAATGGCCCAAACTGATTGACGTAGTTGTTCAGCGGTTCGCGCTGCTTGACCACCGTGCCTATGGTCGAGGCGATGCAAATGACCGTCAGCAGGGCAATCGCAAAACGCATGGACGACAGCAGATCAAGCAGATCGCTGGCGACGCTGTTGCCGGGCCTCAATGCCGCCGGTACTGCGGGGTTGCTGGGGGACTCGCTCATGGGGCTAGTGTCGGAGGACATCGGATACGGTGCAGGACGGCAAGAAAAAAGGCCGGTGAGATTCACCGGCCTTTTGCAGATCTAAAGCCAGCTGGCGGCTTGGCGCTCGAATCAACGCTTTAACGCAGGCCGGCGATGTAATCGGAGACCGCCTTGATTTCGCGGTCGTTCATCTTGGCGGCCACGCCGTTCATTTGCAGGCTGTTGGCGCGCGTGCCGGAGCGGAAGGCATTCATCTGCAACTCGGTGTAGTCGCTGTGCTGACCGGCCAAACGTGGGTACTGAGCAGGCATGCCGGCGCCGTTGGGGCTGTGGCAGGCTGCGCAAGCGGGGATCTGGCGGTCGGCTATGCCGCCGCGGTAGATGCGCTCACCCAAGGTCACCAGGCCGGCGTTCTTGGCGAAGCCGGGCTTGGCTTGCTTGGACGCATAGAACGCGGCGACGTTCTTCATGTCTTCATCCGTCAGCGTGGCGGCCATGCCCTGCATGACGGCATTTCTGCGCTGGCCCGACTTGAACTCGGTCAATTGCTTGACCAGGTATTGCGCGTGCTGACCTTGCAAGATCGGGTTCGCTGGGCTACCGCGTGTACCGTCGGCCGTGTGGCAGGCGGCGCAGATCTGCGTCGCAGTCGCTTGACCCTTGACCAGATCTGGTTTGGCCGGAGCCGTGGCTTCGTTCGCCGATGCGGCGGAAGCAAGCAAAAGGCCCAAAAGGCTAGATGTCAGAAAAGCGGCAGTCTTAGTCATGAATTTATAGATTCGGTAAGCGCAACTTTAAGATTTTACAATGGCAATCCATTCAGCCAGAACAATCCATGACCAACAGCTCTTCTGTGTCGCAGCATTCTGCGGAAATTGAGACAACTCCGACCGAAAAAGTGGTGTTGGGATGGACCCATACGGCCCGTTTTCTGACCACCGCTAGCGAGCTAGTGCATTTGCCCGCCAATGAGTTGCCCGAAATCGCGTTTGTCGGGCGCTCCAATGCGGGCAAATCCACCGCCATCAACACGCTGGCGCAGCAAAAACGGCTGGCCTTCGCGTCCAAGACGCCGGGCCGCACGCAGCATATCAATTTGTTTGAGCTCGGCCCCAAGGATGCCGCCGACGCTTGGTTTGCCGACTTGCCCGGTTACGGCTATGCGGCGGTGGCGCGCTCGGCCAAGCTGCGCTGGCAAAAGGTCATGGCCGACTATCTGGAGGTGCGCCGCTCACTGTCCGGCGTGGTGCTGATGGTGGATTCGCGCCTGGGGCTGACCGATCTTGACAAGCAGTTGCTCGAGTTCGTCACACCGCGCGTGCGCTCCGGTGAGATCAAGCTCTTGGTCTTGCTGACCAAGTCCGACAAGCTCAACCGCAAGGATGCCGATGCAGCGCTGTTCGGCACCCGCGCATTCCTGGCCGAAAACGCCAGCCCGGAAGCGGACATCACCGTGATGCTGTTCTCGGCCTTGAAAAAGCAGGGCGTCGGCAAAGCGGCGCAGATTCTGCATATGTGGGTGCATCCACCGGTACAGGCAGAGTTGGCCGCCCCGGCAGCTCCGGCTGCTCCGGCCGCTGGCGCACCGGTCGGCGAGTAAAGCCTATTCCGCGCGCAGGTCCTGCATCAGCGTGTCGACGGCATGCTGGACCAAGTTGTCATCATCCAGTGCGGTGATCAGGCCATTGGCCAGCAGGCGCTCGACGGCGCCGCGCGTCAGCGTGTGGCG
Organism: Roseateles sp.; assembly: GCA_018780415.1. GTDB lineage: Bacteria > Pseudomonadota > Gammaproteobacteria > Burkholderiales > Burkholderiaceae_C > Paucibacter_A. The sequence continues at coordinate 2,329 of JADMJQ010000293.1, read as the reverse complement.
CTGCTCGGCGTCTTGGCCAATGAAGAGGTAGAACTGCTCACTGTCGCTGACCCACGCCAGCTGCGCCGTCATCCATTCGCTTTGGTTGAAGAGGTGGTACCAACAGCCGACGCGCTGACGCGCCATCCAGTTCGACATCGCCGCCAGTGAGGCGTCTTGGTCATGCTGATCAAACAACTGCATCGGCATGGTCGGCAATTGCGCCCGGTCGACTTGTGCATGCGCCCAATGCTCGGGCAGCTGGCTTTCGCGCTCGGTCAGCAGGCGCTGCAGCAATTCTTCCGGACTGGGCTCGAGTAAGGGCTTGGGTTTGACTGCCGCACTATCAGGGGCAGCCCCGCTGCTGAGCCCGGTTAGGCCGCGCAGCAGTCGGCCATGTTGCAACATCAGTTCTTGCAAGACCGGGTCGCGCTGGTCGGCGCCCAAGGCGATTGCATCGCAGCCGGCGCGCAGTTGTTGGATCAGCGCGGGCAGCGCCAAGCGCAGGCGCTGCTGTGCCGGCTCGTCCGCGGGTTCTTGCAAGCTGGCTAGCAAATGGTCGACCCATTCGATATGCGCCATTGCCTGAGCCGACGCCGGGCCATGCAGCACCATGGCCTGCACGATCACCTCGACCCAGCGGCCGTTCAAGAACTTGCTCAGTTGTGGCCCGAGCGGCGCATCGGCGGTTTGTGCCTTGATCTGTTCCCGCAGCAATTGCAACCATTGCGTGCGCATCTGCTCGCGCTCCAGCGAGGCCAATGCGTTGGCGCTGCGCTTGCTGCGCTCATGGGCCTGCTGGCTCAAATGGCTTTCAACTCGGCTCAGCACCTGTTCGAACTGCGCCGCATCGGGCCGCGGGGCATCGATCAAGGGCTGGGTCTCGGCCGTCATCAAGCGCACAAAGGCCAGCAGCCGCTCATCATCCGCGCGCTCGAAGGCCATGCCATGGGCGGCTACGCGGTTCAGCAAGGCCCAGGCTGGGTGGTCCTGTTGGTGCAGCAGGCTGTTGTCAAACTTGGCCAGCCGAACCACGGCGACCTGCAGGCGCGCCAACAAGGCCTTCAGCGGCGGCAGCAAACGGGTGTCGGCCAGAATCTGCTCATACAAGCGGCTCAACATATCCGGGCCTGGGTCGGCTCGAAACACCGGTGCGGAAGCGGATACAGCGGCCCGGTGCAGGCCGGTCGGCCGGCTGTTGTGCTCTTGCACGCGGCGTGCCAAGCCGTCCAGCGTGGCGGGTTCGGAACTGCGCCGACCCTGTGCAATGCGCTGTGCGATATCGTGGTCTTGCGCGCGCGCCGCGTGGCTGGACACCAGTTGGCTGACTTCGGCGGCGCGCAGGCGAGCACATAGCGTCGAATAGATTTGCTGCAGGCCCTCGGCCAGCGGCGAGGCGGCCACACGCATCAGGCCATAGCGGACCTGCGGGTCCAACTCCACGCTGGATAGCGCGACCAACAAGGCCTGCGCAAACAGCGCGGCCCGCAGCGGATTTTCATTCTTGCGGGCCCGCGCCGTGCCCCGCAAAGCGGCAAAGAAATTGCTCAGCTGATGCAGTTCGGGCCCGCTTCTGTCCTCGATGACCTGAATCACATGAGCGATGGCGACATCCTGCAAGGCCTGGCGCTCGTCGACCAGGCTGAGGGACTCAAGACTTGCTGTGCGGCGCTGCAGCGGGTCTTCACCCCGGCCGGCGGCCTGCAGCAGGGGCAGAAAAGCGGTTTCGAAGTCATGGGCAAAGCGCCCGCGCAGGCGTCGCCAGGCTTCCAGCAAGGGGAAATGCTTGGTGTTGGCGTCCAGCTCACTTTGAATGCTGTTGAGCAATTGACGACTCAAGGCCGGTGTTTCGAGCCGGACATCGTTCAATAGCGAGGACAAAGATAGGGCAGCGGACATGAAGGGAGGAGGTGCGACTTGGAACTGAGCTGAGCTGTGCAGGCGCACGGCCTTGTGCCGATGATTATCAAGCTCTCCGGCGCCGTCCCCGCCTTCATAGGTCTCGGCTGCGGGCAGTATTCAACAACAGGACGTCAAATGGAAAAAAGGGGCCGCATCGCTGCGGCCCCTTTTGGTGTGCTGAACTCAATCAAAGCCCTGCGGCTTTGAAGGCAGGCATTACATGCCCATATCGCCCATGCCGCCCATACCACCCATGCCGCCGCCCATGCCGCCACCGCCGGCAGGTGCTTCGTCCTTGGCGGACTCGCAAACCATGCACTCGGTCGTCAACATCAGCGAAGCCACCGAAGCGGCGTTCTGCAATGCAGTACGTGTCACCTTGGTTGGGTCCAGGATACCCATTTCGATCATGTCGCCATAGGTGTCGTTGGCAGCGTTGAAGCCGTAG
>JADMJQ010000227.1:52489-60937 GCA_018780415.1 Roseateles sp. | reverse complement strand
TGGTACTGGACCGCCGCCGAGGAGCGTGAGTTGTCGCGCGCCCTGGTGCAGCGCGAGCAGCGCATGGCGGACCTGGTCGCCCGCAGCTTCGCCTCGCCAATCTGGAACTTGGATGCGGCCGCCATCGAAAACCTGCTCGATGCGGTGATGGCCGACCCCGAGGTGCATGCGATCGAGATGGTCAGCTTGGGGCTAAATGTGGCGCCGCTGCGGCGCGAGCGCAAGCGGCCGGCGGTGCAGCCCTTGCGCCGTGAGTTCCCGGTGTTCTACCAAAGCAGCCCGCATGCCGAGCCGACCTTGGTCGCCAATGCGGTCTTGGTCTCGACCAGCGAGCTGGTGCAGGCGCAAGTGACGCACACGCGCCGCTTTGTGGCGGGTCTGCTGGCCGCGACGCTGGCCGCGGTGATCGCCACCAGCTATGTGCTGGTGAATCGCCTGGTGACGCGGCCGGTCAAGCGCCTGGGTGCGCTGGCGCAGCGGGTGGCTGCGGGCGAGCTGGGCGCGCGCACCGAGGTCGAGCACAGCGACGAGATCGGCGCGCTGACCGAGCAGTTCAATTCGATGAGCGAGCGCCTGCTGGCCTCATCGCTGGGCTTGCGTCAAAGCGAGCAGCGCTATCGCAGCCTGTTTGAGAACGCCACCGAGGGCATTTTTCAGGCCGACTCCAAAGGCCGGCTGCTGAGTCTGAACCGGGCGCTGGCCAAGATGCTGGGCTATGCCTCCCCGGCTGCGGCGCTGAAGGCCGGCCGGCGCATGCGCGCGCTGGTGCAGGTGGAGGGCGCCGAATACAAACGCATTGCCCATGCTCTGGCCCGTTACCGCTTGCTGCAGCAGGTGCCCTTGCTGATTGCCAAGCACGACGGCAAGGACCTGTGGGTCGAGCTCAGCGCCCATGTGGTGCCCGCTGCCGACGCTGGCGGCGGCATGTTGATCGAGGGCATGGTCAGTGACATCAGCCTGCGCCGCCTGGCCGAGCAGGAGCTGACCCATCACCGTGATCACCTGGAGGAGTTGGTGACCGAGCGCACGCTGGAGCTGAGCCAGGCCAAGCAGCGCGCCGAGTCCGCCAGCCAGGCCAAGACGCGTTTCCTGGCGAATATGAGCCATGAATTCCGCACGCCCTTGAACGCGATTCTGGGCTTCACGCAGCTGCTGCAAATGGACGCCAGCCTGACGGCCGCGCAGCAGAACAAGATCGCCCAGGTGCGCGATTCCGGTGAGCATTTGCTCAGCCTCATCACCGATGTGCTGGACACCGCCAGCATCGAGGCCGGCAAGGTGCGCCTGCAGCCCAGCTCGGTCGACCTGCGCGCGCTGCTGGACATGGTTTGCGACAGCGTGCGCCTGCGCATCGAGCAAAAGCAGATGTTGTTCAACATCGATCTGGGCCCGCAACTACCCGCGCGGGTGCTGGTGGATGGCCAGCGCCTGCGCCAGGTTTTGCTGAATTTGCTGTCGAATGCACTCAAGTTCACCGACGCTGGCACGGTCGCCTTGTCGGTGCGTCTATTGGGTATGGAGGCCGGCATGGCGCGGCTGAGCTTTGAGGTCAGCGACACCGGCATCGGCATCGCCGCGCATCAGTTGCCGCGCCTGTTTCAGCCCTTTGAGCAGGTGGTCGATGACGTGCGTTGCCTGGGCGGCACCGGCCTGGGCCTGTCGATCAGCCAGCAGCTGATGCGCGAGATGGGCAGCGAGATCCAGGTGCACAGCGAGTTCGGGCTCGGCAGCCGCTTCTCGTTCGAGTTGAGCCTGCCGGTCACCGTATGACGAGCTTGGTGTTTTACAAGCTGTTGGCAATCTTTATTGCCGTTGCAATCGGTTGGTTCGTTGGACGCATGCGTTGGCTGGGCGAAGCCGATGGCGTCGGCAAACAAGCCGGCGCCGGCGGCAATGACCCGGCCCGCGTGCTGTCCAATGTGGCGTTCTACATTTTCGTGCCGGCGCTGCTGTTTCGTACCACCGCCCGGCTTGACCTGGCGAGCCTGCCTTGGCTGACGCTGGCGGCGTTCTTCATGCCGGTCGTGCTGCTCTTGTTGCTGATCTACGGCCTGCAGCGCTGGCGCCGGCCAGCGTCCGCTGAGCTGGGCGCACCGGCCATGCCCTGCGTGCAGGCCATCACCGCCACCTTCGGCAACACCTTGCAGATCGGCGTGCCCTTGGCGGCCGGCATCTTCGGCGAGGCCGGTTTGGCGATTCACGTCACCGTGATCAGCATGCATGCCTTGACCCTGCTGACCGTCTTGACTCTCTTGGTTGAGCTGGATCTGGCGCGCGCACGACCCGATGCTTCTGGCTTGCTCAGCACCTTGCTGACGACGGTGCGCAATACCGTCATTCACCCGGTGGTGCTGCCGGTGCTGGCCGGCCTGCTGTTGAATTCAATCGGCATCGTTTTGCCGACCGTGCTGGATGAGGTCTTGCAGATGCTGGGTACGGCGGTGGTGCCGCTGTGCCTGACCTTGATCGGCATGTCCTTGGCCTATTACGGCTGGCCCAAGGCCTGGCGCGGTGTGCTGGGCTTGGCGGCGCTGAAGCTGCTGGTCTTGCCGGCCTTGGTGCTGGGCGTGGCGAATTGGGGCTTTGGCTTGAGCGGCATTCCTTTGTCGGTGATCGTGATGGCGGCAGCGCTGCCGACCGGCTCCAATGCGCTGATCTTTGCGCAGCGCTACCGCACGCAAGAGGGCGAAACCACAGCGGCCATCGTCGCCTCGACGCTGCTCTTCGTGCTGACGGCGCCGCTGTGGTTGGCGGTCTTGAGTGGCCTCTGAGAACTTGGCCCCTAGGCCCGAGAAGGCGGCAGTAGCAGGCCTTCCAGCAGGGCCACATGTTCCAGCGCGTCCTCGAAGCGAGCCCGCGAGTCGGCCGCCAACGCGCTGAGGTAACGGTGCAGTTCGGCGTCCGCCGGGCTGCGCTGCTCGCATTCGGCGCTATAGCTCTCAAAGTGCGCCAGCTGCATCAGCAGCTCGGCCAGATGGCGCGGGCATTCGCAGGCCACGGTCGAGGACAGGCCGGCAAAGTCCGCCAAGGCGGCGTCATCCCAGCGGCGGGCACTGTGCTTAGGCTTGCCACTTGCATCGCCCCCCCGTTTGTCTTCTTGCGCAGTCTCGGCCAGCAGGCCTTGCAGCCACTGCCCCAGCACGGCGTCGGGCTGCGGTTCGCGCAGCAAGGCAATGCCTTGGGCGGCCAGACTGTCGCAGGTCGCGTCGGCGGCAAAGCGGTACAGCAGCGCCTTAGGCAAGGCGGCCAGCAGCGGCGCGTCCGCTTGCAGCGAGGCCAGCCAGATGGCCTGCGGACTCGCCTCTTACAGCAAGAGCAGATCGGCGCCGCCGCCGCCCAGGGCCGCTTCGGCCTGCGCGGCATTCTCAAAAGGCCCGAGCAGTTGCACCGGCCGGCCCAGCCGGCGCTGCAGTGCCAGCGCCTGCAGGCGCTTGCCCAGCGCCGCGCCGATGACGGCCACACGCCAGATGCGGTCCGGCTGAGTGGCGCGCTCACTCGGCGGCTCGGCCAGCCGGGCCTGCGCCGTCAGCACCCGGGCATGGGTGGCGGCAACCCGCTGCAGCGCCTGCATGTCCAGCGCCGCCAGGCTGCCGATGGCATGGCCCAGGTCGCTCAGGCGCTTCACCAGGGCCAGGCGCTGCACATCGTCGGCCGAGTACAGGCGTTGGCCGCTGGCCGTCAGCGCCGGCTTGCTGAGCTGGTAGCGACGCTCCCAGACCCGCAATGTGGCCACCGGCATATTCAACATGCGAGCCACCGCGCCGCTGCGATGACGGCCGGCCGTTTCGGCGTCGGCAGCGGGTGGTTTTGACGGCATATCGCCCCTTTTCATCGGTGGGTTGAAGCGGGTTTGACGCTGATTACCGCAGGCGGTCGCTGGGGTATCGAGATTTTGTATCCATTGTGAAGCGAAAGTGCTTATCCTGCGGCAGGCAGTTGTGCCCGCCGCTATGGCGGCTTGACTGCTGTCGCACCCCCTCTAGCCATCGCAAGGAGCTTTCAGCCATGAACCAACCCATCCAACGCCGCGTATTCCTGATGACCGTGGCCGCCTCCGGCCTGACCGTCGCCAGCAGCGGCGCCTTCGCGCAAGCCCTGGTCGACGAAAAAGACGGCCAGGCCGTCGCCTTGGGCTATGTGGCCGATGCCAAGCGTGTGGACAGCAAGAAGTTCCCTAAATTCGCCGCTGGACAGAACTGCGCCAACTGTGCGCTCTATCAGGGCAAGGCTGGTGACAAGGCCGGCGCCTGCCCGCTGTTTGCCGGCAAGCAGGTGACGGCTGCGGGCTGGTGCAGCGCCTGGGCCAAGAAGGCTTGATTGATTGAAAACCGCGCAGACCAGCTTTCGCGGCAATAAGGCGGCGTTGCCGGCCAAGCCCTGTGTGGCTTGTGGCCGTGCAATGAGCTGGCGCAAGAGCTGGGCCAAGAATTGGGCTGAGGTCAAGTATTGCTCCGAAGCCTGCCGCCGCAACAAGGGCGCGCATGGCTGAGCTGCGCTCGTTGATCTTGGTGCTGGGTGACCAGCTCGATCTTGAGGCCTCCGCTTTTGACGGCTTCGACCCCGGCTGCGATGCGGTCTGGATGGCTGAGGTGGCACAGGAGGCGACCCATGTGGCGTCCAGCAAGCCGCGCCTGGTGATGTTCCTGGCGGCGATGCGGCATTTCGCGCTCGCCCTGCAAGCCGCCGGCCGGCCCCTGCATTACACCCAACTGGACGCCGACCACAATGCCGGCAGCCTGGCGGCCCAGTTGCAGGCCGACCTGGCGCGCTTGCGGCCACGCCAGTTGATCATGACCGCGCCCGGCGACTGGCGCGTGCTGCAGGCACTGAAGGCTGCAGCAATGGCCTGCGGGCTGGCGCTGGAACTGCGCGATGACCGCCATTTCTTCAGCACCGTGCGTGACTTTGCCGCCCATGCCAAGGGGCGCAAGGCCTTGCGCATGGAGTTCTTTTACCGCGAGCAGCGCAAGCGCTTTGACGTCTTGATGGACCCACAGCAGGAGGGCGCACCGCTGGGCGGGCAGTGGAATTTTGATGCCGAGAACCGCGCCGCCTTTGACGACGCCGCCGGCCCCGGCATGCTGCCGCCGCGCAGCCACTTTGAGCCCGACGCGCTGACGCGTGAGGTGATCGCCTTGGTGGAGCGCCGCTTTGCCCAGCATCCCGGCCGGCTCGACAGCTTTGCCTGGCCGCTGACGCGGCCGCAGGCACTGCAGGCCTTGCAGCAGTTTGTGGCCGAGCGCCTGCCGCTGTTCGGCCGCTACCAGGACGCGATCTGGCCGGGCGAGCCCTGGCTGTACCACGCCCATTTGTCGGCCGCGCTCAACCTCAAATTGCTGAACGCGCGTGAGGTGGTGGCGGCGGCCGTGGCCGCTTTTGAGGCGGGGCGGGCTCCCCTTGCCAGCGTCGAAGGTTTTGTGCGGCAGATCTTGGGCTGGCGCGAATATGTGCGCGGTATCTACTGGACCCAGATGCCCGACTACCTGACCCGCAACGCGCTGGCCGCCGACCAAGACTTGCCGGACTTCTACTGGAGCGGCGCCACCGAGATGGCTTGCTTGCGCGACGCCGTCACGCAGACCCTGACGCATGGCTATGCCAACCACATCCAGCGCTTGATGATCACCGGCAGCTATGCGCTGATGTTGGGCGTCAGGCCTCAAACCGTACACGCTTGGTATCTGGCCATGTATGTGGACGCGGTGGAATGGGTGGAGCTGCCCAATAGCCTGGGCATGAGCCAATACGCCGATGGCGGCGTGATGGGCAGCAAGCCCTACATCGCCACCGGCAAATACATTGATCGCATGAGCCCGCATTGCAAGGGCTGCCGCTATGACCCGGCCCAGCGCACGGGCGACAAGGCCTGCCCCTTCACCACGCTGTACTGGGATTTTTTGATGCGTCACGAGCCGGCCATGGCCAAGAACCCGCGCATGGCGCTGCAGGTCAAGAACCTGGCGCGGCTCAGCGACGATGAGCGCCTGGCCGTGCGGGCGCGTGCCGATGCGATTCGGCGCGCTGAAGTGGGAGCGCTCTCCGATGCTGCAACAACTGTTTGAGCCCACGCTGGCGGCCGCCCGCGCGCGCTTGGGCGCCGTGCAGTCTGCCGCCTTTGCGCGCACCCGCAACGCCTTGAATGGTGCGGTGACCGGCTTATCGCCCTATATCACCCATGGCCTGTTGAGCTTGCCCGAGGTGCTGGCCGGTGTGCTGGCCCGCGAGGACCTGGACCTGCAACATAAATTCATCTTCGAGCTGGGCTGGCGGGCCTATTTCCGCCATGTTTGGCAGCACCGCGGTGACGCGATTCTGAGCGATCTGCATGCGGGGCCGCTGCCCGCCGGCGCCTACGCGACGCAGCTGCCGGATGACATTCGCCAGGGCCGCACCGGTGTTCCCGTCATCGACGAAGCCGTGCGCACGCTCTACGCCACCGGCATGCTGCACAACCATGCCCGCATGTGGTTGGCCAGTTACTGCGTGCACATCCGCAAGCTGCATTGGCGCTGTGCCGCCGATTGGTTGTACGGCCATTTGCTGGACGGTGATCTGGCCAGCAACCACCTCAGCTGGCAATGGGTTGCCGGCACCGGCAGCCACAAGCCCTATCTGTTCAATGCCGACAATGTGGCCCGTTATGCCCCGCCGGCCTGGCACAGCCCGGGCACGGTGATAGCCTGCTCTTACGAAGCGCTGGACCGCCTGGCGCGCCAAACCACAAGCAGCCCGCCCGCGCCGGCGAAGACAGTGGCCGGCCAGCCTGAGCCGGCGCTGAGCGCGCAGCCGCCTGCGGCTCTGGGTGCCCGCAGTCCTGACGCTGCCTTCGTCCGGGGCCGCGAGGTCTGGCTGCTGCATCCTTGGAGCCTGGGCGAGCTGCCGCCGCAATTGCCGCCAAATACCGCGCTGGTCTTCCTCGTCGTGAGCGACTTTCACAAGGCCTGGCCTTGGAGCGAGCGGCGCTGGCGTTTTGTGGCGCAGCGGGTGGCCGAGCTGGCGCGCGAACACCCGCTGCAATGCTGGCACGCAAGTGCCGCCGAGATTGGAGCGGCCCTGGCCGCAAGCACGCGCGTGCGCAGCGTGGACGAGCCGCATCTGCGGCCCTGGCTCAGCGCCTGGGCCGAGTGTCGGGCCGCACCGGCGCTGTTCCCGGCTGTGGCGGGGCCTTGTGCCTCGTTCTCTCAATGGTGGACGCGCAGCACGCGCGGTCTGCAGACCGCGGCCGAGCTATTGGCCGTCAACCAGGAACCCGCATGGTGAACCCGACTCAGACAACGCCGCGCCCGCTGACCGTGTTGTACGACGGCGCCTGCCCTTTGTGCCGACGCGAAATCAGCGTCTACCGGGGCTTGCCCGCGAGCCAGCCGGTCTGCTTTGCCGACGTCAGCGACGCGACCACTGCTTTGCCGCCCGGCAGCACGCGCGCGCAACTGATGGCGCGCTTTCATGTGCAGGCCGCCGACGGGCGTTTGCTCAGCGGCGCTCCGGCATTCTTGGCGCTGTGGGCCACGCTGCCGGGCTGGCGCTGGCTGGCCAGCTTGGGCCGCGTACCCGGCGTTGCATGGGCGATGGAGCGGGCGTATCGTCTCTTCTTGCATCTGCGGCCCGCGCTGCAGCGACTGGCCCGGCGCTTTGACGCTGAATGAGCCCGCGAGGAACAAACACCATGAACTGGCTGAATAAATTACCCGGTTTTCAGCGCTCGCCGCCCGGCCTGGAATGGTCGATCTGGCAGCGATTGCCGCGCATTCTCTGGGTTGGCACGGCTATTCCCGGCTTGCTGGCCTTGGCCTGCTGGTGGGCGCTGCCCGAGCAATTGAGCTCGGCCGCCGACCGCGATTTGCTCCTGGTTTGCTACCGCCTGCTGGGTCTGGTGGTACTGCACTGGACGCTGGTGCTGACGGTGGGCATTGGCTGCGTGCTGGTGATGGTGATGAAGGGCCCGGCCTATGTGGCCGACGCCTACCCGCCACCGGGGCGTGAAGACGCGCTGTCTAGCGATCGCCCAGAAGACCCAACTCGCTATCATCCTTCAAAGCCACCCCGCTGACGCGCCTGCGCAAGGCCTCGCGCAGCAGCCAAGCCAGGCGCTTGGCGGCCAACTCGGGCGCCAAACCGGCCGGGCGAATATTGCTGACGCAGTTGCGCTCGGCGTCGCTGCGGCCGACCGCCGGGCCAAAGGTCAGATAGGCGCCCAGGCTGTCGGGCGAACTCAGGCCCGGCCGCTCGCCCAACAGCATCAGCACCGCCCGGGCACCCAGCAGCGCGCCGATCTCGTCGCCCAGCGCCACACGCGCCTGCGTGGCAATGACCAGCGGGCCGATCAGCAATTCATCGCCCAGCACTTGCTTGAGCTCGGCCAGCAGCGTCAGCGCATGCTGTTGGGTGGCGACGGCCGATAAGCCGTCGCCCAGCACGATGGCGAGATCCACCGACTCAGGTGCCAGC
>JADMJQ010000227.1:37093-52479 GCA_018780415.1 Roseateles sp. | reverse complement strand
CTTGGCTGATCAAGCCGGCGCCCCAGGTCGGGCCGGCGCAAATAGATGTCACGGCTGCCGGCGCGGCTTTGCGCGCTCAGCCAGGCCCAGCCCGCGGCGCTCAAATCGGCGCCCAGCGCGGCCACGTCCAGCGGTGTCAAGACGGCATCGCGCGCCTGGGCATGGGCGGCGCTGAAGTCCAGCAGCTCGCGTGTCGGCAAGCTGGTGCCGGCGCGGCCTATGCCGATACGCGCCGGGGTGTGGCGGCGCAGCGGGCTCCAGGGGTCGGTGGCGATTTCGTCGCTCATCCCATGCCGCCAATTTTTGCCGTTAGCGCATCGGCCAGCATGCGCGGCGAGCCGGCCGGCAGCAGCGCACCGTTGGCGTCGCTGATGCCCATCTGCTGCAACCAGGCCTCGAACTCCGGCGCGCGCTTCAGGCCCAATAACTTGCGCACGAACAGCGCATCATGGAACGACGTGCTCTGGTAGTTCAGCATCACGTCGTCGGCGCCGGGCACGCCCATCATGAAGCTCAGGCCGGCGCTGGCCAGGAGCACCAGCAGATTGTCCATATCGTCCTGGTCGGCCTCGGCATGGTTGGTGTAGCAGATGTCGCAACCCATCGGCAGGCCCAATAACTTGCCGCAAAAATGATCCTCCAGGCCGGCGCGGATGATTTGCTTGCCGTCGTACAAATACTCCGGCCCGATGAAGCCGACCACGCTATTGACCAGCAGGGGTTTGTAGCGCCGCGCCACTGCATAGGCCCGCGCTTCCAGCGTTTGCTGGTCGACGCCGTGGTGCGCGTTGGCCGACAAGGCGCTGCCCTGGCCGGTCTCGAAATACATCACGTTCTGATGGCCGCGCCCGAGTGACAGCGCCGCCGCATGGGCCTCGTCGAGCAGGGCCAGGTCGATGCCGAAGCTGCGGTTGGCCGCCTCGCTGCCGGCGATGGATTGGAACACCAGATCGACCGGGGCGCCCGCTTCGATCGCCTGCAGCGTGTTTGTCAAATGGGTCAACACGCAGCTTTGCGTGGGGATTTGATGGCGCTGAATCAGCTCGTCCAGCAGGTGCAGCAGCCGGGTCATCGCCGCCACGCTGTCGGCCGCCGGGTTGATGCCGATGACGGCGTCGCCGGCGCCATACATCAGGCCGTCGAGGATGCTGGCGACGATGCCGGCCGGGCTGTCGGTCGGGTGGTTCGGTTGCAGGCGCACGGCCAAATGGCCGGGCAGGCCCAGGGTCGAACGAAAACGCGTGACGACGTGGCAGCGGCTGGCAACCAGGATCAGGTCCTGGTTGCGCATCAGCTTGCTGACCGCCGCCGCCATCTCGGGCGTCAAGCCCGGCGCCAAAGCGGCCAAGGCTGCTGGTGTGGCGGCGTCAGACAGCAGCCAGTCGCGCAGCGCGCCGACGCTCAAATGAGCGACCGGCGCAAACGCGGCCGCGTCATGGCTGTCAATGATCAGTCTGCTGATTTGATCCGTCTCGTAAGGGATCACCAGCTGCAGCAGGAACAGGCGCAGCGGCACTTCGGCGAGCGCTCGGCAGGCGGCCACGCGTTCTTGCGCGCTTTCAGCCGCCAGGCCGGCTAACTGATCACCCGAGCGGGCCGGCGAGGCCTTGGCGAGCAGTTCGCGCAGATCTGAAAAAGCGTAGTTGACGGCGCCAACTGCTGCCTGAAAAGCCATGGCCGGACTTAGGCTTACCAGCCGCCGATATTCGGCATCGAGATCCAGGGCTCGGCCGGCGTCAGCGCCGGGCCGTCTTGCAGCAGCTCGACCGAGATCAGATCGGGCGAGCGCACAAAAGCCATTTTTCCGTCGCGCGGTGGGCGCACCACCACCACGCCATGGTCGAGCAGGCGCTGGCAAGCGGCATGGATATCGGGCACGGCAAAGGCCAGATGGCCGAAATTGCGCCCGCCGCTGTACTGTTCGGACTTGCCATCGGCATCCGGCCAGTTATAGGTCAGCTCGACCTGCGGTTGATACTTGCCGGCTTCATTGCCAGGTGCTGCCAAGTAGACCAGCGTGAAGCGGCCGGCGGCGTGTTCGCTGCGGCGCACCTCGACCATGCCGAGCGCGTCGCAATAGAACTTCATCGAGGCGTCGAGATCGGTGACGCGAACCATGGTGTGTAGATATTTCATTTCTGGGCAGTCCTTGAAAGTCTGGCCCGGATTGTCGCGGCAGATGGTGCGGGCGCTACAGCCGTGATACCAAAAGCCCCGCGCAGCAACGGCAGCCGCCGCAGCAGCAAATAGGCCAGCCCGCAGATCAACAAAGTTAGCGCGATCAAAAGCGGGCCTTCGGCCAGCGGCGCCAGTTGCAGCGGCAGCAGCGCACGGGCCAGCAGGATGATGACGGTCTGGTGCAGGATGTAGACGCAGAAGATGGCCGGCGACAGCGCCCGGCGCAGCGGGCCGTCGACATTGAGATGGCGGTAGGCGAAGCCGCAGGCCGCCGCGATCGCCCACCATTGCATCGCGCCATAGAGCAGGCGCAGCGCGCCGACCAGCAGCGCAGGCGGTTCAGGCTCGGCAAAAAAGCTGAAATAGCCCATCCGCAGACCCCAGGCGGCCAGGGCCAGCAGAAGGGCGGTCCAGCGCAAATCGGCCAGCCGGGCCCAGACCACTTCGCTGCGCGCCAGCAAGAGGCCCAGCATGAAGGCGCTCAGCGATTGCGCATGGTTGTACCAGTCCCACACCAGGTTGTGCGTGGTCTCAAAGCCCAGCAGGGTCAGCCGCGAAAACATCAGCGGCAGCGCAAGGCCCAGCAGCAGCATGGGCGTGCCGGCGCGGCCCAGGCGCGCCGCCAGGCGGTCCAGCAACTGCGGCGCGGCGCGCAGCAGGCCCCAGGCCAGCACCGTGTAGACCAGCAGATAGGGCAGGAACCAGAGATGGTTCCAGGTCGGCAGGGTCAGGCAGCCGTCGGCGTCGCAAAAGCCCGCGTACGCGACCAGGTACAGACGCATGAAGTCGATATAGCTGCCGGCGTAGTGGACCTGCTCTACCACCTCAAAATAGGCCTGCGGCGGCACCACCACCAGCATGCCGAACAACAGCGGCCAGAGCAGCCGCCGCGAGCGCCTGCCGATGAAGGCCAGCCCGCCCGCGTCCGCCCGCTGGCGCAGCGCGATCTGCAGCACCGCGCCGGCGATGAAGAACAGCAGGCTCAGCCGCCACGGCGACGACAGCTGCATCAGCGGCTCCAGCGCCGTGCCGGCGTTGGGGCTTTTGATATGCCAGTCCCAGCTCACGTAGTACATGCCGACGTGATACGGCACCAGCAGGGCAAAAGCCAGGATGCGCAGCCAGTCGAGGAAGAACAGACGCGGCGCGGGCTGCGGCTGTGGGGCGGGTGGGATGTGCGTGTGGTCCATGGCGCCCATCATCGCGGCAGCCGCCCGCGCCGGCCAAGCGTTCTGGGGTGAGTGGGTGTCGGGGCGGGGTGAGTGGGCGGGGGTGAGTGGGCCGGTGGCCCGCATCTTCCTTGCCGCCCAGCGCGGTTCAGCGCAGCGCCTCGATAGGCTGCAGCGCCAGCGCCAGGCGCAGATGCCGCAGCGCCGCCAGGCCGGTGGCCGCCAAGCTCAAGGCAGCGGCTACGAGCAAGGGCAGCGCCAGACCTGTGCCCAGATCGATGCGGTCAACAAAGTCGGCCAGATAGGCATGGCCCAGGAAAGCGGCCAAGGGCAAGCCCAGCAGCCCCGCCACGCCAAGCGGCAGGGCAAACTCGGCCGCCACCTCGCGCGCAATCTGCCCATTCGAGGCACCATGCAAGCGCCGCAACACCAGCTCGGTGCGGCGCCGCCGCAAGGTGTCGGCCACCAAGGCATAGGCGCCCAGCATGGCCACGCCCACCGCCACCAAGGACACCGCGCCGAGCAGCCAGCTGAGCAACTTCTCCAGGTGGTAGACCCGGGCGCGCTGCTCATCGGCCGTCCAGACCAGGTGCGCCAGCGGCGGGCCATGGCTCTTCCAGACCGATTCCAGCGCCTGGCGCAACGCCAGCGGGTCGGGGCCGTAGACGGTCAAATCCCATTGCGCCTCGTCGCTGAGCACAAAGCCTTGCGGTCGGGCCGGGTCACGGGCCGATTCCTGCTTGATATCGTTCACCACCGCGATCACGCGGCGCTGCGCCTGGCCTTCTTTGGCGAGGTCGCCGCCGGCAAGCAGCACGGCGCCCACGGCGTCTTGCGGCGCCGCAAAGCCCAGCAGGCGCGCCGCCTTGGCATCGATCACCAGGCGCTCATCGCCTGAGCCCGCCTTCGGGTCGCCGGCCAAGACCTTGATGCCATAGGTGTCGAAGAAGCTCGGCGAGGCCACCGTCATGCGCAGCATTTGCTTGTCGCCCTTGGGGCCGACATGAAGCTCGCTGGGTCCGTCGGTGTCCATGGCCGGGCGGGCCGAGCTGAAGGCGAAGCTCTCGATGGCAGGATGCTGGCGCAGGCCTTCAGCGAAGGCATCCATCTTGGGCACAAAGTCGCGCTCGACGACCGCGCTGAGGATCAGGCGGTTTTGCGTCTGGATGCCACGATCGGCGTTGACCATATGGTGGTGCTGCTGGCTCAGCACGCCGGTCAAGGCCAGCAAGAGTAGGGCACCGCACAGTTGCAGCGTCAGCAGAGCTTGGCGGATGCGCCGGCCCCAAGGGCCTTCGCTGGCTGTGCGGCCCTGCAAGGCCGGGGCCGGCACCTGCCGCAGCGCTATTGCCGCGGGCAGCGCCAAGGTCAAGGGCAAGAGCAGCAACACGGCCAGCCCCAAGCCCTGCAGCACCGGCACCGGCAGGGCCTCCACGATGGGCCGCTCGGCGCTCAGCCCCAGCCAATCGGCCACTGCCGGGGCCAACCACCAGACCAGCAAAGCGGCACCGGCGGCGCTGAGCAGCAGACTCAGCAGCGTCTCCAGTCCCCAGAGCCTAAGCAAACCGGCGCCGGTGGCGCCCAGACTGCGGCGCAGCGCGGTCTCGCGCCGGCGCTGCAAGAGCTGCGCCGCTTGCAGATTCATGCTGTTGATGGCGGCGAGCAGGAAGAGCAGGGCACTGGCCCCGGCCAGCGCGGCCAGCAAGTCCCAGATCATGGCCTGGCCTTCCATCGGCAATTGCGCCAGCGTCAAGGCGCGGAATTCGGCCGCCTTCTTGCTGGGGCTTTTGTCTTTCCACTCCGGCGGCAGCTTGGCGTAGAGCGGGTGGGTCTGGAAAGCCTGCTCCAGCAGCGGCGCCAGTTGTTCGGGCTGGGTGCCTGGGCGCAGGCGGGCATAGACTTGCGCATTGCCTTGGTGAATCGTCTCCAGCGCTTCAGGGCTGTCTATGATGCCGCCGCGAAAATCGCCGCCCACCAACTCGAAGCTGGCCATCGCTTCATGCGCGGCGTTCAGGCTGCTGCGGCTGTCGATGGCCGGAATCACCGCGGTCACCAGATAGGCCTTGCCGCGGCATTCCACGCTGCGGCCCAGCGCCTCGGCCAAGGGCAGATCGCCCCAGAGCTTGTGGACCAGCTTGGGCGTCAGCGCGATCGCGTCTTTGCGGCGCAAGGTGGCCTGCAGGTCGCCATGCATGGCTTTGATGCCCAGCAGCGGCGCCAGATCGGGGTCGGCAGCCAACACCCGCACCACCTCCAGGCGGTCTTGGCCGTCGCCGTTCATATGCAGGGTGAAGCCTTCGCTGCTGCTGCGGCTGATCAGGTCCAGGGGCAGGCCACGGTTTTTGAGCAGCGGCACCAGCCCAGCCGGCGAGGCCAGCTGCCAATGCGGATATTCGCCCGGCTGGTGGGTCTTGAAGTCCAGCATCACCACCCGCTGCGGCTCGGGCACGCCGGGGTCGATCGCCATGCGTGACAGCGCCAGCACCGCCACCAAAGCGCATGCGGCCATGGCCAGCAGCATGCCGCCGCAAGACACAAGCGTTGCAGAGCCGCGCAGGCGCAGGCCGGCGCAGGCTTCTTTGAACAAGGTCAACAACTTCATGCGTACTGCTCCAGATGCGCATCCACCAGCACGCGGCCGTCCAGCAAGCGCACGGTGCGCGAAGCCAGCGCCGCATGCTCGGCGCTGTGCGTCACCATCACCAGCGTGCTGCCTTCATCGTTCAGCTGACGCAGCAGGCGCATCACCTCCTGGCCATGGGCGCTGTCGAGATTGCCGGTGGGCTCGTCCGCCAGCAGCAGAGCCGGGCGGGCGGCGATGGCGCGGGCGATGGCCACGCGCTGCTGCTGGCCGCCGCTGAGCTGGCTGGGGCGGTGAGTGGCGCGGTGGCTCAAGCCCAGCCGGTCCAGCACCTCGGCGACGCGCTCGCGCTGCGCTTTCTCGGGCATGGGGCCGTAGCGCAGGGCCAGCTGGACGTTGTCATGCACGCTCAGCTCGTCGACCAGATTGAAGCTCTGGAACACAAAGCCGATGCGGCCGCGCCGCAGCGCCGCCAGCTCACGCGGCGTCTTGCGGCTGAGGTCTTCGCCCTCCAGGCGGTAGGTGCCTTCGCTGGGCTTGTCCAACAAGCCCAAGAGGCTTAGCAAAGTCGACTTGCCGCAACCCGAGGGCCCGGTGATGGCGACATATTCGCCCGCTTCGATGCGCAGGTCGATGGCATTCAAGGCAGTGGTTTCCACGTCACCGGCGCGGTGGCGTTTGCTCAATTGGCTCAGTTCGATCATGGCGGGCAATTCATTGAAGTGGGTGGCTCAGGCTTCGCAGCATCGCGCTTGGAGCCTCGCGTGGCCAAGCCCCCTGTCCGCTATCGAACACCCCTCTGGCGCGCGCCCGCGCGATGCTGCGAAACTGCCAGCCGTGAAAGAACCCGACACCCTCCAAGACCACAACATCCTGCTGCTCGATGACGATCCCGGCGTCGGCCTGGCCGCGCAACTGCTGCTGCAACGCCGTGTGGCGCCCATCACCTGTCTGCGCCGGCCGGCCGAGCTGATGGCGGCCATAGGCAAGCTGCGACCCAGCGTCTTGCTCTTGGATCTCAATTTCGGCCCTGGCCGCACCGAGGGCGAACAAGGCTTTCAGCTGCTGGCCGAGGTGCAAAAGCTGGCCTCGCCGCCGGTGGTCGTCGTGATGACGGCTTATGCCGACATTGACTTGGCCGTGCAGGCGCTGCGGCGTGGCGCCTTCGACTTCATCACCAAACCCTGGGACAACGTCCGTTTGATCGCCACCTGCCGCGAAGCGCTGGAGCGCTTTGGCTCGCGTGCACAGCTGCCGGATGCGTCGGCGAATACAGTTAGCGAGGAGGATGCCGAGCCGGCGCGCTCGCTTGCCGCCCAGGAGCGCGCCGCCTTGCTGGCGGCCATGGCCGCGGCCGAGGGCAATCTGAGTGCGGCGGCGCGCAGCTTGGGGCTGTCGCGTGCGGCCCTTTACCGGCGCTTGGACAAGCATGGGCTTTGAAACTCTGCGGCTCTTGCTGGCGGCTGCCGCATGGTCGGCTGGCGGCGCGCTGGCGCTGCGGGCGAGCCCGAGCCCAAGCGCGCGCGACTGGGTCGGCCCGGCTTTGCTGTTCGCCATCGGCCTGCTGCTCGCGTGGCCGATGGCCCGGGCGCTGCGCGAGCAGCGCCAGAGGCCGCAGCTCTTGCCGCCCGAACCGACGCTGCCGGTGGACCAGCAGCGGTTGAACCTGCTGCAGGCCCAACTCGAACATCTGCCTGTCGCGGCTTGGGCACTCGATGGCGAGGGTCGCCTCAACGCCTTGAGCAGCCGCGCCCGCCGCCTGGCCGCACCCGGCGGCGTGCGCGACCCGGCCGCCTTGCAGCGGCTCTTGCGTGCGGCCACCCGCAGCGGACCGCAAAACCTGGACACCGAGCGCGGCAGCGAACGCTGGGCCTTGCATTTGCAGGCCCTGTCGCTGGACGGGCAGGCGCAGACGCTGCTGGTGCTGCTGCCGCTGGAGAGCGAGCTGGAAAGCGAATCACTGCAGGCCTGGCAGCAGCTGGTGCAGGTGCTGACGCATGAAATCATGAACTCGCTGACCCCGATCAAAAGCCTCAGCCAGACCGCACAGATGCTGCTGGACGAGCGCCCGCTGGTCGAGAGTGAGCTGCGCCTTGCCCTGGACGGCATTGCGCACCGAGCCGAGGGCTTGTCCGGCTTTGTGTCGACTTACCGGCGCGTCAGCCAATGGCCGGCGCCAGCCTTGGCGCCGGTGGACATCGGCGCCCTGTTCCAGCGCCTGCGCCTGGCCGTGGCGCCGGCCTGGCTGGGGCGCGGCGGTAAATTGATGATTGAAGTGGCCGAGCCCGGCCTGCGTTTGCTGGCCGACCAGGGTCAGTTGGAGCAGGCCTTGCTTTGCCTGATCCACAACGCCGAACAGGCCACCGCCGAGACGGTGGGCCCGCGCCTGTGGCTGCAGGCCCGCCAGGTGCGCGGCGGGCGCATGCAGATCGGCGTGCGCGACAACGGCCCCGGCGTGGCGGTCGGCCTGGAGCGAAAAATATTTTTGCCGTTCTTCAGCGCGCGCGAGGGCGGCCAAGGCATTGGCCTGACCGTGGTGCGCCAACTGGTGCATGGCATGGGCGGGCGGGTGCGCCATGTGCGGCCGCTGGAGGGCGGCGCGGCCTTTGTGTTGACCTTTTAGCTTTCCGCCTTCGCCAGCCGCGCCACCAGCTTCAGCAAGGTCGGCACGCGCTTGCGGCCGTGCATGGCGCGCAGGCGCGCTTTAGCCGCCCCCAGATCGATGCCTATGCAGCTGACGATCAGCGGGCGGGTTTCTTCCTCGCGCTGCACCTCAAACTGGGACGGGGTGTTGGGCGGCGCCGTTTTGGACACGCCCATGATGGCGCAGCGCTCGCCCAGCGCGTGGTGCAGATGGCGCCCCAGGCCCGGTGTTTCCTGTGCGTCCAGGTGCACCAGGCCGTTGATGATGATCAGCTCGATCATCTCGGGCGCCAGCCCATGCTCGCGCAGCAGCTGCATGATGCAGGGCAGGGCGCGCAGGTCCAGCTCGCCGCGCACGGGCTTCTCCACCTGAGCGATGCGCGTGATGAAGGTGCGGCTGGGCTCGGCCGCATCCCAGTCGTCAAAGGCGATGGCGGCGGCCTGAGCGGCATTGTTGTTGTCAAAGTGCACATCGATGGCGAGTTTCATGACCGACCTTGTTGGTGTTGGCGGCATTGTGCAATGCGCCGGTGCCGGCTTCTGGCCCCAAACTCGCCCGCTGTTTCAATCCCCGTTCACGCTTGGTTTGAGCGACCATCGGCAGCGCTGCACCTAAACTGGCGCCGCCCACAGTCTTCCTTCAGCCAAGCCCTGTCCTTTTCATGCCCTCCTCCGAAATCGGTGATCCACAGACGCAGTTTGCGACGGCAGAAGTTGCCGGCTTGGCTGCGTGGCCGGATTTGGCGCGGGCCAAGCGTTATTTGATCGCCGCGATCTTGCTGCTGGGTTTTGCGCTGACCTTTGTGCTGGCCAAGGCCGAACAGGCACAGTCGCAGCGGGATGCGCGGGCCCGCTTCGAGCGCTTGTCGGAGCGGCTCGAAGTGGAGGTGGAGCGCCGCTTGCGCCTGCCTCTGTATGGCTTGAAAGGCGCGCGCGGCGTGTTTGCCGCCAGCGCCGATGTCGAGCGGGCCGAGTTTCGCGACTATGTTGACGCGCGTCAGCTGGCGCTCGAATTCCCCGGCGTACGGGGCTTCGGCTTTATCGAGCGCGTGATGCGCCCGCAGCTTGATCAATTTGTGGCGGCAACCCGGCGCGACGGCGCGCCCGACTTCGAGGTCCATAGCAATGGCCAAGAGGCCGACTTGTTCATCGTCAAATACATCGAACCGCTGGCCCGCAACAGCGAGGCGCTGGGCTTTGATATCGGCCAGGAGGCGATCCGCCGTGAGGCCGCCGAGCGCGCGCTGCACAGCGGCGAAGGGACACTCAGCGGGCGGGTTTTGCTGCTGCAAGACGCTGACCGGCGACCTGGGTTTTTGCTGCTGCTGCCCATCTACAAGGGGGACGTCGCAGCGCCGGCGCAGCGCGAACGGGCCTTGCTGGGCTTTGTGTTCGCGCCGCTGATTGCCGATGAGTTGTTCGCCGGCATTAGCGAGGTCGCCGAGGGTCAGCTCGATTTTGAACTCTTGGACAGCCCGGCCGGCGAGTCGCCCAGCGTGGCCTACCAATCCGGTTCCGCGGAGCCGCAAGCCGCAGCAGCTGCCGCGGTGGCGCAGTTCAAGGCCGCCCGTGCCTTCAGCTTCGCAGGGCGCAGCCTGACGATAGTGACCCGCAGCCGGCCGGAGTTTGACGGCAGCGCGCGCGCCAGTTTGGCCGCCTGGATCGCCGCCGGCGGTGCGATTTTGACCCTGCTGCTGGCTTTTGCGGCTTGGCTGCTGATCACCGGCCGGGCCCGTGCCGAGGCCAGGGCCGGCGCCATGACCGCCGACTTGGAGCGCCTGGCCCGTGTGGCCCGGGGCACCAGCAATGCGGTGATCGCCAGCGACACGCAGGGCCTGATCACCTGGGTCAATGAGGGTTTCAGTCGCATCAGCGGCTTTGCGCCTGCCGACGCCATCGGGCGCCGGCCGGACGAGTTGATGGGGGCGGGTGCGCCCGGCGGGATCGAGCTGCCCAGCCCCGCTGACTTGGCCGAGATGGCCAGCAGCCGGCTGGGCCGGCGGGTCGAGTTCAAGCGCCGCCGCCCCGACGGCGAGCTGTACTGGGTCGAGGCGGATATCCAGCCGGTGTTTGATGCGCAGGGTCGCCATTCCGGCTTTATCGAAATCAGCCTCGACATCAGCGAGCGCAAACGCAGCCAGCAGGTATTGGCCCTGGCCTTGGCCGAGAACAAGGCTTTGCTGGAGACCATTCATCAACACGCGATTGTGTCGGTGACCGACGCGGACGGCGTCATCATCGAAGCTAACGCGGCCTTCAGCCGCATCAGCGGCTATAGCCAAGAGGAGTTGCTGGGCAGCCCGCACCGCATCGTCAATTCCGGCCAGCATGGCGCCGAGTTCTGGGATGCCATGTGGTTCCAAATTGCGTCCGGCCGGTCCTGGCATGGCGAGATTTGCAACCGCGCCAAAGATGGGCGCCTCTACTGGGTCGACAGCATCATTGCGCCGATGCTGGATGCCGAGGGGCGGGTGCAGAAGTACTTCTCTATCCGCACCGACATCACCGCCGCCAAGCAATCGGCCACCGCGCTGACCGAGTAGCAGGAGCGCCTCAACCGCATCATCGAAGGCACCAATGCCGGCACCTGGGACTGGAATATCGTCAGCGGCGAGCTCAGGCTGAATGACCGCTGGGCCGAGATGCTGGGTTTTTCGCTGACCGACCTGGCGCCGGTCAGCATCAGCAGCTGGGCCGACCACTGCCACCCGGACGATCTGCCCAGGGCGCGCAGCCTGCTGATGCAGCATTTCTTCGGCGAGTCGGCCTTTTACGACTGTGAACTGCGCATGCGCCACCGTGATGGCCATTGGGTCTGGGTGTTGGCGCATGGCAAGCTGTATGCGCGCACGGCCGAGGGCGAGCCGCTGTGGATTGCCGGCACCCATCTGGACATCAGCGCGGCCAAGGCGGCCGCCGAGCTGCTGCAGCTTCAGCAGCGGGTGTTGGACCGCGCCGAGCGCCTGGCTGGATTGGGGGCTTGGGAGATTGATATGGCCCGCCAGGCCTTGACCTGGTCGCCGCAGACCTACCGCCTGCATGAGCTGGACCCCGATCAGGCCATCACGCAAGAGCAGGCCTTGTCGTACTTTCCGGCGGCGGACCGTGAGCGCTTGCTGGAGGCGATGCGTTTGGCGGTGGAGGCCAGCGAGCCCTGGGACTTGAATCTCAGTCTGCAAACCGCTTTGGGGCGCTTCCTGTCGGTGCGCTCGGTCGGCGAGGCGGTGTTTGACGATAACGGCGCGGTGCGCTTAGTCGGCACCTACCAAGATGTGACCCAGCAACGCCTGCTGGAGGCCGACACCAAGCGCAGCCATGCGGTGCTGCGCAGCGTGCTGGACAACCTGCCTTGTGCCTTGAGCGTGTTTGACGCTGACCTGAAGTTGCTCGCCTACAACCAGCAGTTTCTTGACATGCTGGACTTTCCCGCCAGCCTGTTCGCTGGCCCGACGACCAGCTTCGAGAGCATCATCCGCTTCAATGCGGCACGCGGTGAATATGGCGGCGGGCCCGATATCGAGGCCACCGTGGCACAGATCATCGAGCGCGCGCGCCACCCCAGCGCGCACCAGTTCGAGCGCCAACGGCCCAACGGGCTGACGCTTGAAGTGCGCGGTGCGCCGATGCCGGACGGCGGTTTCGTGACCACCTATTTCGACGTCAGCGAGCGCAAGCGCATGGAGGTGGCGCAGCGGCGCAGCAATGAGTTGCTCAACATCGTGCTGGAGAGCCTGCCTTGCGGGCTGACCATGGTGGATGCGGAACTGAAGATGCCGCTCTACAACGGCCGGTATGCCGAGCTGTATGGGCTGGAGCCGGCCTTTCTGGCGCAGGCGCCGCTGACCGTCGAACGCATTGCCCGCCTGATGGCCGAGCGCGGCGAGTATGGCGAAGGCATCAGCGTGGAGGCCGGGATTGCCGCCGCGCAGGCGCGCTCGTTGGCCGCCATGGCCGCGCCGCATCAATGGGCCCGCCGGCGCCCGAATGGCCTGAGCCTGGAGATGCGCAGCAACCCGGTGCCCAGCGGCGGCTTCGTGACCACCTATATGGACGTGGGCGAGCGTGACCGCGCCGAGGCCGAGGTGCGGCGCGCCGAGGCCTTGCTGCGCGGTGCGATCGATGCCGTCAACGAGGCCTTTGTGCTCTACGGGCCGGACGACCGGCTGGTGTTTTGCAATGAAAAATACCGCCAGATGTATGCGGCCTGGGCCGACCTGATCGTGCCCGGCGCCAGTTTTGAGGAAATCATTCGTGGCGGCGCCGAACGCGGGCAATACCCCGAGGCTGAAGGGCGCATCGATGCCTGGGTGGCGGAGCGCATGGCCATTCACCGCAGCAGTGGGTCGACGCTGATCCAGAAGCTTGAGAACGGCCGTTGGGTGCGGATGATCGAGCGCAAGATGGATGATGGCCACACCGTGGGTTTCCGCATCGACATCACCGACTTGATCCAGGCCACCGAGGCGGCCGAGGAGGCCTCGCGCTCCAAGAGCCAGTTCCTGGCCAATATGAGCCATGAGATCCGCACGCCGATGAATGCGATTTTGGGCATGCTCAAGCTGCTGCAGAAGACCGAGTTGAACACCCGCCAGCAAGACTACGCCGGCAAGACCGAGGGCGCGGCGCGCTCCTTGCTGGGCTTGCTGAACGACATCCTGGACTTCTCCAAGGCCGAGGCCGGCAAGATGACCCTAGACCCGCAGCCCTTCGTGCTGGAGCAGTTGCTGCGCGACCTGTCGGTGATTTTGTCGGCCAATGTGGGCCCCAAGCCGCTGGAGCTGCTGTTCGATATTGACCCTGCCTTGCCCGCCGTCTTGAAGGCCGACGCGCTGCGCCTGCAGCAGGTCTTGATCAATTTGGGCGGCAATGCGATCAAGTTCACGCCGCGCGGCGAGGTGGTGGTGAGCGCGCGCCTGCTGGCCGTCAAGCGCGGCGTCGTGGAGATCGAGTTCGCCGTGCGCGACTCCGGCATTGGCATTGCGCCCGAGCATCAGGCGCGGGTTTTCTCGGGCTTCACGCAGGCCGAGGCCTCGACCACAAGGCGTTTCGGCGGCACCGGTTTGGGGCTGGCGATCAGCCAACGCCTGGTGCAGCTGATGGGCGGCGAGCTGCTGCTGGAGAGCGCGCCCGGCCAGGGCAGCTGTTTCTCCTTCCGCTTGCAGATGGCCTGCGAGCCTGCGCCAGCCAACAGTGCTCAGGTGCGCTCGGCGACGACGCTGCGCGCCTTGATCATTGATGACAATCCGATCGCGCTGGACGTGCTGGGCCATATGAGCGAAGCGCTGGGATGGCAGGTCGAGCTGGCCTCATCGGGGCCGGCCGCGCTGGCGCTGCTGCATCGCCAGGTGGCGGCGGGTCAGCCCTGTGACGTGGTGCTGATCGACTGGCAGATGCCGGCCATGGATGGTTTTGAAACGGCGACCCGCATCCGCGAACTGAGCGGCGTACAGGCCACGCCGCTGTTGGTGATGGTGACGGCGCATGGGCGCGAGCTACTGGCGCAACGCAGCGCATCCGAGCCAGGCCTGCTGGACGGCTTTTTGGTCAAACCGGTCACGGCGCTGATGTTGCAAGAAGCGGTGCTGGCCGCGCGCGGCCAGGCCGTGGCGTCGATCAAGCCGGCGCAAGCGGCGCTGGTGCCCAAGCCCCTGCTGGGCACGCGGATCTTGGTGGTTGAAGATAACCCCAACAATCAGCAGGTGGCGCAAGAGCTGCTGGAGGACGCCGGCGCCAGCGTGCAATTGGCCGACAACGGGCAAATCGGGGTCGATATGCTGCGCGCCGACGGCGCTGCCTTCGACATCGTGCTGATGGACCTGCAGATGCCGGTGATGGACGGCTACACCGCCACCCGCATCATCCGCAACGAGCTGGAGCTGAGCGACCTGCCCATCGTGGCGATGACGGCCAATGCGATGGCGTCTGATCGCGAGGCATGCCTGGCGGCCGGCATGAATGAGCATGTGGGCAAGCCGTTTGATTTGGAGCAGTTGGTGGCGACCATATTGCGATTGACCGGCCGGGCTGTGCGCGCAGTCGCCATGCCGACTTCATCGGCTCCAGCTGGGATGGCAGCCGACGCTGCGCCCAGGAAATTCGCCAGCCTGAGCGTGCCGGCGGCGCTGCGTGAGCGGGCCAGCGCGCAGGGTTTTGATGTACAAGCGGCGATGGACCGTTTCATGGGCAAGACTGAGCTGTTCAGGCGCATGGTGCGCAATTTCAGCGAATCGGCTCCAACGCTGCCGGCACAGCTGAGCGCGTTGCTGGCCGAGGGGCGGGCCGAAGAAGCCGGCATGGCCTTGCATTCGCTGCGCGGCCTGGTGGCCACCCTGGGCGGCAGCCGCCTGGCCGCATGGGCCGGCGAGGGCGAGACGGCGTTGCGGCGCGGCGAGCCGCTCGGCGCCGCTTGGTTGAGCGGGCTGGAAAGCCGTATCCAAGCCGCCTGCCGCGACGGCTTGCAGTTGGCGGACGAGCTGGTGGCCCTGGGCCCTATGCCGGACGCTTCACGTGTGGCGCAAGCCGCTGTTCAAACCGATGTTCAAACCGATGTGCAAGCAGATGTGCAAGCAGAAACAGCAGCCTTCAAGCTGGCGCTGGCGCAGTTGATGGCCTTGCTGCGCGACTTTGACATGGCCGCGACCGACGCCTATGCGCAGCTGCGTGAGCGGCATGCCGCGCAGCTGGGCGCGGCGCGAGACGCGCTGGACGCCGCCGTGGCGGCCTTGGCGTTTGACCAGGCCCTGACCCTGTGCGAAGCGCTGGCCGCGAGGGCGCAGCCATGAGCCCGCAGAGCCGCTATGACCCGCAAGAACTGC
>JADMJQ010000227.1:13054-37083 GCA_018780415.1 Roseateles sp. | reverse complement strand
CAAGCCCAGGCTGTTGATCGTCGACGATCAGCCGATCAATATTCAGGCGCTCTACCAGGTCTTTGCGGCCGACTACCAGGTCTTCATGGCCACCTCCGGACCGCAGGCCTTGGGGATTTGTCGCGACCAGCATCCCGACCTGGTGCTGCTGGACATTCAGATGCCGGGCATGGATGGGTTCGAGGTCTGCCGCCAGATCAAGGCGGATGCCGCCTTGCAGAACTTGCCGGTGGTGTTTGTGACGGCGCACAGCGAGCCGCAGGTGGAAACGCAGGGACTGGAAATCGGCGCGGTGGACTTCATCTCCAAGCCCTTCAATCCGGCGGTCGTGCGCGCCCGCGTCAAAACCCATCTAACGCTTAAATTGCAGGGCGACTTGCTGCGCCAGATGGTTTTCATCGACGGCCTCACCGGGGTCTACAACCGGCGCTTTTTTGATGAACGTCTGGCGCTGGAGTTTCAGCGTGCCAAGCGCAACGGCAGCATGCTGTCGCTGATGGTGGTCGACGTTGATTACTTCAAGCGCTTCAATGACTGTTACGGCCATCTGGCCGGCGACGAGGCCTTGCGCACGGTGGCGAGCACCCTGCGCGGCCAACTCAAGCGCCCCGGCGATTTGCTCAGCCGCTACGGCGGCGAGGAGTTTGCCTGCATCTTGCCGGAGACCGACCTGGAGGGCGCCCTTCGACTGGCCGACGAGATGGAAGCGGCGACGCGCTCGACCCAGATCGTGCATGCCAATTCCGACGTCTGTGCGCAGCTGACCGTCAGCCTGGGCGTGGCCAGCTTGCGCCCGCATGGCAACCGTTTGGCTGAGGAGCTGATCGTGGCGGCCGATCAGCAGCTCTACCTGGCCAAGTCCAAAGGCCGTGGCCGCGCTTGCGGGGCGGCGCTTTAGGTTGCGAGTCAGCGCTGCGCCGTCAAGGTCTTCAAGCGTTTGAAGTACAGCGAGGCGCCTTGCAGATTGCCGTCGGCGCTGGCGTCGTAATCGGGGATTTCACCGGCGCGCTGCCAGCCCAGATGCACATAGACGGCCTCGGCCTGCGAGCCCGACGGGGCCTCCAACACCAGCAGCGTGCGCGCTTGCACCGCCGCTGCGCATTCCAGCCGCGCCATCAGCAGGCTGGCGACGCCCCGGCCACGGGCGCGGCTGTGCACCATCAAACCCTGCACCTCACCACGGTGGTGCGCATTGGCGCGCGGGCACAGCGACAGCTGCACCGCACCCAGCAATTGCTCGCCGGCACCCGACTCGGACTCCGCGCAGGCAATCCAGAGGTTGTGATGAGGGCCCAGGCGGGCAAACACGCCGTGCCAGTATTCCAGCGCCGCGTAGCGCGACAGCGGCGCCAGAAAGCCCAGGCTGGCGCCGCGGTGCACACCGTCAATCAACAAATCACACAGCGCCGGCAGCCATTGCAAATCCTGGCTGCTGAGCTTACGAACGCCGGCCGGCGCGCGCGCCTGCAGCTGCGCCGCCGCCTGCAGGCCGGCCTGAGTGCCTGCATAGGACCCCGCATGGGCCTCGAAGGAATGCCGGCTCTGGGTCAGACCGGGCGCTAGAAAGTTGGCGAAGTTGAACATCAAGTAGGCCTTTGCAAGTGAGGAGCCGAGCAAGGTCTTGTGAACATTGCTGCTACGTTAACCCTTGCAATTGGCGTGCCAGCCTAGAGGAAATCCCTTACAGGTCAGCATTCCAGACCGGGCTCGGCCTGCAGGCGCCCGTGACCAGCTCGCTTGGCCTCGTACAGCGCGGTTTCGGCGCGCCGCACCAGGTCCTCGATATTGCGGTCACCATGGCGCAACTTGGCCCAGCCGGCGCTGTAGTCGAGCGTGAAGCCCAGCTCGGCGTGCGCGCGCAGGCTCAAGGCGGTGCGCAGGCGTTGGTCCATGGCCTGCGGCCCCTGTGGCTCGCAGCGATCCATCAGCAGGCCAAAAATATCGGGGCCCAGCCGGCCGGCCAGGTCGCCCAAGCGCATCTGCGCCTGGATGCAGCTGCTGAACAGCACCAGGGCGCGTTCGGTGCCGGCCTGCCCATGCTCCGCTTCGATGGCCTTGATGTTGTCGATCTCTAGCACCATCAAGGCCAAGGGCTCGCGGTGGCGCCGGGCGGTTGACAACATATCGACCGAGCGGGCGGCAAAGGCGCGGCCATCGCTCAAGCCGGTCAGGCCATCAAGCTGGGCCAAGCGTGCCAGCTCCGCCTCGACCTCGCTGCGCCAGGCCAAGACCAGGCCCAGCACGGCCAGACTCAAGCCCCATAGTGCCGCCAGCGCCAAGGCGGTGTTGATGGCCTGCGGGGCCAACAGACTGTTGGGGGCCAGCTTGCCGAAAGCGCCGACGCTGCCGCGCGCCAGGCAGACCAGCAACAGGGGCAAAAAGGCCGCCAGCAGCACCGAGCGCCAGCGCCGATTGTCGGCGCCCGGCAGGATATGAGCCGGTGCTTTGGCCAGCTCGTAATGCAGCCGGTCCGGCTTGCTGGGCAGTACCAAACTCAGCACCAGCATGCCCAGCTGCAGGGCCAGCCAATACTGCGCCCAGGCGCCCCGAAAGCCGACGTCATCAAACTGCAGGCCGTAGACCAAGGGCATCAGCAGCGGCGCCAGCAGCGCCAGCGCACGGCCCGGGCGCGGCGTCAGCCAAAGCTGCAGCGCCCACCACAAGGTGCTGAGGCTGGCGCTGAAGGCCGCCAAGGCCAGGCTGAGCCACAGCCGCTCATTGCCGAAGTTGGCGACCGCCAGCAGCAACCAACCCAAGGCTTGCAAACCCATAAAGGCATGGGCGCGCCGAGCCGCCGGGCTGGGCCGCCAGCCCGTCAGCAGCAAGAGCAGGGCGGTCGAGGACAGCGCCTGCAGCAGCGCCAGATTGAACAGAGTCAGGTTGTCGAATTGCATGGCGGTTCGCTCGGAGAGGTGACGGGTACGGGCGTCGGGCTCATTCTCTATGGGAATTTGGTCGGCCCGGCGCATTTCGACGATTCCCTCGCCTTGAGCGGCCGCGAACCGAACGCGGCATGGCGATGATTTATTGAATACAAATGCGAATCACTATTATTTATAAATAGAATGCCGCTGTCTTTCGCCACCCGCCTTCCCATGCTGCTCTGTTTGTCTCTGGTTCTGCTGGCCGCCGCATGCGCCAACTTCACAACGCCGCGCGCCGAACCGCGCCTTTCCACAACGCTCGGCTGTGTGCTCGGCGGGGCCGCGCTGGTGTTGGCGTTGGCACTGCTCAGTCAGCGCCAAAGCGGCTTCAGCGCGCTGCTGAGCGCCCTGCTGATGCTGATGATTGCCTTGCCGGTGATCGCAGCTTGCCGCGCGGCCTATGGCGCGACATATGGCGCACGTGACAAGGGGCGCGGCCATGGCCGTTGAGTTGAGCAAGAGCAGCCCGCGTGACCTGCTGCACCACGGTCTGGTGGCCGTGGTGCTGGGCTATCCGCTGGCGATTGCGCTGAGCCTGATGTTGGAGCGCCTGATGCGGGCGTGCGGGGCCGGGGCGACCGTGAATCAGCTCACCATGTGGAGCGTCTATCCGCTCTGGATGGCGGTGATCTGCGCCGCCTTGCTCATGCAGACCCGGCGCCAATGCTGGGCGTGGCTGCTGGCGGGCAATGGGCTTGCCCTCGCCGGCTGCGTGTTGCTGGCGTCGCTGGCCGAGAGCGGCGCATGAAGGTCAATGCCACAACGCTGCGCAGCTACAAGCTGGTTCACACCTGGGTCGGCATCCTCAGCGGCGTGCTGCTGTTCATCGGCTTCTACGCCGGGGCCTTCACCATGTTCAAGCCGGAGATTGGCCGCTGGGCCGAGGCGCCGCCTGCGCCGCAGCAAATCCACCACTCGCCGGTTGATGCGCTGAGCCAGGCCTTTTTGCGCGCGCTGCCGGCCGGTGTCGACGGCGCCAGCCTGGTGCTGCGCGAAGGCAGCCTGGCGGAGGGGCATATCGTCTACCGCGATGCCCAGGGCCGCAGCCAGCGCGTCACGCTGGACGAGGGCGGTCGGCTGCAAACCGGCCCAGCCCAGACCGGGGCGGCGGGCAAATTTGTCGACCAGGTCCACCGCAACGCAGGCCTGCCCTTGGCCGACGCGCTGGCCGAGCCCATCGTCGGCGGGGTGGCGCTGCTCTACGGCGTGGCCTTGATCTCCGGCCTGATCGTCCTGCTGCCCTCGCTGGTCAAGGATCTGCTGGTGCTGCGCATAGGGCGCAATGTCAAACGTTTCTGGCTGGATGCGCACAACTTGATCGGCATCACCAGCCTGCCGTTTCATCTGTTGATCGCACTGACGACGGCGGGCTTTTGTCTGCACGACTGGGTCTATGACACACAGGACTCGGCGCGCCGCATGCTCGGCACCGAGTCGCACCTCGCCGCAGCGCGGCTGAAGCCGGCACGCGCGGAAGCGCCCGCCAGCCTCGACCGGGCCGACTGGGTCGCGCCGTCCGTGCTGCTGGCGAGTGCCCGGCGGCTGTCGCCCAGCTTCACGCCGACCCAGCTGAGCTATCTGCGCCTGCAGGGCCGGCAGGCGCAGATCCGCATGGCCGGGGAGGATGTGTCGGGGCATACGCGCAGCCCCCGCCATGGCTATATCAACTTCGATCCGCGCAGCGGTCAGGTGGCGCGGGGCGGCACCAGCATGCTGCCGCATCACCAGAACGCCTGGGAGGCCTCGCTCAGCGGGATCTTCGCCGTTCATTTCGGCAGCTTTGGCGGTGCACCGATGCGGCTGGCCTATGCCGTCATGGCGGTGCTGGGCGCGCTGCTTTTCTACACAGGCAATTTGCTGTGGATCGAGTCGCGCTTGCGCAAGCCATATGGCGCGAACAGCACAGCCCTGGACGCTGTCGTGCCGGCGCAGCCGCGCCATGTACGTTGGGTAGCTGCCTTGACGGTCGGCCTGTGCCTGGGCGCCGTGATCGGCTTGCCCCTGGGCGTCGTGGCCGAGCGTTGGGCGGCCAGCCTCGGCTTCGTTGGCGCCGGCATTGCCGATCAAATCTTCAACGCGTCGCTGGGCCTGAGCTTGATGTTTGCCCTGTTCGCCGGGGTGGCTCGCGCCGGACCCTGGCTGTGCTTGGGCGGCGCCCTGAGCACCTGGCTGATACCGGCTTGCAGCCTCGCTGCGGCCTGCTTCCCCTCCTTGGCCATCGCCAAGCCCTATGCCGCCGATCAGTTCTGGATCGATGTGCTGTCCGGCGCCGGCGGCCTGCTGTGGCTGCTATTGGCCCACCAGGCCTGGCGGCGCGGCCGAACCGGTGACCGGCACAGCGTCTGGCACCGGAGCAGCAGCGAACCGCGGCCGGCATTGCCGCCTTCGCTGTCCTTGCCGGCCTAGTCCCTAGCAAAGCTGACCTCCCCGTCCCTGTCCAGTCCATCACCAAGAAGAAAGTCAATTTTGAATACGAAAATTTCTGCTCTCCGGCCGATCGCGCTGGCCTGCTTGCTGTTGACCGGTAGCGGCGCCAGCTTGGCGCAGACCACCGCCGAGCCTGCCGCGCTGAAGACGGTGACCGTGAGGGCCAAGGTCGAGACGCCCGACAGCTTGCCGGCGGCGGCGCCGGGTAGCCGGGTGGCAACAGGGGCCCGCCTGGGGGTGTTGGGCAATGTCGGTGTGATGGACGCGCCGTTCAATGTGACCGCCTATACCGCCGAGGGCATCGCCGATATGCAGGCGCAAACGGTGGGCGCCGTGCTGCGCAGTGACCCTTCAGTGCGCGCGACGACCAACGAGGGCCATCTGGTCGAGAACTTCAATGTCCGCGGCCTGTCCGTCAGCGCCTCTTCGCTGGCCATCAACGGCGTGTACGGACTGGCGCCCGAGCAAAGCACGCCCACCGAGATGTTCGAGCGCGTGGAGCTGATCAAAGGGCCGGGCGCCATGCTGATGGGCATGCCGCCCAGCGGCGATGTCGGGGGCATCATCAACCTCGTCCCCAAGCGTGCCGGCGACACCGCGCTGACCCGCTTGACCACCACCGTCTCCTCCAAATCGAATCTGGCTGTTCATCTGGATCTGGCCCGCCGCTTCGGCGAAGAGCAGCGTCTGGGTGTGCGCGTCAACGGCTTGCTGTCGGGCGGTGAAACCTGGCTGGACAAGCAGACCAAGGCACGCAAGCTGGGGGCTATCGCGCTGGACTACCGCGGCAGCACCTGGAGTGCCGAGGCCGATGTCTACAGCCTGGACAACCGGGTGCGCAAGGGGGTGACGATGCAACCCATCATTGCCGGCTGGACCACGGTGCCCAAGGCGCCCCATGGCTCCACCAATTTCTTCTACGGCGAGAGCGTGTTCAGCAACACGTCCACCCAGGGCCTGATCCTGCGCGGCCGGGCCGAGCTGAACGCCGGCATGAGCGTCTTCGCTTCGGCGGGCAGCGCCAAGCACCAATACGATGGCTTCATCTTCGGTACGCGCCCTGTCTGGCTGCCCGCCAACGCGGCCAGCGGCAATGCAAGCGGTACCGTCTACAACTCCTGGGGCGAGTACGAAACCCGCAGCGCCGAACTCGGTCTGCGCGCTCAGTCCAATACCGGCGCTATTGCCCACCAAGTGACGCTGGCGACCAGCTGGCTCGGTTACGAGGGCGGCAGCCGCAAGAACGGCACCGGCGCCATCCTCAATAGCAATATCTTCAACCCCAGCCCCATCACGATGCCGCCTGGCGGCGCTGCCTCCTCCTTCACCCAGTCCAACGACGATGTGATGACCGCTATCAGCCTGGTCGACACGCTGTTCTTCGTTGACGGCAAGCTGCAGCTGACGCTGGGCGCCAGGTCCCAGCAAGTGGAGCAGAAGCTGGCCAAGTACAAGCAGCGTGCGCTCACGCCACTGTTGGGCCTGGTCGCCAAACCTTGGGGGGAGAGCGTCTCGCTGTATGGCAACTATGTCGAGGGCCTGAGTGCCGGCACCACCGTGGGAACGGGTTATGTCAACGAGGGCGAGACCTTCGCGCCTTACCGGACCGAGCAGATTGAGACCGGTGTGAAGTGGGTCGCAGGCAGCTTGACCCAGACGGTCAGTCTGTTCCAAATCAGCAAGCCGGCGCTGATTGTTGAAAACAACCGCCAGCAACTGGACGGAGAGCAGCGCAACCGCGGCGTCGAATGGCATGTGTTCGGCCAGCTGAATCCGGCGCTGACATTGCAGGGCGGTGTGGCCTACACCAAGGCCCAGCAAACCCGCACCGCCAAGGGCGTGAACCAAGGCAAGGCCCAATTGGGCGTGCCCTCACTCACCGTCAATTTGGGTGGCGATTGGCGCTTGGCCGCGCTGCCCGGCCTGACACTCAGCGCGCAGCTGAACCACACCGGCGCGCAATGGTTGTCGGCCGACAACAGCCTCAAGCTGCCCGCCTGGACCACGCTGGATGCCGGCCTGCGCTACGCCACGCAGCTGGCCAATCTGCCGACCGTCTGGCGTGTGTCGGTCAGCAATCTGGCCGACAAGGCCTACTTTGACAGTGCCTGGGGTGCCGGCCGGGTGAACGTAGGCGCGCCGCGCGCGGTGCGCTTGTCGGCGGCGCTTGATTTCTGAAGTCGAAGCGCGCTTTACTGAAACGCCACCTCCGCAAAACTCCTCAGCTTGCGGCTGTGCAACTGGCTGATCGGCCCGGCGCGCAGCAGCTCGACGGTGCGCAGGCCTATGCGCAGATGCTGGTCGACGCGGGCGCGGTAGAAGTGATCGGCCATGCCGGGCAGCTTGATCTCGCCGTGCAGCGGCTTGTCACTGACGCAGAGCAAGGTGCCATAGGGCACGCGGAAGCGAAAGCCGTTGGCGGCGATGGTGGCGCTTTCCATGTCCAGTGCGATGGCGCGGCTTTGGCTGAAGCGGCGCTCGGGCCCGCCGTGGCGGTCGTTGGGCAATAACTCCCAGTTGCGGTTGTCGGTCGAGGCGACGGTGCCGGTGCGCAGGATGCGCTTCAACTCAAAGCCACTCAGCTGGGTCACGTCGGCCACCGCCTGCTCTAAGGCCACCTGGATCTCGGCCAAGGGCGGGATAGGCACCCACAGCGGCAGCTCCTCGTCCAGCACATGGTCCTCGCGCACATAGGCATGTGCCAGCACATAGTCGCCGAGTTGCTGGCTGTTGCGCAGGCCGGCGCAGTGGCCCAGCATCAGCCAGGCATGCGGGCGCAGCACGGCCACATGGTCGCTCATGGTCTTGGCATTGGCCGGGCCGACGCCAATATTGATCATGCTGACGCCGCTGCGGTCACGCCGGATCAGGTGGTAGGCCGGCATCTGCGGCAGCCGCGGCAGCGCAGCGCCCAAGGCATCGTCAGCCTCGGCGCTCAGGCCTATGCGCCGG
This sequence comes from Roseateles sp., assembly GCA_018780415.1. Taxonomy (GTDB): domain Bacteria; phylum Pseudomonadota; class Gammaproteobacteria; order Burkholderiales; family Burkholderiaceae_C; genus Paucibacter_A. The sequence goes on along the minus strand of JADMJQ010000227.1, from coordinate 28,780 downwards.
GTTAACAAATTACCTGGCTCGACAAAGGCAATGCAGTCGTCCAGCTCATGTGGCCGGGCTGGGTCGGGAGCCTGCTGCATCAGCTCCCGGCCCATGCGCACGAACTCGTCGATATAGAAGGCGTAGTTGGTGAACAGCACGAAGTTCTGAAAATACTCGGCCCGTGTGCCGGTGTAGTGGCGCAGCCGCTGCAGCGAATAGTCGACCCGCGGTGCGGTGAACAGCGCCAAGGGCTGGGCCGCGCCGGGGGCCAGGTCTTGCGTGCCATTGGCGATGCCGTCGTCCATCGCCGCCAAATCGGGCAGGTCGAACACATCGCGCAGCTGACGGCGGCGCTCGGGCGTCAGGCTGCCTTCGAAATGCTCATGCTCGCCGAGCGCAAAGTGCAGCGGAATCGGCTGGCTGCTGCTGCCGACCTCGAGCGCTTCGCCGTGGTTGTCCAGCAGCAGCTGGAACTGCCGACGGTCATAGTCGGCGAACAAATCGGGCCGGGTCAGCGTGGTCTCGAAGTTGCCCAGGCCGTCCACAAAGCCATAGGCCAGGCGCGAATCGGGCGGTGTCGCGTGGTTGCCGCTGGTGCTCTGGCGCAAGCGCAGGCGCACAAAGGGATAGCAGGCGCGCACCTTGGGCAGCTCTTCGCCGGCCAAGAACCGCTGCAAGGCGGCGCGCAAATGCTGCACGCTGGTGGCGTAGATCTGCTGCGCCTGAGCCAGCGCGGCGCTGGAGTCCTTGTACTGAAGAGGGGCAAAAAACGGCGGGCTGAAACTCATCGGTGGGCTCCTTGTCGTGAGCCGATTGTGTCGTGCCGAACCTCTGGATTCAGTCTTGCCTGAGCAGATATTCCAGCTCGCCCCGGCCGACGCCCAGATCCAACAGCTCGCGGCTGTCTAAACCGCGCAGCTCGGCCCGCATGCGCGCAGCGCGCCGCCGTTGCAGCCAGGCGGCGGCCAGCTTTTGCAGCAAGGGGAAGGTGTTTGTGAGTGGGCGCATGGTGTGTCTCCGTTGTCTTGGCGGTCATCTTCCGATTTAGGGTATGGTTTGAAAAGTTGAATCATCTGACTGTGGAATTCAGGGAATCTGATGCGAGCATTGAATCTGGACCAGCTGCGTACCCTGGTGGCGATTGCCGATCTGGGCACTTTCGCGGCCGCCGCGCAGGCCTTGCACCTGGCGCCGCCAACCGTCAGCCTGCATATCAGCGAGTTGGAGGCGCGGCTGGACGCCACGCTGCTGCTGCGAGGAAAACGCGGTGCGCAGCTGACCTCGGCGGGCCAGGTGCTGGTGCAGCGCGGTCGTGACTTGCTGCGCGACGCCGACGCGGCCATTGAGCTGGTCGCACGCCATGCGCGCGGCCGCGCCGGCAAGGTGCGGCTGGCGACGCAGACCGGCGTGCTGGTCTATCTGCTGCCCCAGGTGCTGGCGCGCTTGAAGACCTTGCACCCGGAGATTGAGGTCGACGTGGCGGTACTGGGCACCCACCACACGCTGGCTGCGCTGCGCGAGGGTCGCCAGGATCTGGGCTTGGTGACCTTGCCCCTGCCGCCCGATCATGGCCAGCGCAGCGAGCCCTGGCGCAGCGATCCCATGCTGGCCTATCTGCCGCTGAGTTGGGACGCGCCTGACCAGATCACGCCGGCCTGGCTGGCCGACAAACCCTTGATCCTGAACGAGAGCACGACCCAGATGTACCGCCACACCATGGCCTGGTTCGGCCAGGCCGGCTTCAGCCCGGTGGCGCGCATCGAGCTCAATTACACCGAGGCGATCAAGAGCATGGTGGCGGCCGGCTACGGCGCGTCGCTGATGCCGCAGGAGCTGGCCGAGGCGCCCCATGCGCTGGCGCTGCACGAGCGCATGCAGCTGCGCCCACTGCTGCCGGCTTTGACGCGCGAGCTGGCGCTGGTCTACCCGGAGCCCGCGCTGCTGCCGCCGGCGGCGCTGCCGGTTTTGGCCGTGTTGCGGGAGTTCGCGCTGCTGCCCTGAGGCTTAGAACCTGTCCCTGTCCCTAGCGCGAACGCAGCTCGCGGGTGGTCTGCTCGCGCTCATTCAGGCGCTGCTGCGCCGACAGCGGCCGCGCCTTGCCGGCGGCCAGGGCGGCTTGATCCAGATTGGCGCCCCAGCTCTGGCCGGGCCGCAGCGCCAGCGGCGGCGCCAGCGTGTCGACCAGGGCCGCATCGATCCAGGGCATCGCCTCGGCCAGCACCAGCTTGGCGCGCGGCTTGATCGCCGCCTCGCCGATGCGCCCACGCTGGCCCCAGGTCACGATCAGATCGGCGCTGAGCGCGCCCTCAGCCAGCTTGTTGGTGACGGCGTAATCGCGCAGCACGCCGTAGCGCAGCTGCATCATGGTTTCTTCCAGCAGCATGGCGGCGTCCTCGCGCGAGAAGGCCTGGCCATCGGGCACCGAGTAGGCGTAGTCGTCGCTGACGCGGTCCATGCTGAAGAAGTGCGCGATGTCGGTCGGCAGATACGAAATTTGCAGCGCCGTCGGCGTCGCGCCAAAGGACAGCACCTTGGCCAGGCCCTGCAGCTCGCGGGAATAGAACGGGTACTGCTCGTACAGGTTTTGCGACAGACCGCGCGCCGGGCCGGCTTGGTAGACGCGCTTGTCCGTGGGCAGGCCGGCATGCAGGCGCGGCGGCATGAAGTCGGCCGCATGGGTCAGCTCGTGATACAGCAAGCTGCCCAGCGAATAGACCGCTTCATCCAAGGGCCGCCCCAGGCGCGGCTCGCGCGCCAGGCTGTTGTAGGCATGCTGGTTGTTCTTCACATAACGCCAAGGTGAGGCGTAGTTGAGCGCGGCGCCGTTGTTGCTGCGCGGGTCGGGCGACTCGCTCACCGTGTCACGTTGTTCGGGCGTCAGCCACAGATTGCTGGCGTCGAGATAGATGGCGCCGGTGGCGTTCCAGTAGAACGATGGCCGCACCCGGCCCCCGATGACGATGGCCGTGACGCTGGCCAACATGCGCCGGTAGTCGGCGTGCGGGTCTTGCTCGCGCAAGAAACGCTCGAACACCTCGCCCATCCAGTCGTTCGACACCAACACCCGCTGCATCACCTGCTCCACCGTCGGCACCTGGCCGCCGCTGGCCTGGCCCAGCAAGGGCAGCTTTCCGAGCGTGCACAGATTGCTATTGCTCAGCCGCGGGTTGTAGATGCACTCGTCCAAGGCCGAGGCGAAGGGGCCCTGGGGCAGATAGGGGTAGACGCGGCTGACCGGGTCATTGGCGGGGAACAGGGGCTCGGCCGGCACGCCCGGCGGCGGCGCCTGCACCAGCAGATTGAACTGACCGCTGAGCTGGCTGCCGTTGGGCAGGGTGATGGTCGCTTGCAGGCGCAGCATCGCGTCCTGCGCTGTCTGCGGTGCGGTGAAGACGACGCGTGGCGCATGGGTGTCGCCCAGGTCCACCGTCGGGCCGTCCAATTGGCGCCACAGAATGGTCGCTTGGGCCCAATCGGCCTCGCTCATCTGGTCGCTGGTGACGCGCACCGAGCTGCGCCCGCCGGCCAGCACCGAGGGCTCGCCGCGCAGCGAGACGGCCGTGTCGCTGGCCGCCGCCTTGGCCTCCAGCTGCACGCTGTGGCTGAAGTTGCTGCCTTGGCCGTCCTGATAGCTGAGCTCGAAGCGGTAGGCCTGGCCGACGGCCGGGGCGACCGTGATCGCCTGCGAGCGCGCCGAGAGCGGGTTCAAGGCCGCGCCGGCACTTTGGCGCCAGCTCAGGGACGACAGGCTTTTGCCGCTGCAGGCGAGCAGTGCAATCTCGGTGTTACGTCCCGGCAGCGGCGTGGCCTCTTGCACCAGCTTGGCGACCGAGCCGGGCTGGCATTCGGCGCTCAAGGGCGGCACGGGCAGCGGCGCAGGTTCGGGCGCGGCAGAGCCGCTGTCGCCGCCGCCACCGCATGCCGTCAAGATCAAAACCTGGGCCAAGAGGCCCAGCTTCAGCACATGCCGCCGGATGCTCGTTGATGTGTGCAATCTGTTTTTCATACCACCCCCGATGAGGGGGCGATATTACAAGCGCTGGCGCGCCGTTGGGCCCGGCTCAGGCCTGACGGCGGCCTTCAATCAACACCGTCGGCAGCTTGTGCACCTGCGCTGCCATTTCACCTGCCTGCCGCTGTTCCACTTGCTGCTGTTCCACCTGCTGCTGAGTCGCCGCTTGATCGGCCTGTGCAGCCAGATTCAGGCCGAGCACGGCCGAGGCGGCGACGGCACCGAAGGCGGTCAGGAAGGTGGTCAAAAGCGAATGGTGGCGGCTGGTGTTCATGGCTGCGGCTCCTTGGGGTTGAGGGGGCTCCTCCGTTGCAATGTCTGCAGTGTCTGCAAAATCGCAACTCGGTGCCACGGCCAAGCGATGAAGCGCAGGCGGCAAAGCGTGAAACGGCTTTGGCGGCGATGAACAGCGCTTGTTGAGCCCTAGCCGCTGCCTCAGTAAGCGTCTCCAAAAGCAAAGATCGGCTTGCGCGTCTTCCACTTGCCTTCGGTGAAGTCCGGGAAGGGCAGGGTCTTGAAACCCTCGGCAATGGACTGCTCGGACAGCGGTGTGATCGCACTCCAGGCCACCGCGTCATAGATGTCGATCGGCATGGCCGCGTCGGCCTTCAGCGCCTCGATGAAGGCGTTGACGACAAACCAATCCATGCCGCCATGGCCGGCCTCGGCCGCGGTGGCGGCATGCTTCTTCCATAGCGGATGCTCGAACTTGTCTTGGTAGGGTTGCAGAGGCTCCCATTGATGCGGCGGGCTGATGCCCTCGAAATGCACCGATTGGTTCAGGTCCATCCACAGGCCGTTGGTGCCCTGCACCCGGAAGCCCAGCGAATAGGGGCGCGGCAGCGAGGTGTCGTGCTGCAAGAGGATGGTCTCGCCGTTCTCGCAGGCCAGCGTGGTGGTGATGACATCGCCGAGCTTGAACTTGACCTTGGCCGACGGGTGCTCGGGCCTCGCCATCTTGTTGGCGACAAAGTCCTGCAGGCCGCGCGCCTTGCTGGCGAAGGCATTGATATGGGTGAAGCGGTTGCCGCGGTGGATATTGGTGTACATCGCGCAGGGGCCGATGCCGTGGCTGGGGTAGAGCTCGCCATTGCGCTCGACCGAGTGCTGGGTGCGCCAGCGCGCCTCGGACCAGCCCTTTTCACCAAACTCGACGCCGCCGCCGTAGGGCTTGGCCGGGTCACCCGAGTTGAACTTGACCGCGCGCAAATCATGCTGATAGCCGCCTTGCAGATGGACCAGCTCGCCGAACATCTGCGCCCTGACCATCTGCAACACCGCCATCACGTCGCGCCGGTAGCAGACGTTCTCCAGCAGCATATAGGGCGTGCCGGTGCGCTGCTGCGCTCGCAACACATCCCAATGGTCTTGCAGCGTGATGCCGGCGACGACCTCGCAGCCGACCGCGACCCGCGCCTCCATCGCCGCGATCGCCATTGACGCATGCAGCTCCCAGGGCGTGGCGATGATGACGGCATCCAGATCCTTTTGCGCCAGCAGCTGCAGATAGGCGAGTTTGTCGCCGCCCGCGCCGAAGGTCTGCGGCTTGGGCTTTTGGTGCTTCTCCGCCATCGCCAGCGCGCGTCCCAGCATGATGGGTTCGATATCGCACAGCGCCACCACGTCCACATCCTCGCGGCGCAGCAACTCTTTCAGCAAGACCTGACCCCGCATGCCGGTGCCGATCAGGCCCACCCGAAGGCGCGGGCGGGCGGCGGAAAAAGCCGGACTCAGCAAGCCGGCGGAGCCAACAACGGCGCCGGACGAGAGGAAAAAATTTCTGCGGTTCATGGTCATTGCTGTCGTCGTCATCGGGTTTGGATCTATCGGCCGAGCATATGGGATGGTCGGCGCTCGCCGTCAAGGCAGGGTGTCGAGTTGAACGGTCGGCTTGAGGCCGGTCAGTGGGCGCGTGAAGTATTGGCCGACCGCCACCGTCTCATTGAAGAAGCCGCCATTGCGCAGGAAGAACTTACCGCTGGCGTCGACGCCGCCGGCATAGTCCATGCGCTGCTGGTTGGCGCCGGTCGCATCGACGGTGAAGCGGGCGCGGTTCAGCTCTTTCCAAGTGCCGTCTTGGTTGACCGCCCATTGCTGACCATGCAGCATTTTGCGATGGCGCCAACCGTGGTCGCCCTCGAAGTTTTCGGCAAAGGCGTAAAAGTCGGTCAGCCAGGTTGAGATGTTAGGGCGCTTCCAGGTCGCGATGAAATGCCATTGGCCATCTTCGGGTGCATAGAACCAGGCCGAGTACAGACTGGCGCCTTGGCCGTCGGGCCGCACGCGGGTGATGAACTTATAGGTGTTGCCGGCCACCCAGGGGTAGAGCAGATAGGACTGGCCGCCGGTGCCTTCGCCACCAAACTCGTTGACGACGACATCCGGGCCGCGTTTGACCAAGCTGGTTTTGCCGCCGCCATCCGGGTCCCAGACCGAGAACAGCACGCGGCGCTCGTTCGGCCCGTTCACCTGTATGCCCATATAACCTTGGCCGAAGCCATTGGCCATGAAGTAGGAGCCGATCGGGTCTTCGCCGGCCGGGATCTGCAGCTCGCTATAGGCGTACTCGGTGTTGGCCGGCACGGCATAGGACAGATGCACCGAGGGACCGCGGCGCGACCAGTAATAGTCTTCCGGCGCATTGGCATAGAGCAGGCCGGTGGCGGCCGTGCCGCTGAGCTCAATCGCGCTCAGGCGGCCGAACTCGGCGCCCGTGCGCTTGAGCCCCTGCACATCGATCTTGACGTAGCCGGCTTGGGCCACCTCCACCGTGGCCAGGCCGGTGAACTGGCCGTTACTCGTCCCATTCCCTGCGGTCAAACGCTGGGTGAAGCTCTTGCCCTGGGCCGTGATGCGCACGGTGCTGACGCCGCCATCCGGCGCGCTCCCCTTGAGCACGATATTGAACTTGCCCGGCTGCGCGACCCGCACGTAAGTGCTGATCACCGTGGCCGGGTCGGTCCATTCCATCAGCCCGTCTTCATTGGAGATCCACTCGCTCGCGTCGGGGCCGGCTTGGGTGATGTAGGCATTGCCGCCGAGAGCCACCAGTGGCGCGCGGGCCTTGGCGGCGGTGAGCGCAGGCGCGGCCAGCGCCCGCGCGCTCGGGCCTTCTAGTACAGCGGCCGCTGCTGCTGGCGAGACGGGCTCGTCCGCGATGCCGGCGCCGCCGCCGCAAGCGGCCAGCGAGGTCAGCAACAGGCAAAAGACCGCCTGCTTGCCGGCCAAGGCCTGGGTTTTAGGAGTCGTTGTCATCTTGTCTTTCTTACCAGAATTTGTAGCCGGCCGACACGCTGAACACGCGGCCAAAGACGTTTTGGGCGTGGTTATAGCCTTCCCAGCCGTTCGGGTCGTACTCGGGCTGCTGGTTCAGGACATTCTTGATGTTCAGTCCCAAGTTCAAGGCCTTGATCGGCGCCCAGTTGAATCCCAAGTTGACCGTGTAGAAAGACGGCGCGCCGCCGCACAGATTGGCAGGCAGGGCCACGTCGGCCGCCGTGCAAGTCGTCGGATTGTTGTTCTCTTCGTCGCCCTTGTCGTAAGCCCACTTGGTGCCGCCGGTGTAGTTGACGAACAAGCTGCTGCCGAAGTTCTGATAGCGCCAGTCGGCATTGAAGGTAGCGCGGTACTTGGGCTGGCCGTAATAGCCGACATAGTTTTGCGAGAAGCCGTCGCCCAGCGCGTCATCATGCTTGTTGCGATTCATGATGGTGGCAGCCACGCCGAGGCTGAGCTTGCCCATATCCCCCAGACTGAAGCGACCACGCGCGTCGATATCAAAACCATCGACCAAGGTGCGGCCGCGGTTCAGATAGCTATTGCTCATGCCGGCCAGCAGGCCCACCGTATAGCTCAGCGGTTTGCCGGTACAGGCGGCCGCGTTGGCCGGGTTGGCGCACATGGCGGCGGCCGCGGCGACATTGCTCTTGTCGGTGTCGGTGATGGGGCTGCGGATCACGCCGGGCGCGCCGGCCAGGGTCGGACCGTATTTCTCGGCGTACTGGTCATACAGTTCCTGGAAGTCCTGGCGGATGATTTCGGCGCGGCGCTGAATCAGCCAATAGTCGGCCGAGATATCGAAGTCTTTGCCGGGCTGGAACACCAGACCCAAGGTGCCGCTCTTGGCCGTCTCGGGCTTCAGGTCTTTGTTGGGCGGGGTCAGGCCGGCAATATTGTTGCTGCAGTTGCTGTTGAGCAAGTTCTTGCCCAGGTCCTGGTCCGCAGCGGATACCGACTTCTTGAGCTGATTGGCGATCGCATTGGTCTCGTCGCAGCGGATGGTGTCCTTCATGCCGCCGCGTTGCGCGAACACGCCGCCTTCGCCGGATTCGGCCAAGTTCGGCGCCCGGAAGCCCTGGGAGTAGGTGCCGCGCAGCAGCAGCTCAGGCATGGCGCGGAACTTCAGGCCGACCTTGGGTGCCAGATTAGCGGCGAAGTTCGGGTACTTGTCCAGGCGCACGGCGGCGTCCAGCTCCAGGCTCTTGGTGATGGGGACGATGGCCTCGCTGAACAGCGCGCCAATGGTGCGCTGGCCGTCAAACCAGGAGCCGCCTTGCTGGGTGATGTGGCCATCGGCCGCGTCCTTGTTGCCAGGCGTCTCGAACGATTCCCGCATCAGGTTGTAGCCAAAAGCGGCGCGCACATCGCCGGCCGGCAGCGTCGCGACCTTGCCCTCGATCTTGCCGTCCAGGCTGATCAGCTTGGTGTGCGAGCGGATGTCAAAGGTTGGGAAGGCCGCGCGGATCAAGGCCGCATTCGCCTCGTTGATCACGCCGAACTGGTAGGCCGGCTTGTCGGGGATGAAGCTGCGCTTGCTGACCGGGTCATAGGTGAAGGGGCCAAAAGCTTTCTCGAAGCCGACGGTGTTGATATTGCCGGTCTGAAAGACGGTGGAGTCGCTGCCCGCCACGCTCAAGGCGGTTTCGTAGTCCCAGTCGCCAAACAAGGTGCCGCGCAAGCCTGTCATGGCGCGGTAGCTCTTGTCGGTGGTCTCTTGCCCAAAATGCCCAATGGCGTCTTGCAGCAAATAGCTCAGGCCGGCCGCGCCGCCCATCTTGGCCTGCAGCTCCGGTGTCAGCTTGTTGTACACGTTATTGGGCCCCAGGAACGGCGCGATAAAGGTATTCAATGTGGTGCCGGTGTTGCGCGAGTACCAGTTGATGGTCTGGCCGCTGCTGAAGCTGCCCGGCCCGCGTTCGCTGCGCAGATTGATGTCGGTGTAGACGAACTCGGCGAAGCCTTCCATCTCGGGGCTGATATTGAGGCGGCCCGCGATGTAGCCGGTGGCACGCTCGGATCTCGGCCCCGTGTCAAGCTGATTGGCCAGCCCATTGACGACGCAGCTCTTGTTGGCGCCCGAGGTGAAGACGTTGTTGCAGCCCGGTGCCGCCATGCTGGTGCGCACGTTCTTGGAGTCGAACACAAACAAGCTGCCGGGGTTCATCACGCCGGGCTCGCTGCCGACGCCTATGCGCAAATTGCTGATGAAGTTGGGGTTGTTGACGTAGAAATGTTCGGGCCGCTTCAGATAGGTATCCGAAAAAGCGATGCGGTCGCGCTTGAACAGGTTCACCGAGCCGTAGATATTGAAACGGTCGCGGTCCAGGTCGCCGAAGCCGAATGTGGCGCTGGCCTGGTGTTCGCCGAAGGCCTTGACCTCGCTGGAATGGTCGGTCGTGCCGCTCACCTCCAGGCCTTGGTAGTTGCGCTTGGTGATCACATTGATGACGCCGGCGATCGCGTCGGAGCCATAGACGGCCGAGGCGCCGTCGGTCAGCACTTCCATCCGTTCAATCGCGGCGACGGGGATGGCGTCGATATTGACGAACTGGGTCTGGAAGCCTTCCGGCGCGCCATAGAAGGACAGGCGGCGGCCGTTCAACAGCACCAAGGTGCCTTGCGCGCCGAGGCCACGCAGATTGGCCTGCGAGGCGCCGTCCGAGCCGGTGTACATCGAGCGGAAGTCTTGCTGGCCGGGCTTGGCGGCGGGCAGGTTGTCCAGCACCTGCATCAGGGTGCGGGCGCCCATGCTTTCGATTTGCCGGGCGCTGATCACCTGCACCGGCGACGCCGTCTCGGCATTGACCCGCTTGATGCTGGAGCCGGTCACTTCTACCCGGTCCAGCTCCTCGGCCGCGTGGGCCGTATGCGTCATCTGTGCCAGACCCGCGGCGGCCAATAGTGCGGCCAATTTTGTAAGTTTCATCTTTTGTTCTCCGGTTGAAGGCGGTCAGACCCATCTGCCGCCTAGTTCTTGAGTTATTGCTGGCCCATCACGATTGATGCGGGGCTTCAGCGTTTCTGCCCTGATGGTTTGATGGCTGCTGTGGCGCCGTCCACGCCCAGCAGCGCCGCGTTGGCCCAGTTGGCGCAGACCTTGTGGGCTTGTTTGCCGACGGCACCCAGCGTGCGCAGGCTCAAGGTCGTCAAGCCGCGCACATCGATTTCGGGTTTGACGACGGCCGGCGCCTGCACCAGGCCGCTGTCGTAAAGCAGGCGCTCATCGCCCCAGATCTGGAACTGCAGTCCGCCATCAGCGCGGCAGCTGTCATCGATGCCCAGATCGGCGCGGAACAGATGCCAGCCGCCTTGCAGCTGCAGGTCCAGCCGGCTTTGCGCGCCCACGCCCAGGCCTTGATGGAAGCGCAGGCCGTTCATGCGCATCGCGTCCGCCCCGCTGGCCGGCCGGTCTTTGGCGATGCCCTTGGGCAGTCGCAGCGCCGACAAATAGCTTTGTTGCTCGCCCTGGCCCTCGGCCGCGCGCTGCTCCAGCAGATGGAACTCCGACAGCACGATGGGCTCGACCTCGCTGGGCGCCAGCGCATTGAAGGCCTTGGCCGGGGCGGCCTGTGTGGACACGGCGGTGACCATCTCGTCGACCTTGGCTGAGGCCTGATCGGCATCGGCGTTATGCGTGCTCAAGACCCGGAAGCGCAGCAGGCGGCCGGCGGCCGGCTTGGCGAAGTTCACGGTCTGCAGGCCCTCTTGCAGCTTGAGTTGCCCAACTTGCACCGGTCGGCCCCAGTCGCCGTTGTTGTCACCCAGATAGACCTCGTAGTCGCGCACCTGGCCATGCTTCCAGTTCTTGTCATTGCGCGGCGCGATCTCGAAGCCATCGATCATGCGGCGCTCGCCCAGACCCAGCACCCACTCGTGCGGGCCGGCGCGCATCGCCTGGTTGCGGGTGGTGCGGAACCAGGTCTCGGGCTTGCCGTCAAAGGCGTTCTCGATCGCGTGGCCGGGCTCTTCGCCCGGGCGGTTGACGACGGTCAGGCTGTCCACCGGCACCTGGCGACCCAGCAGCGGTGCGGCCGGGAAGTCCTCGTTCTTGGCCAGCACGGCATCGGTGGCGATGCTCAAAGTGAACTCGGCCACGTGGCGAATGCTGCGCTTGGGCGTCTTGATGTGGACGGTGCCGAACTTGTCGTTCGCAGCAAAAAACCAACCCTGCGCGGCAGCATCAAACGCTGCTCGCTCGCCGAACTCGGGCAAGACCTGGCCCCCGAGCGCCACCGTCTGCGGCTTGGCGCGGCTGTGCACCAGCAGTGCCAAGCTGCGCTCCGGCTCCTGGCCGGCGTAGTCGCCCACCACCGCACCGACCTGGATGCGAATATCTCCGGCGCCCTGAGTCGGCGCTGTCATCGTGATGATTTGGCGGCTGCTCCGGCCTTGTTCACTGTACTGACGCGTCAGGCCGTCGTCCTCATACAGGGTGTAGCTCGACTCGCCCTGCGGATACAGATCCAGCGTCAGCTGATCCTTCGGTCTTTGCCCGTCGAACAGCACTTCCGGGTACATCGGCAGGATCGCACCGGCGCGCACGAACACCGGCAGCTTGTCCAGCGTCACTTGCATATCGACGCTCTTGCCCGCCGGGCCGGCCTGCACCTGGCGGCCGTCCCAGAAGTCGAACCACAGGCCCTCGGGCAGGTAGATGTTTTCGCGCCAGCCCTGGGTGGCCGCCTGGCTGCGGTACACCGGCGCCACCAGCAACTCGCGGCCCAGCAGGAACTGGTATTTGTACGCCTCGGTCGCCGCGTTTGGATCCTGCGGGTGATCCCACATCAGCCCGCGCACAATCGGCGTTCCGCTGGCCTCGGCCTCTTGCGCCAAGCCATACATATAGGGCGTTAGCCGAAGTTTCAGCTTCAGATACTTTCGGTTGATGCTGCGGTAGGGCTCTTCATAGGCCCAAGGGTGCTTGCGCGCCTGCGCTGCCCAGCCGCTCATGCCCATCAAGACGGGGGTGAAGGTCTTCCACTGCAGATCGCGGGTGAAGGTCTCGGGGCTGCCGCCGAAGATCGCGTCCACATCGCCGGTCGCATAGACCTGGCCCGACAAGGCCGAGCCGATCAGCGTCGGGATATGCCAGCGTATGTAGTCCCAGCTACTGCTCTGGTCGCCGGTCCAGGTGACGGCATAGCGCTGTATGCCGGCCCAGCCCATCACGGTCCACAAGAACGGCCGCGCGTCGGAGTTGTCCAGAATGCCTTGGTAGGCGGACTGGTTGGCGTCCAGCGCGAACTGGTAGCCGGCCCCCGTCCAGGCCACATCGAGCTTTTGCGCGCGCGTGCCGGCCGTGCCGACCTCCCATTTGATCTTGTCGACACCGTTCTCGGTCCACAAGCCGGTGCGAAAGCCCAAGTCGCTCAGGCCCGCCACGACCTTGGGCAGGTCGGTATAGCCGCAGCCATAGCCATCATTGGGCAGGATCCAGCCGCCCGGCATATCGTGCTCGCGGTACTTCTTGGCCACCGACTCGATCACATCGGGCGTCTTGCCGGTAGGCCCGTCGCTCCAGCCCTTGGGCGTTGTGCCGGGCTTCTTGACGTTGTCGCCGTCGTTAAAGCAATCGGCGTCCCCGTACTCATAGGCCCAGCGCGGCAACATCTTGGCGCGGCCGGTCAGCTCGGTGTAGCGCGCCAGCACCTGCTGGATGCCGGGGCCGGCGAAGACGAATGCGTCGAAGCGGCCATCTTGGTGGGCCAGCGTGATGCGTTCGTTCTGACGCAGATCGTAGGACCCGTCGCGCCAGCTATTGCGCAACATGCCCCAGCCGCGTGAGCTCATCAAAAACGGCGCCGGGTTGGGGCGGTCGCCTTCTTCCCAGCCGCCGGAGTAGGACACCTCCAGCTGCTTGCCCTTGAACTCGAAGCGGCCGTTCTGTTGGCCGCCGCCGTAAAAACGTTCGCTTTTGTCGCTGCTCAAGGTTTGAACCGAAAGCTTGTCGCCGAGGTCCAGGCTTTCGGTTTCGCGCCACAGCAGCTGCTTGTTGTCGGCGCGGTAGAGCGCCAGACGCAGCGGCTGCTTGTAGATACGCAGCGCCAGGCTGTCGGTTTGCAGCAGATGGTGATCGCCCTGATCGCTGAGCTTGTGCGCAATCGGCGCGGTCGGCGTCAGTGCTTGCGGCAGCACGATGGGCGCGGCCTTGTCTTCGCTGGCTGCAAATTGCTCGTTCGGGCTGGCCTCGATGCGCAGTACATCGCTGCGCACGAGGCTGATGCGCAGGCGCGCCCGGCCGTCGGTGCGCAAGTCCCATTGCGGCGCCGCCGTGCTGCTCGGGCTCGCTGCGACGGCCTGCAAGACCTTCAAATTGCCGACCGGGGCGGCCATTGCCGAGCCGGCTGCGCACGCAACAAGTACACAGGCGCTGGCGATCAGTGAAGGACGCCAAACCGGCCGCAAGCGATGCTTCATGTCAGTGGTTCTCCCGGCCGCAACAGGCCCTAGTCAAGCTCAATGCTGCGCACTCTAGGCAAGGCCTTGGTGAGAGTCAAACGAGTGAAAGCCACATCGAAAGATATTGGCCTGAATTTGGTGAAAACCACTAGAAATAAATGGCGGCATCGAAAATTGAGCTTGCTGCTGGCCGCCGGATCTGATGTGGTTGACGGCTTGAATGCAAGCTATACCTAGGAAGTACTTGCGATGATTGAGGGTGATTGGCGGCGCGTGACTATTTTCAGAATTAACTTTCTTTTTACTTTCGTGTTTGCTACAGTGAAAGAAAATATCGCCTCTTATGAGCCCCTTACGAGCCTCTCACGAGCCCTGAACTTCATGTTCCACTCCGCCCGATGAACCTAATATTGACCCGCTCCCGCGACGCATGGCTGGCCCTCGGTGGCCTGGCGACGGCCGAAGAAATCGCCCAGCAACCGGCCGTGTGGCGCGAGCTGGCGCGCTCGCTGGACGCGCCGCAGCAGGCCGCGGTGGATGCATTTCTCGGCGCCTGGCTGAGCGATGGCAGCCACCGGGTGATCCTGACCGGCGCGGGCAGCTCGGCCTTTTGCGGCGAGGGCGTGGTCGATGAGATCAACCGCAATTGGCCGGCCAAGGTGCGTGCGGTGCCGACCACCAGCCTGATTTCACACCCCGCGCTTTATCTGGAGCGTGATAAGCCGACCTTGCTGGTGTCGTTCGCGCGCAGCGGCAACAGCCCCGAGAGCCTGGCCGCCGTTGAGCTGCTGCGCCAGCTGGTGGGTGCGCCGCGCTTCCTGAACATTACCTGCAATGCCGACGGTGCGCTGTTCACCCGCAACCAGGGCGCGGCCGATACGCTGAATCTGCTGATGCCCGCGCGTTCTTGTGATCGCGGCTTCGCCATGACGAGCAGCTTCAGCAGCATGCAAATGGCGGCCTTGCTGGCCTTTGGGCGCGAGCCTTGGGCGGCCCGCCTGGCGCGCATCGAGGCGCTGGCCGCTCAGGCAGATGCGCTGTTGCGGGACTGGGCGGCGCCGATCGCGGCCTTGGCGCAGGCGCCATTCGCGCGCCTGGTGTATCTGGGCAGCGGCCCGCTGGAGGCGCTGGCCAAGGAGTCGGCGCTGAAGGTGCTGGAGCTGACTTGCGGCCGCGTGCTGGCCTTCGCCAACACTTGCCTGGGCTTTCGCCATGGGCCCAAGGCGATTTTGAACGAGCACACCTTGGTGATCGTGTTCCCCTCGGCCGATGCCCATGTGCGGCGTTTTGATGAGGACTTGTTGGCCGAACTGCGTCGCGAGGGCGTGGCCGGGCGCGTGCTGCAAGTGGGCCTAGGCCCCACAAGCGTGGCCGATGGCCATATGTGCTGCGATGTGAGTGCCGAGTTGGCCGCTGCAGGCGACTGCTGGCTGGCGCCGCTGTGGCTGTTGGTGGCGCAGCAATATGCGCTGCAGCGCTCGGTGGCACTGGGCCTGACGCCTGACAACCCCTTCCCGGATGGCACCGTCAACCGTGTCGTCCAGGGCGTCACCATTCATCCCTATTGCGAACCTGCGGCGCCCGTCGCGCCCTGAAGCCATGTTGTACGGCATTGATATCGGCGGCAGCAAGATCGAGCTGGTCGCCTACGCGCAGCCCGCGCTGACACCCACTTGGCGCCAGCGTGTCGACACGCCGACGCAGAGCTTCCCGGCCTTTGTGGCTGCGGTCGCGGGCTTGGTCGAGGCCGCCGACGCGGCCCTGGGTCAGCGCGGCGCCGTCGGCCTGGGTCTGCCCGGCGTGCTTGACCCGCGCAGCGGTTTGCAGCTCAGCTCCAATGTGCCGGCGCTGACCGGCCAGGCCGTCGCCCCCGCCTTGAGTCAGCGCCTGCAGCGGCCCATCAGCGTCGGCAATGACTGCCAGTGTTTTGCGCTGTCCGAGGCCAATGGCGGCGCGGCGGCCGGCGCCGAAAGCATGTTCGGCGCCATCCTGGGCACCGGCGCGGGCGGCGGCTACTGCGTGGCCGGCCGGCTTTTGCGCGGCTACAACCAACT
>JADMJQ010000227.1:8583-13044 GCA_018780415.1 Roseateles sp. | reverse complement strand
CCCTTGGCGGCCGCCGCGCAGGCGCGCTATGGCCTGCCGGGCTGGCCCTGCGGCTGCGGCCGGAACGGGTGTGGGGAGCGTTATGTTGCCGGCCGCGGCATGGCCGCGCTGTATCGGCACTTGGGTGGCGCCGCGCTCGACGCGGCGGCCATCAATGAGCGCGCCGAGGCCGGTGAGGCCCTGGCCCAGCGCGCCCTGCTGGTGCATCTGGACCTGCTGGCGCAGGGCCTGGCCGGCCTGGTGTTGGCGCTGGACCCGCATGTGATCGTGCTGGGCGGCGGCCTGTCCAAGCTGGCGCGGCTGTACCGGGATTTGCCGGCGGCGGTGGCCCGCCATCTGTTCAGCGGCGCCAGCGTGCCGCCGATCTTGCCGCCCGTTTTCGGTGACGCCGGCGGCACCCGCGGTGCGGCCTTGCTGGCGCGCCAAACTCTTTTCTTGAACGAAGCCCGGATTGCTCCTGATGTCTCAGCTACTTGAAATCATCTCCGCCCACCGTCAGGGTCAGCCGGTCGGCATCTACAGCGTTTGCTCGGCGAATGAGTATGTGTTGCAGGCCGCGTTCGTGGTGGCCAAGCAGTACGCCACGCCGCTGCTGATCGAGTCGACCTCCAACCAGGTCGACCAGTTCGGCGGTTATACCGGCATGACGCCGCCGCAGTTTCGTGACTATGTTTTGCGGCTGGCCGAGCAAGCCGGCTTTGCCGCCGACCGTCTGATTCTTGGCGGCGACCACCTGGGCCCCAACGCCTGGCAGCATCTGCCGGCCGGCGAAGCGATGGCGTTTGCATGCGAGCTGATCCGCAGCTATGTCGCCGCCGGCTTCGAGAAGATCCATCTTGACTGCAGCATGGCTTGCGCCGACGACCCGCAGCGCCTGCCCGATGCCACGGTCGCCGAGCGCTCGGCGCAATTGGCCCTGGTGGCCGAGGCCGCGGCGCGGGACGCGGGCCTGGCGCCGCCGGTCTATGTGATCGGCACCGAGGTGCCCATCCCCGGCGGCGAGGCCTCGCTGGGCGCGGGCTTGGCCGTCACCACGCCGGCCGCGGCCGCCTTGACGCTGGCGGTGCACCGTCAGGCCTTTGCCCAGCATGGCTTGCAGGCCGCCTGGCAGCGCGTGGTGGCGATGGTGGTGCAGCCCGGCGTGGACTTTGACCACAGCCAGATCCAGCATTACCAGCCGGCGGCGGCGGCCGCCTTGTCCCGCTTCGTTGCCGAGCAGACCGACCCGCCGACGCTGGTGTTCGAGGCCCATTCGACCGACTACCAAACCGAAGCCGCCATGCATGCGCTGGTGCGCGATCATTTTGCGATTTTGAAGGTCGGCCCGGCCGTCACTTTCGCTCTGCGCGAGGCCTGGTTTGCCTTGGCCGCGATCGAGCGCGAGATAGTGCCGTTTGGCCGCCAATCGCAACTGCCGGCGGTGCTGGAGCAGCGCATGCTGGCCGAGCCCAAGCATTGGCAAAAGCACTACAGCGGCAGCCCGGCCGAACAGCATCTCTTGCGCGCCTATGCGCTCAGCGACCGTTGCCGCTATTACTGGGGTGATGCCGCCGTGCTGGCCGCCCTGGCGCGCCTGATCGCCAATCTGGAGCAGCAAAGCATGCCTTTGCCGCTGCTGAGTCAATACCTGCCCGAGCAATTCGATGCGGTGCTGCGCGGTGAGTTGCAGGCCAAGCCGCTGGCGCTGGCGCAGCACAAGGTTGGCATGGTGTTGGCACGTTATGCGCGGGCCTGCAGCCGCAACCGCCAGGGCGGAAGCGAAAATCCGGCTGGGCCAGAGCTTTCGATCGCTTAAAGTTCGATTCCCCGAAACGAAAGCAATGAATCGATGAGCAAGACTAAACCGCCTAGCCGCAACACCGGCCAGCGCCGTGAGCAAATCATGCAGCTGCTGATGGAGCGCGGCAGCGTGCAGGTGTCGGACCTGGCGCCCAGGCTGGGCGTGTCCGCGGTGACCATACGCACCGACCTGGCGGCCTTCGAGGACCAGGGTCTGGTGACGCGCAGCTATGGCGGCGCCGCACTCAAGCGCATGCCGCCGCAAGAACACAATATTCGCCAGAAAGACGGCTTGAACACCAGCTTGAAGGAGCGCATCGGCACCCGCGCGGCGCAGATGGTGATGAGCGGTGACAACATCATCATCGACTCCGGCACCACCACGATGGCGCTGGCTCACCATTTGCGCGATCTGCGCAATGTCACGGTGATGACCAACGGGCTCAATATCGCTTGGGAGTTGGCTGACGCCGAGGGCGTTGAGCTGATGCTGACCGGCGGCCTCTTGCGCAAGAAGTCCTTGTCTATCCTGGGCAGCCAGGCCGAGGCCTGTCTGGGGGGCTATATTTTTGACAAGCTGTTCTTGGGTGTTGACGGCTGCGATCTGCAGTTCGGCCTGACCACCCACCATGAGGCCGAAGCGCGCCTCAACCACATGATGGTGGAGCGGGCCAAGAAAGTCATCGTCTTGAGCGACTCCAGTAAGTTCGGCCGCGTCAGCCTGCACCGCATCGTGCAGCTTGAGCGCGTGCACACGCTGATCACCGACGCCGGCATCAGCGCCGAATACCGTGACGGCCTGCAGCGGCTCGGCATCGAATTGATCATTGTTGAATGAGCAATTCTCAATCGCTCTCGGGCCGCATCCTGACGCCGGCCGGCTGGCTGCTCGGCCGGGTCGAGTTCGGTGAACGCGTGCTCAGCATCCGGCCGGACGCGAGTGCCTCAGCTGAGCTGACCATCCTGCCCGGCTTTGTCGACCTGCATGTGCATGGCGGTGCTGGCGTCGACATCATGCAAGGGGGCGAGACAGCGGTGGAAGTCGCGCGCGCCCACGCCCAACACGGCACAACCAGCCTGCTGGGCACGACCATGACCGCCAGCCCGGCCTCGATTGAACATGCGCTGGACGGCCTGGCCGAGGCCATGCTTGAGCGAGCACCCGGCACGGCGCGCATCCTCGGCGTGCATCTGGAGGGTCCCTTCATCAGCGCCAAGCGCCTTGGCGCGCAGCCGAATCTGGTCTGCTCGGCCACGCTGGAGCAGGTGCTGCACTATCACGCCATCGCGCCCATCAAGGTCTTGACGCTAGCGCCCGAATTGAGCGGACACCTGGCCCTGATCCCGCAGCTGAACGAGTTGGGCATCCGCGTGCAGATCGGCCATTCGGCCGGCAGCTATGAAGACGGAGTGGCGGCGCTGGATGCCGGCGTGGCCGGCTTCACCCATTTGTTCAATGGCATGACGGCACTGAGTCATTACCAGCCCGGCATCGTCGGCGCGGCGTTGGCGCATGCGGAGTATGCCGAGCTGATCCCGGACCTGCAGCATGTGCATCCGGGTGCGATGCGAGCGGCGCTGCGTGCCATCCCCAAGCTCTATTGCGTGACCGACGCGACGGCCGCCACCGGCATGCCGGACGGCGAGTATGCGCTCGGCTCACAACGCGTGATGAAGTGCCTCGGCTGTGTTCGACTCGCGAGCGGCTCGCTCGCCGGCAGCGCCTTGACGATGGACCAGGCGCTGCGCAATTTGCTGGCCATTGGCCTGGATCTGGCCGCCGCCTCGAACTGCCTTTCCAGCCACCCGGCCGACTACCTGGGCCTGGCCGAGCGCGGCCGTATTGCGCCCGGTGCCTGGGCCGATCTGGTCGTCTTCGATGCCGATCTGCAGCTGCAGACCGTGGTCATCGAAGGTGAATTTGTTCCCCGCGATTGATTCTCTTGTTCAAGGACTTTGCCGCATGAATGCCCCAGCCTTCACTGTACCCGTGGCCGCCGTTGATGCGCCAAAAATTTGGCCGATGCGCTTCATGCTCTTCATCGCCGGCATGGGCGGCCTGCTGTACGGCATCGACATCGGCATCATCGCCGGCGCGTTGCCCTATCTGGAGGCCACCGCATCCATCACCTGGCGCCTGAGCGCACAGCAGCTGGGCTTCATTGTCGCGGCCGTGCTCTTGGGCAGCGTCTTGTCGTCCTTGTTTGCCGGCGCGCTGGCCGATTGGATTGGGCGCAAAAAGGTGATGGTCTTGAGCGGCCTGCTGTTCAGCGCAAGCATCCCGATGATTGCGCTGGCCGACGGCTATCTGCCGCTGCTGCTGGGCCGTTTGCTGCAGGGTGTCAGCGGCGGCCTGATCGGCGTGGTGGTGCCGCTGTATTTGGCCGAAGCGCTGCAGGCCGACAAACGCGGCCGCGGCACGGCGATGTTTCAGCTGCTCTTGACCATAGGCTTGGTGGTGGCCGCCCTGATCGGCCTCTATTACGCCCGCGAGGTGGAAGCCGCCATCGGTGCAGGCAGTGCCGGCCTGTTTGCCGCCAAGGACCAGGCCTGGCGCGATATTTTCTGGATCTGCTTGGGGCCCGGCCTGGTGTTCACCATCGGCACCCTGTTCTTGAGCGAATCGCCGCGCTGGCTGGTCGGCCGCGGCCATACAGTGTTCATGATCTCCTGGCGCAATCC
>JADMJQ010000227.1:0-8573 GCA_018780415.1 Roseateles sp. | reverse complement strand
TCGCCGCCGCCCGCCGCGCCTTGCTGCGCAGCTGCAGCGCGGCCGATGCCGAGCAGGAGTTGGCCGCCATGCAGCGCGTCCGAGGCAGCGGCCGGGACGCGGCGCAGCGCGAGCCCCTGTTCAGCCGCCGCTATCTGGCGCCGTTTTTGCTGGCCTGCCTGATCCTGGCCTTCACCCAGGCGACCGGCATCAACTCCATCCTCGCCTATGTGGTCAACATCCTCAACCAGGCCGGCCTGGCCGGCTCGACGGCCAATGCGGCCGATGTGGCGATCAAGGTCTTGAACGCGCTGATGACGGTGGTGGCCTTGGTTTTGGTGGACCGCAAGGGCCGCAAATTCCTGTTGATGCTGGGCAGCGGTGGCATTTGTGTGGCGCTGCTCTTGGCGGGCAGCTTGTTCCTGCTGGCCGAGCGCGGCCGCATCGATGTCAAACCGGCGCTGCAGCAGCGGGTCGTGCAGGACAGCTTGCAGATGAGCTTTGACAGCGCCAGCTTGGCCGCGCTGGGCGTGCCCGCAGGCGGGGCGCCGCAGCAGCTGACGCTGTCCTATTCCTTCGGCGACTTCAGCAATGTGCAGAGTCGGCGCAGCGACGAGCCGGATGCCAAGCCCATCGAGATCCTGCGCGAGCACACCGTGCAGGCCGACAGCGTGATCGGCGCCTTCTTTCGCCGCCTGCATCTGAACCCCTTTGCCGACCCCCGCAGCGCGGCGACGGCGCCGCTGGTGATCGAGCAAGCGCTGATCGGCCCGGTGCCCAGCCAGACCCATGGTTGGTTGGTGACGGCCTGCATCTTCGCCTTTGTGGCCTTCTTTGCCGTCGGCCCCGGCGTCTGCGTCTGGCTGGCCTTGTCGGAGCTGATGCCGACGCGGATCCGCTCCAACGGCATGAGCATCGCCTTGCTGATCAACCAGTTTGTCTCCACCACGATTGCGGCAGTGTTTTTGCCCACCGTGGGCAATCACGGTTATGCCGCGATGTTCTTCTTCTGGGCCGGCTGCACGGTGATTTACTTCTTGACCGCGGCCTTCCTGTTGCCGGAAACCAAGGGCAAGACGCTGGAAGAAATTGAGGCGTTCTTTGCCCGCAAGCGTTGAACCGAGCTAGACCGTCGCCATCAAACGCTGTGTCAGTTGCAAATGCCGGTTCATCGCTAAGGCCTCGAAGGCCGCGGCGGCTTGGCTCAGCAATGCCTGCGCCGGCTGACCCTGTTCCAAAGCCAGCTCGGCCGCGCACAGGCGGTTGACGGCGGCCTCGTGGGTCGAACCGCGCCGTGCCGCCACCGCTTCTGCGGCGGCCAGATAGTGCCGCGCACGTGCGGCTTGGCCCACCGCTGCTGCGCTGCGAGCAACGGCCCGGTAAGCCATTGCCACACCTATCCAGTCACGCTGCCGGCCACGCCGCAAGGCCAGGGCTAGCTGGTGCCGGGCCCCGCAAACATCGCCTTGCTCGGCCAGCACCTCGGCCAACCAGCCATGAATCAACGAGGCGAACAGGCCGCCGCCGCGCGAGCCCAGCCAGCTCGCTGCGTCTTGCAGGCTTTGTGCAGCCAAGGGCGAGCGCTCGGCCTGCCAGCTCGCAAACGCGCCGGCTGCATGGCCCATGGAGAAGGTGAACAGGCTGCGCACCAGGCCACCGATGCGGTGCGCCTCGGCTGCCGCCCGCTGCGCCTCGGCCCAACGGCCCTGCCACAAGAACACGGCGGAGCGCCAGCCCTGCACCGACGCTTCGACGGCATGGTTAGACCCTTGAATGATGGCCAGGGCCTCATCAAAGCAGGTATGTGCCTGCTCAAACTGCCCCAGATCGCCCAAGACATAGGCGCGGCAGGCGAGCGAATAGGCCAGGCTGACGGCCGGCCTGGCCGGCGCGATCTGCGCCTGGCTCAAGGGGCGCAAAAACGCGATCGCCTCGTCCAGGCGGGTCAGTGCTGCGGGGTAGTCGGCCGCCGCAGCCAATAGCTGACCCTGGGCACCCTGCAGTTGCGCGACCAGCGTCGCGTGGCCGGCGCCGATGTGCTGCGCGGCCGTCAGCCCGCGGGCGCAATGGTTGAGACCGTCCTTGACATCACCGAGCGCGTAGCTCGCATAGGCCAGCCCATAGTGGGCGCGCGCAAGCACGCTTGCCTCATGGCTGCGCTGGGCCAACAGAACCGCATGCTGCAGCACGCGCAGATCGGCGCGCGAGGCATCAAACACGCAGGCGATGCCAAAGCGCTGCGCGATCGCCACCCACCTGGCGTCGATCTCCGCACAGGCCGGCATTTGCTCCAGCGCGGCCAGCGCCGAGCGATATTGCTGTTTGGCCCGGTCCAGTGCCGACGCCGCCAAGGCCTGGTCGCCGGCGCGCTCGGCATGAATGGCCGCCTCCGCCCATTGCCCCGCCGCAGCCGCGTGATAACCGAGCAATTCATCGGTGGCTTGGCGGGGTGTTGTGTCCTGCACTTGCGAGCGCAGCTCGGCGGCGATGTGGCGGTGCATGGCCTGGCGCTCATGCCAGCCTATTGATTCGTAGACCACATCGCGGGTCAAGCCATGCTTGAAGCGGAAGAAGCCGGCCCGCCGGTCCGGGAACACCAGATCATGCTCGGCCAGTGCCAGCATGGCCGGGTGCTGCTCGCCGCAGCCGGTCAAGCGCTGCAACAGCCAGGCCGGGATGACGTTGCCGATCACCGCCGCCGCTCGCAACAAGGCAGCTTGCTCAGGCGCCAGCCGCGCTACCCGCGACAGCGTCAGCGCCGCCAGCCAGGCTTGGCCGGTGGAGGCCGCGCGCGGCCGGCTGAGCGCTCGCCGGCCGGCCTGTTCATGCTTGATGGCGTGACACAGCTCCTCGATGAACAAGGGGTTGCCGCCCGAATGACGCTGAATATCGGCGGCCACAAAGGGGTCGGTGGCGGGCAGCAAATGAACAACCGCCTGTTCGGCCTCGGTCGCATTGAAGGGCGGCAGCTCCAGCACCACGGCGCCGCTGGCGGGCAATTCGGTCTCCAATGGCCGCGTCGCCGTCAACAGCAGCAGCGGCAGGCTTTGCTCGGCCGCGAGCACATGCAGGCGATGTAGCAGCATCAGGCTGGCGTCGTCGGCCCATTGCAGGTCGTCGATGAAAACCAGTTGAGGGCGCTGCCCGGCCAGGCCCGTCAGCAGTTGCAGCAGGCCGGTTTGGCGCGCCGGGCTTGGCGCGTTCAGCAGGCGCTGGGCCTCGCAATTGCCCTGCGCCGCCAGCGCCCGCAGGATCTGCAGATAGGGTTGTAGCGGCTCGGCGCTCAGATAGCTTTCGCAATAGCCGCGCTGCAGCTGGCAATCCAGCGCTGCGGCACGCAACAAGAACTCTTCGGTCAAGCGGGTCTTGCCGACGCCGGCATTGGCCCGCACGCTGATCCAGGATGGCCGGCCCTGGATGGCCGCTGCTAAGGCACAGTCCAAGCGCCGCAGCTCGTCCACGCGGCCGACAAAGGGCGCCAGGCCGCGCTGCTGGCTGGCCTCGAAACGCCGGCCAATCGAGGCCCGGCCTTTGATCGCATAGACCGACAGGGCCGTATTGCGCCCCTTCAGCTGCACCGCCCGGCGCTCGCTGGTCTGGAAATAGTGGCTCTGCAGGCCCAGCGTCTCTTCGCTGACCAGGATTTCGTCGGCGCCGGCCTCGTCCGACAAGCGGGCGGCAAAATTCGGCGTGTTGCCGAGCAGGTCAAAGCGCCCCCGGACCGCGTCGCCGGCCTCGATCAAAACCATGCCGGCGTGGATGCCCGAATGCAGGCTCAAGTCCTGCCCATGCGGCCATTGCGGCATGCCACTGTGGGGCCGCAGCAGGCGCACTTGTTGATGCAACTCAAGCGCGGCCTCGGTGGCGCGCCGGCCGTCGTCCTCACGCATCTCGGGGTGGCCAAAGATGGCCAACAGACCGTCGCCCTGGATGCGTACCACCACCCCGCCGTGACGCGGTACCACGCTTTGATAGAGCGCACGCAGGTCGCGCAACATGGCGGAGTAGGCCTCGGCCTGCATGGCGTCGGCGAGCCGGGTGGACTCCGATAAATCGGCGAACAAGACGGTCAGATTGCGGCGCTCGCCCAAGCCTGCGTTTGGTGCTTGCATCGCGGCGCCGTCAGGTCGGCACGGCCGAGAAGGCCAGCAGGTCTTCTTCGCGCAGGCCAAGATAGACCGGCTGGCCGGTGCGCCGGTGGATATTGATCTTGGCGTTGTAGACCCGGTGCAGCCGGCCATGCTTGTCGCTGATCTCGAACTCGCTGATGCCGAAGGCGCCGGCCGCATTGCGGTTGCCGGTCAGGTAGCAGGCGATCTCATCGATTTCGGCGCCGGCCAGGGTCAGGCCGTTGAGGACCTTGAGCGGGCGCCGCGTGCGCGCGACAAAGTCAACCGAATCGATGCGCTGAACCTCGCCGCTATGTTCATCGCGCATCAGGGTGCTGAACTTGCCGAGCAGGATCTGGCCGGGCAGGGCGCGTTCGATCATGCGGGCCAGCTCTATCGTCACCTGGCCGACCAAATAGCTGAACGAGGTCGGGTTCAGCCCTTCGCTTTGGTAGAACTCATAGTGCGAGCCGACATGGAAGGCGGCACGCAGCTGCGGCACCGATTCGGGCCGGCGCGCCCGCTCGCGTGCCAAGGCGTTGTCGGCCAGAATGAATTGCAAGAGCTGGTAGAGCTCGACATTGGCCTCGATGCCGCGCATGCGGTTCCAGATATAGAAGCCGTCGCCGGTGGTGGTGCGGGCGAAATTGATATTGATTTCCCGGTCCAACAGCTTGGCATAGGCCGCGTTGACCGAGCACGACAGGCTATTGAGCTGCACCACCTGCTGCAGCGGCGTCAGCAGCGAAAAACCGACCGCGTCGAACAAAATCACCGCCCGGTCCTCGACCAGGCGAATGCCATAACGGGCCACGATGGCGGCAATCAGATCCAGCCCCAGGCCGGCTTGCGGGTCGAAGGGCAGGGCGATGAAATGGGGCTCCAGGTCCAGCTCGGCGGCCACTTGGCCGAACTGCGCGGCCGCCAGATGCGTCTGATTGGCCAGTAACTCGTCCAACAAGCGGCCGCGTCGCAAAGCCTCTTGCGGCTCGGTGGCGGCCTGGGTGAACTCGGTCAACAGCGGATGGGGTGCCACTAGCAGCTGCAGGCCGCAGGCGCCGTTGACGCCGGGGGTCCAGGCAAACACCAGGTTTTCGCCCAAGTCCCAGAGCGCATACAGCAGCTGATCCAGCACGACGATGTTGTCGCGCACCTGCGCCTCGCTCAGGCCGGCCGGCAGGGCGTAGGCCATAAAGCCGTCAAGCCATGATCTGCGCTTGCGGATTTCTTCTGTCACTCGGCGGCTCCCCTGATCAACGCTGGTTCAGCATTGTCAGGGATACGCGCGCGGATTTAGAGACGGCGCACGGCGGGCTTGGCCGAGGCCAGCATCAGCTGCTGCCGCTGGCTGTTGGCGCTCAGGCCGGTGACGACGACGCGCGGCAACTGCACGATTTCGGTCCGCACCGCCTTGCCGGTGATGACCACCCGGTCCAGTTGTTGGGGCTCTGCAGCTTGGGCGGTGGCGCCGGCCAACAAGGCGGAGCCGAGGACGAATTGAACGAAGGCTTGTTGATAAGTACGCATGATGGTGGGCTCCTTGAGTGAACATCGAAGCCGCTGCTTTGTTGATCAATCGCTGCTTCGTTGAACTCAGTATCGGCAACCGGCAGGCGCGCTGCCATGGCCGTGCGACGAAGTGCCGGCGGCTCTGCGTGGCCTGCTGCTGGCGCCGATGAAAGGGTTTACCCGGGTTTTACAAGGCCGCCCCAGGCATGGTCCAGCGCGTCAGAAAGCGCGCCGAGACGCCTTCGCCCTATGATGTCCGGTTGCTTCGCCATTCTGCTCACCATGTCCGACCCCCAATCTCTGTCACAGCCGCCTTTGCCCCTGCCCTCGCCTTTGCCGTTCGAGATCCCGATGATCCGGGTGCGCGGCGCGCGCACCCACAATCTGAAAAACATCGATGTGGACCTGCCGCGCAACAAGCTGGTGGTGATCACGGGCTTGAGCGGCTCGGGCAAATCGAGCCTGGCTTTTGACACCCTTTATGCCGAGGGCCAGCGCCGTTACGTGGAGAGCCTGTCGGCCTATGCGCGGCAGTTTCTGCAGCTGATGGACAAGCCCGATGTCGATGTGATCGAGGGCCTGTCGCCGGCCATTTCGATCGAGCAAAAGGCCACCAGCCACAACCCGCGCTCGACCGTCGGCACCGTCACCGAGATTCACGATTACCTGCGCCTGCTTTATGCACGCGCCGGCACGCCGTTCTGCCCCGATCACAACTTGCCGCTGGAGGCGCAAAGCGTCAGCCAGATGGTGGACGCCGTCTTGGCGATGCCGCAGGACTCGAAACTGATGCTGCTGGCACCGGTGGTGCGCGACCGCAAGGGCGAGTTTCTCGACCTGTTCGAGTCGCTGCAGGCGCAGGGCTATGTGAGATTCCGGGTCGACGGCGCGACGATTGATGCGCCCGATTTTCCGGCGCTGAAGAAGACCGAGAAGCACGATATTGACGTCGTCGTCGACCGCATCAAGCTGAAGGCCCGTGACGCCAATGACGCCGACGAAAGCGCCGACGGCCTGCGCCAGCGCCTGGCCGAGAGCTTCGAGGCGGCGTTGCGCTTGGCCGAGGGCCGCGCCCTGGTCTTGAACATGGACAGCGGCGCCGAGAAGGTCTTGTCGAGCAAGTTTGCCTGCCCCGCCTGCAGCTATTCGCTGTCGGAGCTGGAGCCGCGGCTGTTCTCGTTCAACTCGCCCGTCGGCGCTTGCCCGTCCTGTGAGGGCCTGGGCCAGCTGACCATGTTCGATGCGGACAAGGTCGTCGCCTTCCCCTCGCTGAGCTTGTCCAGCGGCGCGGTGAAGGGCTGGGATAGGCGCAATGCTTACACCTTCTCGATGCTGGAGGCGGTGGCCGCGCATTACCAGATCGACATCGATCAACCTTTCGAGGAACTGCCCGAACATGTCCGCCATGCCTTCCTGCATGGCTCGGGCACCGAGGAGATCGCTTTCGTCTACCAGGCCGAAAGCGCCGCTGGCGGACCCAAGAAGCGCGCCGTCAAGCGCTCGCACCCCTTCGAGGGCATCTTGCCCAGCCTGGAGCGGCGCTTCAAGGAGTCGGACTCCAGCGCGGTGCGCGAGGACCTGGCCCGCTATATGGCGGCCAAGCCCTGCCCGCATTGCGAGGGCTCGCGCCTGCGCCGCGAGGCCCGCAATGTGGTGCTGCAGCCGGCCGACGCGGCGCCCGGCGCCAAGGGCCGACCGATTTATGACGTCGAGCATTCGACCTTGCGCGACTGCCTGGTCTATTTTGAAGGCCTGAAGCTGAAGGGCGCCAAGGCCGAGATCGGCGACAAGGTGGTGCGCGAGATCACCTCGCGGCTGCGCTTTTTGAACGACGTGGGCCTCAACTACCTGAGCCTGGACCGCAGCGCCGACACCCTGTCCGGCGGCGAGGCCCAGCGCATCCGCCTGGCCTCGCAAATCGGTTCGGGCCTGACGGGCGTGATGTATGTGCTGGACGAGCCCAGCATCGGCCTGCATCAGCGCGACAACGACCGCCTGATCGCGACGCTGCGCCGGCTGCGTGACCTTGGCAACACGGTGATCGTGGTCGAGCATGACGAGGACGCGATCCGCGCGGCCGACTATGTCTTGGACCTCGGCCCCGGCGCCGGCGTGCATGGCGGACGCATCATGTCGCAGGGCACGCCCGAGCAGGTGGCGGCCGACCCGAATTCGCCGACCGGCCGCTATTTGTCCGGTGCAGCCAGCATCGCGGTGCCGACCGAGCGCCACCGCGTCGATCCGCAAGCGGCGCATCAAGCACTCAAGATCATCAATGCCCGCGGCAATAATCTGCGCGGTGTGACGGTCGAGATCCCGGTCGGACTGCTGACTTGCGTGACCGGCGTGTCCGGCTCGGGCAAGAGCACCTTGATCAATGACACGCTCTACACGGCGGTCGCCAAGAAGCTGTATCAGAGCCATGCCGACCCGGCGCCGCATGACCAGATCGAGGGGCTGGAGGCCTTTGACAAGGTCATCAATGTCGACCAGAGCCCGATCGGCCGCACGCCGCGCAGCAATCCGGCCACCTATACCGGTTTGTTCACGCCGATTCGCGAGCTTTTCGCCGAGATGAACACTGCACGGGAACGGGGTTACGGGCCCGGCCGCTTCAGTTTCAACGTCGCCGGTGGCCGCTGCGAGGCTTGCCAGGGCGACGGCGTCTTGAAGGTCGAGATGCATTTCCTGCCCGATGTCTATGTGCCCTGCGACAGCTGCTTCGGCAAGCGCTACAACCGCGAGACGCTGGAAGTGCTCTACAAGGGCAAGAACATCACCGAGGTGCTGGGGCTGACGATCGAGGATGCGCACCAGTTCTTCAGCGCCGTGCCGACGCTGGCGCGCAAGCTGCAGACCCTGCTCGATGTGGGCCTGGGCTATGTGAAGTTAGGCCAGAGTGCCACCACCTTGTCGGGCGGTGAGGCGCAGCGGGTCAAGCTGGCGCTGGAGCTGAGCAAGCGCGACACCGGCCGC
>JADMJQ010000322.1:728-5883 GCA_018780415.1 Roseateles sp. | reverse complement strand
CGTTCAATGAAGTGAACATGGCGCCGGTGATGGAGATGCGCAAGAAGTTCCAGGAAAAGTTCGAGAAAGAGCATGGTGTCAAGCTCGGCTTCATGAGCTTCTTTGTCAAGGCGGCGGTTGCGGCGCTGAAGAAGTTCCCGGTGCTGAACGCTTCGGTGGACGGCAATGACATCGTCTATCACGGCTATTTCGACATTGGCATCGCGGTCGGTTCGCCGCGCGGCCTGGGCGTGCCGGTGATCCGCAATGCCGACCAGATGAGCTTTGCCGACATCGAAAAGAAGATCGCCGAGTTCGGCCAAAAGGCCAAGGAAGGCAAGATCTCGCTCGACGACCTGACCGGCGGCACCTTCTCGATCTCCAACGGCGGCACCTTCGGCTCGATGCTGTCGACGCCCATCATCAACCCACCGCAGTCGGCGATTCTGGGTGTGCATGCGACCAAGGACCGCGCTGTGGTCGAGAACGGTCAAGTGGTGGTGCGCCCGATCAATTATCTGGCGATGTCCTATGACCACCGCATCATTGACGGCCGCGAAGCTGTGCTTGGCCTCGTCACGATGAAGGAAGCGTTGGAAGATCCAAGCCGTTTGCTGTTTGACATCTAAACGGCTACTGCGCGACCTCATGGCTGCGTTGCGGGTCCCGTCCTCCCCATCCTCACGTAGCGCTGCTACGTTCCGGTAGGTCGGCACCCGCGCCTTGCCCTGAGGCCGCTCGCTACGCCTTGGCGACCTCACCGAGATTTCAGGAATACCTATGAGCACCAAACAATTCGACGTCCTCGTCATCGGCGGCGGCCCCGGCGGCTATATCGCGGCCATTCGCGCGGCCCAGCTCGGCTTCAATGTCGCCTGCGTGGACGAGTGGAAGAACGAGAAAGGCGGCCCCGCGCCCGGCGGCACTTGCACCAATGTCGGCTGCATTCCGTCCAAGGCCTTGCTGCAGTCATCTGAGCATTTCGACCACGCCAACCACCACTTTGCCGAACACGGCATCTCGGCCGATAACGTCAAGATGGACGTCAGCAAGATGCTGGCGCGCAAAGATCAGGTCGTGAAGCAGAACAACGACGGTATCTTGTATTTGTTCAAGAAGAACAAGGTCACGTTCTTCCACGGCCGCGGCTCCTTTGTCGGCGCCAAGGACGGCCTGTACGAAATCAAGGCGGGCGAGGAAACCGTGTTGGCCAAGCATGTGGTGCTTGCCACCGGCTCGAACGCCCGCCAGCTGCCCGGCGCGGCCTTTGACGAAGAAATGATCCTGTCCAACGACGGCGCCTTGAAGATCGGCGCCGTGCCTAAGAAGCTGGGCGTGATCGGCTCCGGCGTGATCGGCCTGGAAATGGGTTCGGTCTGGCGTCGCCTGGGTGCCGATGTGACGGTGCTGGAAGGTCTGCCGACCTTCCTTGGCGCGGTCGACGAGGGCGTGGCCAAGGAAGCGCTGAAGCTGTTCAAGAAGCAAGGGTTGAAGATCGAGCTGGGCGTCAAGATCGGCGAGGTCAAGGCGAGCAAGAAGTCGGTCAGCGTCAGCTACCTGGATGCCAAGGGCGCAGAGCAAAAGGCCGAGTTCGACAAGCTGATCATCTCGATCGGCCGCGTCGCCAACACCATCGGGTTGAATGGCGAAGCCGTAGGCTTGAAGCTGGACGAGCGCGGCGCTATTCAAGTGGACGGCGACTGCAAAACCAACCTGCCCAATGTCTGGGCGGTCGGCGATGTGGTGCGCGGCCCGATGTTGGCGCACAAGGCCGAGGAAGAGGGCGTTGCCGTGGCCGAGCGCATTGCCGGTCAGCATGGCCATGTCAACTTCAACACCATCCCCTGGGTGATCTACACCAGCCCGGAAATCGCCTGGGTTGGCCGCACCGAGCAGCAGCTGAAGGCGGATGGCGTGGCCTACAAGGCCGGCCAGTTCCCCTTCATGGCGAATGGCCGCGCGCGCGCGCTGGGTGACACCAATGGTTTCGTCAAGTTCCTGGCCGATGCCAAGACCGACGAGATTCTCGGTGTGCACATCATCGGCCCGCTCGCCTCCGAGCTGATTTCGGAAGCTGTCGTCGCGATGGAGTTCAAGGCCTCGGCCGAGGACATCGCACGCATCTGCCATGCCCATCCTTCGTTGTCTGAGGCGACCAAGGAAGCGGCCTTGGCCGTTGACAAACGCACGCTGAACTTCTGACGTCGCGAGAGTCTCGATTGACCTCATGACGTCTGTTAGCGAGCTGTACCAGCAAACCCTCACCGAGCGCGGCTTCACCGCCGACCCGGCGCAGCTGCGTGCCGTCGCTGCGCTTCAGCGCTGCCAGGATGAATGGGCCGACTACAAGGCGCGCCGCAGCAATGTGGTGACCAAGCTGTTGATGAGGCCGCCGCTGCCGCGCGGTGTCTATATGTACGGCGGCGTCGGCCGGGGCAAGAGCTTTTTGATGGACTGCTTTTTCCAGGCCGTGCCGCTGACGCGCAAGACCCGCTTGCACTTCCATGAATTCATGCGCGAGGTGCACCGCGAGCTGTATGAGCTGAAGGGCATCGCCGACCCGCTGGAAGAATTGGGCAAACGCATTGCCAAGCGCTTTCGGCTGATTTGCTTTGACGAGTTCCATGTCGCTGACGTGACCGACGCGATGATTCTGCATCGCCTGCTGGACGCCTTGTTCCGTCACCGGGTCAGCATCGTCACCACGTCCAACTTCAAGCCCGATGAGCTGTACCCCAACGGCTTGCACCGCGACCGCATCTTGCCGGCGATCGCGCTGCTCAATCAGAAGCTGGAGGTGATCAATGTGGACAACGGTTTTGACTACCGCAGCCGCACCTTGGACCAGGTCGAGCTCTACCACTGCCCGCTTGATGAGAGCGCCGATCAGGCGCTGAACAGCGCATTTGAGGCGCTGGCGGAAGCGCGCGACGAGAGCCCCGATTTGCACATCGAGCAACGCCGGCTGCGGGCGCGGCGCCGCGCCGGCGGGGTGGTGTGGTTTGATTTCTCCACTCTCTGTGGTGGCCCGCGCTCTCAGAACGACTACCTTGAGCTGGCGACACAGTTCCACACGGTCTTGTTGAGCAATGTGCCGGAGATGCCACCGCGCTTGTCGAGCGAGGCGCGGCGTTTTACCTGGCTGGTTGATGTGCTCTATGACCGGCGCGTCAAGCTGGTGATGTCGGCGGCCGTGCCGCCCGACTTGCTTTACACCGAAGGGCCGCTGGCGCATGAGTTTCCGCGCACCGTGTCGCGCCTGCAGGAGATGCAGTCGTCCGAATATTTGGCGCTGGCGCGGCGCGATGTTGACACCACTTTGACTTGAGTGCTGCTGCGACTATGCGAGTTTTCAGAGCTTCATTGGCCGCTTGGTTCGTAGCACTTGGCTTGCATGGCTGGGTCGGCGCGGCTGGGGTCGCCGAGCCGCCCGGCGCCGACCGCGCCGAATTGCTGCGCCTGCGCGAGGAGCGCGCGGTCATTGCGCAGGAATTCATGGCCGAGAGCGCGCAATGCGAGCGGCGGTTTTTCGTCAATGCCTGCCTGGATGAGGCCAAGAGTAAGCGCAGTGCGGCGTTGCGCCCCTTGGAGCTGCGCGAGGCAGCGCTCGACGCTCAAGAGCGGCGAGCTCGGGCCGCTGCGCAGCGCGAGCGCGTCAGTCAGCGTGAGCGCGAGTTTGCCGAGGCCGAGGGGCGTGAGCGTACCGCCCAGCTATTGGCCGCGCCGGCCCCGGCCGCGCCGGTTGCGGCCAAGGCTGGCCCGGACCCCGCCGCGACGCCGGCAGCGCCCAGCCAGCAGCCATCACCGCAGCAGTCACAGAAGTTGAAGGCCGACAAAGCACAAGATGAGGCCAAGCGCCGGGAAGCGCAAAAGGCAGACTATCAACGCGAGCAGGCCTTGCGCCAAAAAGAGGCCGAGCGCCGCCAGGCCGTTAACGACGCCAAGCAAAAGGGCAAGCAGCCACCCGCAGGCCTGCCCATACCCAGCGCGGCCGAGATCGAGGCCGCCGGCAGCGCGGCGCCGCCGGTCAAGCGCTGATCAGGCCAGCGCCTCCATCCGTACGATCGCCAGCGACAGATTGTCGCCGCCGCCGCGGGCGCGTTGCCTGGCCTTGCTGATCAACAGTTCGGCCGCCTCGCGCGGCGGCAGGCTGTGCAGCACCACGCCCAACTCGCTCGGTGTGAAGTAATGCCAGAGGCCGTCGCTGCAGCAAATCAAGGTGTCACCCTCTTCGAGCGCCTCAATGCACTCGCTGCTGCCCACCGGGTCCTGCACCGTGCCTAGGCAGCCGGTCAGCAGATTCGATTGGGGGTGCGAGGACGCTTCGGATTCGGCGATCTGCCCCTCGTCGACCAGGCGTTGCACAAAGGAATGGTCAAGCGTGCGCTTGAGCAGATTGGGACCGCGGAACAAGTAGATGCGGGAGTCGCCCGAGTGGATCCAGTGACAGCGTTTGTCGGCGCCGATCATGAAGGCGGCCAGGGTGCTGTGCGGTTCCTCCTCGGCCGACAGCGCGGTCAGCTTGATCATCAGATGCGCCTCGGAGAGGATTTGCTTGAGCAAATCTTCCGCCGATTCGACCCCCGGTACAAAACGCTCGAACAGCTGCTGGCTGGTCAGCAAGACCTGGTCTGCCGCCTTGCGCCCACCGCTTTTCCCCCCCATGCCGTCGGCGACGACGGCGAGCAAGCAGGCACTGTTGTGCGGGTGGCTGATGACCTCAACCTGGTCTTGCTGGTATTGCCGGTCGCCGCGGTGGGTGCCGGTGGCGGCGCTCAGGCGAAAGCCCGGTTGGGTGCGAGTCATGTCTAGGCCTGAAGTGAGGCAAAACTATAATCGCTAATCAATTGCCTAATCAATCGCGCAACAGCCTGGCCGGGCCCCTATGGATGAACAACTTCACTCTCTACCAAGACGTCTGATCGAACTGCGCATGGAGCATGCCGATTTGGATGTGTTGATAGACCGGGTCGCCTTGGAGCAGCCGGTGGATGAGCTGAGTTTGCGGCGTTTGAAAAAGCGTCGCCTCGGTCTGCGTGATCTGATCGTACGAATTGAGCAGGCCTGTGATCCGGATGAGTTGGCTTGATTCCTTTTTTTGTGTGTCGCCTGAATTGAAGCCACTTTGACGCGATCTACACCGCCCCCGTTTGATGACGCCCTGGACGAGGATTTG
>JADMJQ010000322.1:0-718 GCA_018780415.1 Roseateles sp. | reverse complement strand
CGACGCTCAGCCGCCTGCCGTCAGTGAACTTGAGCAATGGGTGGCCGCCGCCTTCGACGAAGGAGGGCCGCTGGCGCGCAGCGATGCCGGCTACAAACCCCGTGAACAGCAACTGGCGATGAGCCAGGCGGTGGCGCGCGCGATTGCGCGGCGCGAGACCCTGGTGGTCGAGGCCGGCACCGGCGTCGGCAAGACCTTTGCGTATTTGGTGCCGGCGCTGCTGTCCGGCGGGCGCGCCTTGATCAGCACCGCGACCAAAAATCTGCAGGATCAGCTCTTTATGCGCGATCTGCCCCGGCTCTGCGAGGCCCTGCAGGTGCCGGTGCGGATCGCCTTGCTGAAAGGGCGCAGCAGCTATCTCTGCATCCACCGCATGAACCAGGCCCGCTACAGCAGCGAGTTACCGGAT
Source organism: Roseateles sp. (assembly GCA_018780415.1). Classification (GTDB taxonomy): domain Bacteria; phylum Pseudomonadota; class Gammaproteobacteria; order Burkholderiales; family Burkholderiaceae_C; genus Paucibacter_A. Next base: position 309 of record JADMJQ010000322.1, on the reverse strand, counting down.
CGGCGTGCGGTGATGGCACTGTCCCGGATCGAGATCTGGGCGCAGCAGACCAAGACCGGCGACCTGGCCGAGATGGACGGCATGGACGAGCGCTCGCCGGTGATTCCGCTGGTCAGCTCGACACGCGACAACTGCCTGGGGAGCGAATGCCCGGAGTTCCGCGCTTGCTATGTGGTGAAAGCGCGGCGCGAGGCGATGGAGGCCGATGTGGTGGTCGTCAATCATCACCTGTTCTTTGCCGACATGACGCTGCGCGACAGCGGCGTGGCCGAGTTGCTGCCCAGCGTTGATCTGGCGGTGTTCGACGAG
>JADMJQ010000084.1:52854-61249 GCA_018780415.1 Roseateles sp. | reverse complement strand
CTGGTCCTGTATCCAGTAGTCGGCATAGGTGACGTAGCGGTCGAAGATGTTCTGCCCATACTCGCTATAACTCTCCAGATAAGCGGTCTGGATCTCCTTGCCGATGAACTCGGCATAGCGCGGCGCCAGGTTCTCCTTGATGAAGCCGACGTACTTGGTCTCGGTCTCGGCCGGGAACTGCTCGCGCTCGATCTGCTGCTCCAGCACATACATCAGATGCACCGGGTTGGCTGCCACCTCGGATGAATCGAAGTTGAAGACCTTGGACAGGATCTTGTAGGCGAAGCGGGTCGAGATGCCGCTCATGCCCTCGTCGACCCCGGCGTAGTCGCGGTATTCCTGGTAGCTCTTGGCCTTGGGGTCGGTGTCCTTCAGGCTCTCGCCGTCGTAGACCAGCATCTTGGAATACAGCGAGGAATTTTCGGGTTCCTTCAGCCTAGTGAGAATGGCGAATTGGCTCATCATCTTCAGCGTGCCCGGCGCGCATTTGGCAAACACCAAGGAGGAGCCGCGGATCAGCTTCTCGTAGATCTTGACCTCTTCGCTAACGCGCAAGCAGTACGGCACCTTGACGATGTAGATGCGGTCCAGAAAGGCCTCGTTGTTCTTGTTGTTGCGGAAGGTCTTCCATTCGCTCTCATTGCTGTGCGCCAGCACGATACCGTCGAAGGGGATCGCGCCGAAGCCCTCGGTGCCCTTGTAATTGCCTTCCTGCGTGGCCGTCAGCAGCGGGTGCAGCACCTTGATCGGCGCCTTGAACATCTCGACGAATTCGAGCAGGCCTTGATTGGCCAGGCAGAGGCCGCCGGAATAGCTGTAGGCATCGGGATCGTCCTGGGCAAAGGTCTCCAATTTACGGATGTCGACCTTGCCGACCAGGGAGGAGATGTCCTGGTTGTTTTCGTCGCCCGGCTCGGTCTTGGAGATGCCGACCTGCTTGAGCACACTGGGGTAGCGTTTGACGACCTTGAAGCGGCGGATGTCGCCACCGAATTCCTCCAGCCGTTTGACCGCCCAGGGGCTCAGGATGCGGTTCAGGTAGCGGCGCGGGATGCCGTATTCCTGCTCCAGCAAATGGCCGTCCTCGGCCGCGTCGAACAGGCCCAGCGGGCTCTCGTTGACCGGCGAGCCTTGCAAGGCATAAAAGGGCACCTGCTCCATCAAGACCTTCAGGCGCTCGGCGATCGAGCTTTTGCCACCGCCGACCGGTCCCAGCAGATAGAGGATCTGCTTCTTTTCCTCCAAGCCTTGGGCCGCATGGCGGAAGTAGCTAACGACTTGTTCAATCGCCTCTTCAAGGCCATAGAACTCGGCAAAAGCAGGGTAGACCTTGATGGTCTTGTTGGCGAACAGGCGCGACATCCGGGGGTCGTTGCGGGTGTCGATCATCTGCGGCTCGCCGATCGCCTGCAGCATGCGCTCGGGCGCGGTGGCATAGGTGATGGGATTGCGTTTGCACTCGGCGAGGTAATCCTCCAGCGAGAGTTCTTCAACGCGAGTGCGTTCGTAGCGAGCGGTGAAACTGCTGATCACGTCCATGCTGAGCTCCTGTAAAGCCCCATCCAGCCCAGGGCACCCGTTTGCCCGAGGACTTCAGGGAAGTTCTGATGGCGTCCCGGCCGCTGCCACCAGTGGAGACTGGGGCGTCATCAGAGCTTTCCGTGCATTGCTTCGCGTGCGTCCAAGCCTTGTTCAGAGCTTGCGTCCAAGGCTCACAAGGTAAACCGGGATAAGGCTGACCTTAGGGCGCCTTCAAGCTATTTCAAGGCCGTCGGCCTGTCTCAATACTACGCCGATTTGATTGAACGTGGGGGGCATGACCTGACCCCCAAACGACAGTGCTTGACGCGCCTATTGCGGCCCGCGCAGCCGGTCTATCAGGCCGTTCAGTTCGTCCAGCGACGCAAACTGAATCGACAATTCGCCCTGTTCGCCGCGCTTGGTGCGTTTCTTGACGCGCACCTCTACAACGGCTGTGAGCAGATCGGACAGTTCTTCTTCCAGCCGCAGCAGGTCGCGGCTCTTGTCATTTTTGGCCCGCAGCAAGGTCGTCTGGCGACCGACGCCTTGGCGCGCGACCATCTTTTCGGCCTCGCGCACGCTGAGCTTCTTGGCGGCGATTTCGGTCGCACAGGTGATTTGGTGGGCGCCGTCCAAGGGCAGCAGCGCGCGCGCGTGACCCATGTCAATATCACCGGCCATCAGCATGTTTTGCACCGGCGCTGTCAATTGCAGCAGGCGCAACAAATTGCTGGCGGCGCTGCGTGAGCGGCCGACCGCCTGCGCCGCCTGCTCATGCGTCAAATGAAATTCGCTGACCAGGCGTTGCAGGCCTTGCGCTTCTTCAAGCGGGTTGAGGTCTTCGCGCTGGATGTTCTCGATCAAGGCCATCGCGGCGGCGGCCTCGTCGGGCACCGCCTTGACCAGCACCGGCACCTCGCGCAGACCCGCCAGCTGAGCGGCCCGGAAACGCCGCTCGCCGGCAATGATTTCATAGCGCACCTCGCCATTCGGCGTGATCGGCCGCACCAGGATCGGCTGCATGATGCCTTGTGCCTTGATGCTCTCGGCCAGCTCATACAGCGAGCCCTCATCCATGCGCGTGCGAGGCTGATATTTGCCGGCCTGCATCTGCTCTAGACGCAGCGCGTTAGGGGCGCCTTCGCGGGCCGCTGCAGCATCCGAATCGCTGACGGTGGGGCCCAGGAGTGCTTCCAGGCCGAGGCCGAGGCCTTTGAGTTTTTTTGTCGCCATGCGGCAATTGTCCCTTACTCGCGCAGGCCCGCCAGCAAGGCTTGGCCGGTGGGCCAGTCGCCGAGCCCGGACGCCGTATTCAGATGTCCAAGCGGCCCGGCTTCGACCAGCCGGCTGCCCCAATCTGCGCTCATCTGCGCGCCCCGCTCGTGCGCACAAAACGGGTCATCGCTGCTGACCACGGTGATGGTGGGGAAGGGCAGACCTTGGCGGCGGATAGGACGCCAGTTGTGCAGCTGCGGTGGCATGTCCTGCGCCTCGGTGTCGGGCGGCGCCACCAGCAGCGCGCCGAGCACGCGATGGGTCAGGCTCGAGTGCGCGGCCCAACTGGCGACCAATTGGCAGCCCAGCGAATGGGCGACCAGCAGCGCCGGGCGCGGGTCCGCCAGCAAAACCTCGTCCAGCCGCGCCATCCAGTCGCCGCGCCGTGGCCAGTCCCAATCGGCCTGCTCGACCCGCTCGTAGCCGAATTCTTGTTCCCACAGGCTCTGCCAATGGCCGGGGTCGGAGTTCTGCCAGCCGGGCAATAGGAGGATGCGTTGCTGAGTATTCATGCGCTTGCTTTATGCTTTGGTTTCTTTGAATTTGATTGTGCTGGAGAGATCATGACTTACGCGGTTTTTGTGGACGGACAAGAGGGTACGACGGGGCTGCGTATTCATGAGTATCTGGCGGCGCGCAAGGACGTGGAGGTGCTGCGCATTGACGCCGACAAGCGCAAGGACGCTGCCGAGCGCGCGCGCCTGCTGAACGCGGCCGATGTCGCTTTTCTGTGCCTGCCCGATGCCGCTTCACGTGAAGCGGCCGCGATGATCAGCAACCCCCGCACCTGTCTGATCGACGCCAGCACCGCCCACCGCACGGTCGCCGTCTGGGCCTTCGGCCTGCCCGAGCTGGCCAAGGGTCAGCGCGAGCAGCTGCGCGCCGCCAAGCGCATCTCCAATCCCGGCTGCCATTCATCGGCCTTTATCCTGGCGCTGCGTCCGCTGGTCGACGCCGGCTTGCTGAGCCCGCAGGCGCTGGTCTCGGCCACGTCGATAACGGGTTATTCGGGCGGCGGCAAAAGCATGATCGCCGAGTACGAGGCCGGAGGCAATGCGGCCCTGCAGTCGCCGCGCCCCTATGCGCTGGGCCTGGCCCACAAGCATCTGCCCGAGATGATGCGTTACACCGGCTTGGCGCATGCGCCGGTCTTTATGCCCATCGTCGGCAACTTCTACAAGGGCTTGGGCGTGACCGTTCCCCTGCACCTGAGTCAGCTGCGCGCCGGCGCCCGCGCCGAGGACGTGCAGCAGGCCCTGGCCGCGCATTACGAGGGCGAGCGCTTCATCCGCGTGATGCCGCTGCGCGACGCGGCGACGCTGGCGGGCGGCTTCTTCGATGTGCAGGCCTGCAATGACACGAACCGGGTCGAGCTGTTCGTGTTCGGCTCAGACACGCAGGTCTTGGTGATGGCTCGCCTGGATAACCTCGGCAAGGGCGCCAGCGGGGCCGCCGTGCAGTGCATGAACCTGCACCTGGGCCTCGATGAGGGTTTGGGGCTTTAACGCGTTCTAGGCGCTTGAAATCTCCGCGCTGCGATAGTGGTAGCGGTAGGCGAACTGAAAGCCCAGTCGCGCATAGACGCGCTGGGCTTCGAAGTTGTCCGAACCGACCTGCAGATAGGCCTCGACGGCCCCATCGGCAGCGGCGATCTGCAGCAGCTGGCGGCATAGCTTGAGGGCATGGCCCCGACCGCGCTGCGCGGGTGGCGTGAAGATGTCAAACAGGCCGACGATGGCGCCCTCGCGCGCGAACTGACCGCAAGCCAGCAACTCATCAGTACCGTCGTCCCGTAGTGCAAAGCCACGGTAGGCCACCGGCGAGGCGGCCAAGCGCTCGGCATGGGCGCTGATCTCGGCCTCGCTGGAGCCGCGCAAATGACCGACCAGTTGCGCGTAGTCGGCCGCATCCAGCGCCTGTAGGTTTTGCCCGGCCGGCAGCGAAGCATGGGAGGGCAGAGCGGCCAGTACCATCACATCGGCGGCGTCCGACGCGGGCCAGCCTTTGGCGGCCAAGAGAGCGTCCAGATCGTCCGGTTGGCTGTACGGCGTAATGCGCACATAGAGCGGCAATCCGGCCGCCGCAAACGCCGCCTGGCAGCGCGCCAGCAATTCGTCCAAGGGCAGGGTGCCGACTGCCAAGGCGTTGATGCAGCGGGAGCGCTTGGCCTTGCCCGGAGAGAGTCGGATCAGCCAGCCCTCAATCAGTTTTTCTTGCGGCGGCGCGCTGGCATTCAAACCCGCTTGCTCGGCACGCTGTGCCAAATCTTTACCCAACATCACATGCTGCCGACGCGGCGCACCATTTCCCGTGCGAATTCGACAAAGGCCTGCGCACCCTTGGAACTCGGGTCGAACACCACGCCGGGCAGGCCGTAGCTGGGCGCCTCGGCCAGACGCACATTGCGCGGGATCACGGAATCAAAAACCTTGTCGCCGAAGTGTGCCTTGAGCTGATCGCTGACCTGATTCTGCAGGGTAATTCGCGGGTCGAACATCACCCGCAAGAGGCCGATGATTTGCAGGTCGGGGTTCAGATTGGCATGCACCTGCTTGATGGTGTTGACCAGGTCCGACAGGCCCTCCAACGCGAAGTACTCACACTGCATCGGCACGACCACGCCATGGGCGCAGCACAGGCCGTTGAGTGTCAACATCGAGAGCGAAGGCGGGCAGTCGATCAGGACGAAGTCATAGTCGTCCTTGACCGCACTCAGCGCGGTCTTTAACCGCCGCTCGCGCCGCTCCTGCGAGACCAACTCAACCTCGGCGCCGGCCAATTCGCGGTTGGCGCCGAGCACGTCATAGCCGGCTTTTTCGCTGTGCTGCTTGGCCTCGGCGACGCTGCTGGATTCCAGCAACACGTCGTAGACGCTCAGCTCCAATTGGCGCTTGTCTATACCTGAGCCCATGGTTGCGTTGCCCTGCGGGTCAAGGTCAACCACCAGCACGCGCTGCCCGACCTTGGCCAAGCCAGCGGCGAGGTTGACGGTGGTGGTGGTCTTGCCGACTCCGCCTTTTTGATTGGCAACGCAAAAGATCTTGGCCATGTTTTCTAGTTTTGTTGACGATGACAGCTTAATCGCTGCGCCGGGCTATTTTGTTTACACGACTCAGATTTTCGGCCGAATCCAGATCAAACAACGCTGTGCGTCCAGGCCCGGCACCTGCAGTTGTTCCACGTGAAACACATCCAGGTCAGCGGGCAGGGCTGCCAGCTCGTCGGTCGGATGCTGGCCCTTCATTGCCAGCCAGACGGCATCGGGCAACAGGTGCTGGCGAGTCAGGGTGGTGAAGTCCAAGAGTGAGGCAAAAGCGCGCGAGGTGATCAAATCGAAGCCAGGCGTCTTGAGCGCCTCAACCCTGGAATGCACGCCGTGCAAATTGGCGAGCTTCAGCTCGGCCGCCACTTGCGTGATGAAGCTGGCTTTCTTCAGCACTGCGTCTACGCAGCTGACGTCAATCTCGGGATGGCAGATGGCGACCACCACGCCGGGCAGACCGCCGCCCGAGCCGACATCCATCAGACGCATCGGCTTGCCGGCAGCATGTTTTCGCAGTGCGGGCAGCAGGCTCAGGCTGTCGATCAAGTGGTGGGTCAACATCGCCTGCGGGGCACGCAGCGAAGTGAGGTTATAGACCTTGTTCCATTTCTCCATCATGGCCAGGTAGGCCAGGAGTTGCTCGATTTGCGGGTCGCTGAGTTGCAAATGCAGATCGGCGGCGGCGGCGGCCAGGGGTGCGCGCAGGCTTGAAAAAGTGTCAATCATTCTGGGGTGGCGGTTGGTGTTGTTCAGGCCGCTTGGCTATCGTCGCCGAAGCCCTTGAAACGCTTCTTCTTCAGATGGACCAAGAGCAGCGAGATCGCGGCCGGCGTGACGCCGGAGATGCGCGAAGCCTGGCCCAGGGTTTCCGGCTTGAACTTGTTCAGCTTCTGGCGCGCCTCGAAGGAGAGGGCGCTGACCTGTGCGTAGTCCAGCTCGGCCGGCAGTTTGAGGTGTTCGTAATGGGCGGCGCGGGCGACGTCGTCGACCTGCTTGTTGATATAGCCCGCGTACTTGACGCTGATTTCTATCGACTCAATAACGGCCGCAGCCAGCGTGTCGCCCAGTTCGGTGTTCATTGTTTCACGTGAAACACCGGCCTCCGGTCGTGCGATGGCGGCCACTTCGGCCAAGGTGTCGTAGACCACACCCGGCCGGCGCAACAGGTCGATGAAGTTGTACTCTCGCTCCAGCGCCTTGCCGACCAGGCGTTCGGCATCGCTGGCGGGCAGGATGGCGGGGTGGACCCAGGTCGATTTGAGCTTCTCTGTTTCACGTGAAACAGCATCGCGTTTGCGGTTGAAGGCCGACCACCGTGCGTCGTCCACCAAGCCGAGTTCGCGACCCATTTCGGTCAGCCGCATATCGGCGTTGTCCTCGCGCAGTTGCAGGCGGAACTCGGCGCGGCTGGTGAACATGCGGTAGGGCTCAGTCACACCTTGGGTGATCAGGTCGTCAACCAGCACGCCCAGATAGGCCTGATCACGGCCCGGCAACCAAGGGCCGCGACCCTGAACCTGCAGTGCGGCGTTGAGGCCGGCGAACAGGCCCTGGGCGGCTGCCTCTTCGTAGCCGGTCGTGCCATTGATCTGACCGGCGAAGAACAGGCCCTGGATATCGCGCGTCTCGAAGCTGGACCTGAGGCCGCGCGGGTCGAAGTAGTCGTACTCGATCGCATAGCCGGGCCGCATGATGTGGGCGTTCTCCAGGCCGGCGATGGAACGCACGGCGGCCAGTTGGATGTCAAACGGCAGTGAGGTCGAGATGCCGTTCGGGTAGTACTCGTGCGTGGTCAGTCCTTCGGGTTCCAGAAAGATCTGGTGGCTGTCTTTGTCGGCGAAGCGGTTGACCTTGTCCTCGATGCTGGGGCAGTAGCGTGGGCCGACACCCTCGATCACGCCGGTGAACATCGGGCTGCGCTCGAAGCCGGAGCGGATGATGGCGTGCGTCGCCGCCGACGTGTGGGTGATGAAGCAGGGCACTTGACGCGGGTGTTGCGCCACATTGCCCATGAAGCTGAAGACCGGCAGCGGGTTCAGGTCGCCGCCTTGCTCCTCGCACTTGGAGAAATCAATCGAGCGGCCGTCGATGCGTGGCGGTGTGCCGGTTTTCAGTCGGCCCTGCGGCAGCTTCAATTCCTTGAGCCGCGCCGACAAGCTGATCGCCGGTGGGTCACCCGCGCGGCCGGCGGCGTAGTTTTGTAGGCCGACATGGATGCGGCCGTCGAGAAAGGTGCCGGCCGTCAGCACCACGGCGCGGGCGCGGAATTGCAAGCCCATCTGGGTGACGGCGCCGACCACGCGCTCGCCAGTACCGTCAGCCTCGACCAACAAGTCATCGACCGCTTGCTGGAACAGCCACAGATTGGGCTGGTTTTCCAGCCGGTGGCGGATCGCCGCCTTGTACAAGACCCGGTCGGCCTGGGCGCGAGTGGCGCGCACGGCCGGGCCTTTGGAGCCGTTGAGGATGCGGAATTGGATGCCGGCCTCGTCGGTGGCGGCCGCCATCGCGCCGCCCAGCGCATCGACCTCCTTGACCAGATGGCCCTTGCCGATG
>JADMJQ010000084.1:0-52721 GCA_018780415.1 Roseateles sp. | reverse complement strand
GCGCGGCCTCGGTGCCGGCGTGGCCGCCGCCGACCACGATGACGTCGAATTGCTTGGGGTATTGCATGAGTGGTTTTGCCTTGGAAAAGAAGGCCTCGGCACGGCGGAAACTGCGCGCGCGGGCAAGCGGCAGATTTTACGCGGGGCTGTGGATAAGTGCCGGTCTGGCACCTAAGTCGACGGACAATTGCGCGATGAAATGCCGAGATCATTGCGCCGCCTGTTGCATCGCCCCGTCCATCAGCTCGCCCATCCCGGGCATGCCTGTGGTCGACGGTATTTCGAAGCCTGCCGGCGTTCGCTGCATACAGCTGGACGAAGCGAACCGCTGCAAGATTTTCGGCCGCCCAGAGCGGCCCGCGGTCTGCGGCTCGCTGCAGCCGTCCGAGCTGATGTGCGGCGACAGCCGCGAGCAGGCGATGCGCTGGCTCGGCTGGATGGAAGAGCAGACGGCGCCCTGATGATGAGGTCCGTCCTGCCCCGGCGGATCAAGCCGGGCTGGCCGCTTCCGTGGATATGCGGCGGCGCGCCCACCAGGCCAGCAGAGCAGGGTGGCCCCAGTACTTCTCGAAAAAGTGATGCATGACGGTGTAGACCAGTGGCTCGATGAAGGTCACCGCGCCGGCAATGGCGATATTGCAGGTCAGGGCATAGGTGACGCCGAAGGACGTGCCGAGATGGAGGACGCCGAAGCTTGCGGTCTTTGCCATTTTGTTCTGCCCTTGCTTGCTATTGTTGCCAAAGAATCAATAGCTGAACTCTAATTTCAGCGGCAGCCAGCGTCCAGTTGGCAAATTCGATGCCGGCCATAGCCGGCGTCAAGTCAGCGCCCGGCCGGCCCGTAGCGTGATCACCCGTTCGGCCGCAGCGATGGTCTCGGGCCTATGGGCAATGATGATGCGGGTCAGCTTCATGGCGCGCAGCGAAGCGTTGACCTCGCGTTCACGCGCCACATCGAGCGCGCTGGTCGCTTCATCGAGAAACAGAAACTGGGGTCGCTTGTAAAGGGCCCGCGCCAACAACACGCGCTGGCGTTGGCCGCCCGACAAGGTGTTCCCCATATCGCCGATCAGGCTCTGAAAACCCATGGGCATGGCCTGGATGTCGTCCAGCACGCAGGCTTTTGCGGCGCATTCTTCGACCCACTGCGGGTCGGCGTCGGGGTCAAAAAAGGCGATATTGTCCTTGATGCTGCCGGCGAAGAGCTGGTCGTCCTGCATCACCGTGCCTATGCGTGCACGCCAGGCACTCAGGCCAATTTGCGCCAGTGGCACGCCGTCGATGCGGATCTCGCCGATCTGCGGCCTGTGTATGCCCAGCAGCAGCTTCAGCAGCGTGGTTTTGCCACAGCCCGAGGGGCCGACGATGGCGACCGACTCGCCCGCCGCAACCTCAAAGCTGCAGTCGCTCAGTACCGCCGGCTCGCCGTCTGCATAGCGAAAGCTGACCGCCTGCAAGCTCAGGCTGCCGGCGCCGGCAGGCGAGGGCACCGCCGATCCTGCGGTATCGACCTCGGGCGCCGTCAGCACGATGTCGGCCAGACGCTCGCCCTGCAGGCGCAACATGCTCAGCTCGATGCCCTTGTCGATCAGGCCGGCCAGCCGCAGCGTGAACTGCTCTTTGTAGGCCAGGAAAGCGAACAACATGCCGACCGACAGCTCGCGCTCCAGCACCAGCAGCGCACCCAGCCAGATGATGGCAACCCGCTCGAGGCCGAACAAGAGCTTGTGGCCGACGTCCATCCAGAGGTCAAGCCGGCGCACCGCGATGCCGGCGTTCATCTGCTCGACCACCAGGTTGGCGAAGGCGGCGCTGCGTTCGGCCTGGGCGTTGAACAGCTTGACGGCCTGGGCGCCGCGCAGCGATTCGAGGAAATGGCTGTTCTGCTTGGCCTCGTGCACCAGGGCTTCTTCCGAGGCCTCACGCAGCGGTCTGAAGAAAGCCCAGCGCAGCAGCGCGTAGGCCGCCACCGCCAACAGTGCCAAGCCACTCAGGCTGGGGCTGTAGATCCACATCAGGCCCAAGGTGAGTATCACCATCAGCCCGTCCAGAATCGCCTCGGCAAAACGGGTCGAAAGCGTGCGCTGGATCAGCTGAACGCTGTTGAAGCGCGACCAGATATCGCCGATATGGCGCTTCTCGAACCAGGCCAGCGGCAGCTTGAGCAAATGGGCGAACACCTGGGTCAACCACTGCACATTCAGCGAGGCCGATAGATACAGCACTGCCCAGGAGCGCAGCGCGCCGACACCGACCTGCAGCAGCACTAGCAGGCCGAAGCCCAGGCCGAGGGTGACCAGCAGGTCGCGGTCGGCGCTGACCAACACGCCGTCGACCACCCATTGCAGCAAAAAGGGCGACAGCAGGGCCAGCATTTCGAGCGCCAGCGCCAGGCCCAGGATCTGCACCAGCGAGCGCTTCAAGCCGCTGATGCGCCCGAACAGCTGGCGCCAGCGCAGCTGGGGTGCGGCCGCCTGAGGCGCGAAATCGGCGCCCGGCCGCAACTCCAGCGCGACGCCGGTGAAATGGCGCGACAGCTCGGCCAGGCGCATGCGGCGCCGGCCATGCGCGGGGTCATGGATCACGGCATAGTCGCCGCTGACCTCGGCCAGCACGACAAAGTGATTGAAGTCCCAATGCAGAATCGCCGGCAGATGCAGCTGCGCCAAATGCACCGGCTCGGCTCGCAGCGCGCGGCTGGCGAGGCCAAGATCGCCCGCCATACGGACCAGATCAGCCATCGTTGCGCCCTTCAACGACAGCGAAAAGCGCGCCCGCAGCTGCGCCAGATTGAGCTTCAGCCCATATTGGGCGGCCACCATGGCCAAACAGGCCAGGCCGCATTCGGCCGCCTCGGTTTGCAGCGTGAGCGGCAAGCGTGTGCGGCCACGCCAACCAAGCTGCAGGCGCTGAATCAAACGGGCGGCGTTATCAGACACGGCGGGCGAGGCTCAGCAAGGGCTCAAAAATCCATTCGATCAGGCGCCGCCGCTCCAGCAGCACATCGGCATCCAGCTGCATGCCGGGTTGAAGCGCCTGTTCTTCGCCATAGGCATTGACGGTTTGGCGGTCGAGGGCGACGGTGATGCGGTACAGCGGCTCACTCTGCGCACCGCGGCTGAGTGCGGCCGGCAAGTTCAGCAAGGCCAACTCGGCCGGCGTCAGCGGCGTGCGTGAAACCTGCAGAACCCGGCCGCTTTGGCTGCCGAATTTTTGATAGGGAAAGGCTTGATAACGCAGCCTGACCGCTTGCTGAGGGCGCACAAAACCGACTGCGCTGGACGGTGCGTACAGCTGCGCCAGCAGCTTGGCCTCGGCCGGCAACAGGCTTGCCAAAACGCTGCCGGCGTTGACGCTTTGGCCGGCCTCGGCCTGCAGCGTGGCGACCACGCCGTCGCTGGGCGCGCGCAAGATCAGGCGGCGGCGGCCCTCGGTTTCCAGGCCCAGCCGGTTCAACTCGGCGCTGTCGCGTGCAATCTCGCCCTGCAGCACCTGCTCTTTCAGCGGCAATTGCTGCGCCTCGGCCAGCGTCGCCTCCTGCTCGCGCAGCAAGGTTTCGCGCTGCCGCTGCAGCGCCTGGCCCTGGGCACGCAGACCCAGGATCTCCTCGCGCTTGGCCTGCACCTGGGCGGTCGAAATGAACTGGTCGCGGCTGAGCTGCTCCAGCCTGGCCAAAGCCGCATCGGCCAAGGCCTGGCGCTCTTGCAGCAAGCCGGCCTCGGCCGTCAACAGATCCAGCTCGCGGGCCAGCCCCTTGCGTCGCTGAGCAAGGGTTTGCTGCTGAGTGCGCGCTAACTGCCGTTGATGTTCGGCGCTGGCTTGCAGGCTTTGTTGGCCGGCCGTCAGGTTCTTGGCGATGGCCTCGGCGCTCTGCGTGGCGCTGTCCAGGCTGAGCACGAACAACACATCGCCGGCCTTGACCGCTTGGCCCTCGCCGACCTCGCGCGTCAACACGGTCGCCGCTTGGGCGCTGCTGATGCGCAGCACGCCGAGGTCGGGCAGCAGATAGCCACTGACGCGCGCTTTGCGGGTGTATTCGGCATTGGTGAGAAAGAGGCCCACGGCCACTACCGCCATGATGGCGGTAAGGCTCAGCAGTCTGAGCGAAAGCGGGCGCAGCAACTGAATGCTGCCCAGCCAAGCCTGTTGCCGGCTTTGGGTGGCCTCGGGGCGGAAGAGCATGTGCGAACGATAACCGGGGCTAAGGGCCCCAATTCCCCCCCGCAGTCCGCCCTAGCAAGGCGAGAGACTGACTTACCACCCGCTTTTTGGCAAAGGCAATTCGCCTGCAGTTGGCGCTGCACTGCCTGCGCCGCCGCTTACCAAATGCAGCAATTGCGTATCGATCTCGATGGGTCCATCGTTGAGGACGGGTTGAGCATTCAAGGACTGAGTTTGTTGGTTTTGCATGGCTGGTTCCGATGGTTTGGAGTGCTCGTTATCGGCACAAAGCAATTTCAGCAGCAGTTGGTGCAGTTGGTAACTGTCAACTCTTACAGGTAGGTCGGGATTAACGGATCAGCCCCAAGCGCATCGCTTTTAAAACAGCTTGGTGCTTGTTGTTGCAACCAAGCTTTCGCATCGCATTGGCCAAATGCAGCACGGCGGTGCGTTCGCTGATGCTCAAAATGGCGCCCACTTCCCAAGCGGTCTTGCCGTCCATGGTCCAGCGCAACGCTTCCAGCTCGCGTGGCGTCAGGTGGGGGCGTTCCAACTGTTGCTCGGGCGGCAGCAGCACGCGCAAAGCAGAGTCCATCGCGTGAACGGCAAACAACTGCATATCCGCAACCAAGCGAGTCAATTCCCCGGAATTTGAGGGCAATGCGGCGCTCCGTTCCATGCCTAAAACGAAATGCCGTCCCTCAGGCAGATGCAGGGCCAGCGCGATCCCTGTGCGATAGCCAAAACTCGCTTGCACATCCCATAGATCGCCGGCATCTTTTGCCAGATAGGTGCGTTGATCCCAAACAATGGGCAGGCTTTGCCGCTTGCAGTGCTGCATGACGGGATCACGCCTGTGCAGCTGTGGGCTGTCCATAGCCGCTCTAAAGCCACTCGGGCAGTTGTCTACACTGATGAAATCAGAACGCCCTAATGAATGATCCACCACCGTCATGGCCGAGAAATTGTCAAAGCCCATTGACTTGGTGAAATGTTCAAGCTCTGTCGTGAACACATCCCGATTCCGAGCTTCAAGCACCGACTGGTATCGCCCGTCTAACATCGAAAAACCTCCCTCCATACCAGCTTAGCGCCAATTGGCGGCCAAGCCCATCCGTTGTCTCCCTGACAAGGTTTACAGCTAGCGAGGTGTTTGAGCAGCCTGCACACTCCCATCCAGTTGCCCGCGCTGACAAGCGTATTTGAATATTGATATCAAAAATATGACACCTGCCTGGATTGTGTATGCATGGCCCCGAGTTTTGTGTGAAACCCAGCATGTGCCAAGTTTGCATTTGGCGCATTTGAGCACTCATGTGTTGGTCACCGGCGACGATGAAACCCCGGCCATGGGGCAAACCCTATGGCAATGGGCCGACGGGCGCGCGATCGCGGGCGTGGCCTGGGACTGGGTCAGTCTGCCCGTTGGCGTGGTGGCCATGGTCGACCCGATGGCCTTGATCACCAATCTGCAGTTTGTCAACCGTGCGGGTGACGTGCTGGCGCCACTGGAGTCGGCGCGCCAGTTGAATGAGATCGTGCATGCCTTGCCCTGGCAGTACGAGGTGCAGCGCGCCTTGGGCCTGCATTGACGCGGGCATAAGGCAACGCTGGGCCGCCCAAACGGAATTCAGAAGTGGCCCAGCACCCCGAGCTTGCGCGCGCGCTGTTCCAACTTGCGAAAGATGATCAAGCCCGCTGCCAGGTAGCCAGCGGCGTTCAGAGAAATGAAGGCAAATACATCCGGGCCCAGCATGGCACCGGCGGCCGACGCACGGGCCGCCGCCGCGCCCAGCGCGAAAGGCAGCCAGGCCAGGGCGTTGATCGGGAACGCCGGCAATGCCAGCAGGCCGAGCAGCAGCGGGAAGGTCACGACTTGAATAACTTCCCCCTTCTTTGCCAGCAGCGCCACACCGGCGAGTGCAAAACCCACACCCATCAATGCGGGAGCCGCCAGCAAGGCCGCACCCAGGGTTGGCAGGTACTGCATTTGCAGGCGCCCGTCGGTCAACACTTCGATCACCATCAGGGTCAGCACCAGCAGCAAGAGCCCGCCCGCTAACTGAAGAAGCGCGCGCACACCGAGCAGCGCCTCAAGCGACAGCGGACTCAAGCATATTTGCTCAAGTGTTCGTTGTTCGGTTTCTTCGCTCACGTCACCCATCGCGCCACCGATTGCCATATTGGCGAAGAGCCATAAGGCGAAGCCGACAATCATGCCGTCCAAGTCCCCCGACTCGAGCGTGGCTCCGCTGACTGATAAGACGGCGAAGACCAGACCGCCAAACAGGAACAGCACCAGTCCCAGGCTCAGCAGCGCCTCAAACCAGTAGCGCCGCATCAGGTAAAGCTTGCGCAAGCACTCGTTGCACAGGTGGTTCAACCATCGCGTCATGAGAGTGCCTCGCCGATCAGGCTCCGGTATTTGTCGTGCAGCGAAACCTTTCTCAGCTCGATGCCGAGCAAGTCGCCCATCCGAGCTTGCAGCGCCGACAGCACGGCGCAGACCTGAGGGTAGTCGCGCAAGGGCAGTTGGCCGGATGTCGCGGTGCTCATTTGCCATCTCCCGTCTATCGCCAGCGATTCGATGACAGCGCTGAGCTCAACCCAGCAAGCCTGCTTCGCGCTGATCTTGCGCATGTACTCATGCCCGGCCGATACCAACTCGGCCTTGGGGCCATCGAACACCTTCAGCCCTTGCCGAATGCAGATGATGCGCGGGCACAGGCGCTCGATGAAATGGATGTCGTGCGAACTGACGAGGAAGGCCGTGCCTTGATTCGCGCCATGACGCAGCAGCTTTTCAAGACCATCGACGCCGAACAAGTCCAGCCCCAGGGTGGGCTCGTCCAGCAGTGCCAGTGCCGGCCGGTGAATCAGGCAGCCCAGCAAGCCAGCGCGCAGCTTGTTGCCGGTTGATAGCTGGCGCAAGGGCGCATTGACATCAGGTATCTCGAGCAAGGCCGCCAATTCGTCAAAGTAGCGGCCATCAAAACGGGCTTCACGCAGCCCACAAAAGTAATGCGCATTCTCCAGTGTGGAGAGCCGCTCGTAGCTCGCGCCTCGCCCCTCAAGCAGCACGCCGATCTCGCGCAGATTGGCTTTCAGCCGCAACTGTGCCATCGCCTTGCCGCGCCATAGCAGGGAGCCATGGTCGGCGGCGCTAATCCCCGTCACGAGTTTGACGAAGGTCGTCTTGCCGGACCCATTGGGGCCCAGCAAACCGACGATCTCACCCGCATTGATGTTCGCTGTGAAGTCGCTCAAGGCCGCCACCTCCCTGCCAGCGCGCCGGTAGGCTTTGCCCACGCCGGACAAGGTCAGCAAAGTCTCTCCGCTCATCTTCTGAAACGTCATCAAAGCTCCATTTGCAAACAAAGGCGCTAAACAGCCATGCTATTTGTGCCCTGCGACAGCCATGCGCATGGACTTCGCGACGAACAGCAGGCAGCCGACGGTCAAGCCCGCCCCCACCAACACGCCCGGCATGATTTGCGCCCAGCTCAAGGCCTCGCCCTTCAGCACCAACATCATCAGCGTGTTCTGGGCCAGCCCCGGCACCCACAAGTACCAGGCCGCTTCGCCGCCCGGGTTGAGCATGCTGACCATGGGCGCCAGGCCGACCAAGGTGACGATCAAGCCGCTGCCGGCCTGCGCCTCCTTGAAGCTCTTGGAGCGTATCGCCATCGCCATCAGCACCGCACCCAGGCCGGCCGCCAGCGGCAGTTGCAGCAGCAAAAAGGCCAGCACCTCGTAGCCGCCGAACTGGAACATCGCCTGCAGGCTGTCGCTCTTGAGCAGCCATTGCGCCGGGATGAAGCTCAGGCTGGCCAGCAGCGCCACCAACATGCCCAGCAGCGCCACTGCACCCCATTTGCCCAGCACCAGGGCCAGGTGCTGCACCGGGTTCATCAGCAGCGGCTCCAGCGAGCCACGTTCGCGCTCGCCGGCGGTGCTGTCGAGGGCGGCCGTTAGCGCGCCATAGAGCACGGCCATGATGATGAACATCGGGATGATGCTGGTGATACGGGTGGCGCGGGCTTGCGCGCTGGCCAGGTCGCGCTCTTCCACCAAGACCGGCTGCAGCAGTTCGGTCGAGACGCCGCGCAGCGCCATATTCAGCGTCGACCGCTCGCGGTTGAAGCCGCTCAGCAAACGGCTCAAGCCCCCAAGGCCGCTGCTGGCACGTTGATTTGCGCTGTCGCTGACCAATTCCACGGTCGGCTGGCGGCCGCTGCCCAACTCGGCCTCGAAGTCCTTGCCGATGACCAGCACCGGCTCCAGCAGCTGCGTGCCGCGCAAGCGCGCTTCGTAGTCGGTGGGCGCCTGCTTGATCGCGTAGGTCTGGCGCTCCAGATAGTTGCGCAGGCTGGGCGCATGCTCGATGCCGGCCACCATCACTTCGCGCTTGTCGGCGCGTTCCTCCAACGAGGAAATAAAACCCGACAGCGCCAGCAGCAGCAGCGGCCCCATCAGCACCGCCGGCACCATCAGGCGCAGCAAGGTGCGGCGGTCACGCAAGGCGTCCTTGACCTCTTTGACCAGCACAATCCAGAAATTTCTTGCCATGGCTGTGCTCATGCTGCCGCTCCTATTTGTTCATGTGTGAAGGCCAGCTTGACGAAAGCGTCTTCGAATTTGCGCTCGCCCGCTTGTTCGAGCAGTTGCTCGACCGAGCCCTCGGCCACGCTGCGGCCATCGGCGACGATGACGACATGCTCACAAAGCTGCTCCACCTCTTGCATGATGTGGGTGGAGAAGATGATGCATTTGCTGCCGCCCTTGGCCGAGCGCAGATGGCGCAGCGCCTCCCGCAAGGCCCGCGTGGCCAGCACGTCGAGGCCATTGGTTGGCTCGTCCAACACGATATTGGCCGGGTCATGCACCAGCGCTCGCGCCAGCGCCGTCTTCATCCGCTCGCCCTGGCTGAAGCCCTCGGCGCGGCGGTCAAGGATCTTGCCCATGTCCAACAGCCGTGCCAGCTCCTCGGCGCGGGCGTTGGCGGCGTCGTCTTCCATGCCCTGTAGGCGGCCGAAGTAGATGATGTTTTCGCGCGCCGACAGGCGCGGGTAGAGCCCGTGCGCGTCACCCAGAATGCCCATGCGGGCCAGCGCCCGGCGCGGCTGCTCGGCCACCGCTATATCGTCGACCGTGATGCGGCCGCTGTCGGGCGTGAACAAGCCGCCCAGCATGCGCAAGGTGGTGGTCTTGCCGGCGCCGTTGGGGCCCAGCAGTCCGGTGATGCGGCCACTGGGTGCGTTCACCGTCACCGACTTGACCGCTTGCACGATCTGTTTGGCCGGCCGCTTCATGAGCGAGCCGCCGGTTTTGGCGACGAAATGTTTGCTGACGTTGTCAATCTGGATCATGACTGCTTTCCCTGGCTGGTCTGCACGGGCAGGAAGGCGCCGGGGCGCGGAATCTTGATGACGCAGGCCGCGTCCAGCGGCAGCGCCAATGCATCGGTCTTGGCGTCGATAAAGCGGAACAGCAGCTCCCGCATGCAGCCCACGCCCATCACGCCATGGCCGGCCTCGGGCACGACCACATGCTGTACCAACTTGGCGTTAGCGGCGGCCAGCGCCTTGGCGGCACGCTCGCCGTGGCGGGGCGGCGTGGCTGGGTCGGCACCGCCGCTCAGCAGCAGCACCGGCGAGCGCGTCGCCGGCATGCTGTAGAAGGCCGGCGCGATCTCGGCGCGTGGCCATTGTTGGCAGACTTGGGCGTAGAGCAGGGCGTCGGCCTGGCCGAAATCTGCGCCCGCCCGGTCACTGCTCTGGGCCAGACGCGGCACGTCCTCGGCACAGACCACCGAGAAATGCATGCCCATCGCCAAGCGGCTGGATTTGCCGCCAGCTATCACGCTGGACAGGCCCATCAAGCCCTCAAACTGGCCCGCGCTGGCCGCGGCGATGGCCGCAGGCAGTGCGGCCGCTAAGGCCGGCGAATAGAGCGGCAGGCGCACGCTGCGCAAAAGCATCTCGCGGCTCAAGCTAAAACTCTCGGCCTGGCCGGTCAGCGGATGGCGCACGCTGATAGTGCGCGGCGTGCTCTGCAGCAGCGCCGCCCATTGCTGGCGCAGGCGCGGGAATTGCTCGGCGCAGATGGCGTCTTTCTCGCAGGCCAGCAGGGCGGCATCGAGCGCGGCCTGGCCGTCGGTCGAGAAGCTCGCCGGCAAGACCATATCGGGCGGCGCCACACCGTCCAATACCGTGCGCCGCACCTGGGCCGGGAACAGGCGCAAATACTCCAGCGCGGCGCGGGTGCCGTAGCTGGCGCCGACCAGATTCCATTGCGGCGCGCCCAGCGCCACGCGCACCGCCTCGAAGTCCTGCATCGCGATCGTGGTCGAGTAAAAACGCAGATCGCCGTGCGGCAGTTTGGCGAGGTCCTGGCGGCAGGTCTCCAGCCGCTTGAGCTGCGCCTTGGCGTCCAGCGCCTCGGGTGTCGGCAGGTCGCGCTCGTCGGCGCATTGCAGCGGCGCCGACTTGCCGGTGCCGCGCTGGTCGATGAAGACGATATCGCGGCGGTTGTTCAGCCGGGCCAGCCGGCTCATCACGATAGGCGCCACCGCCATGGCGCTTTGGCCGGGGCCGCCGGCCAGCATCAGCACTGGCTCCGGCTGTTTGTTGCGTGCCATCGCCGGCACGACCAGGAAGTGGATATCGATCTGCGTGCCGTCCGGCGCGGCCGGATTCAACGGGCGCTTGATCGACCCGCATTGCAGCTCATTGGGCATGCCTTCGATGCGGCAGGGGCGGGTGATGCTGTCAGTCGGGCCGCCCGCCGCTGCGGCGGGCTTGCCGCCGATGGCTGCCAAAGCCAGGGCCAGCCCGGCCACCGCGCCTATACGCGCCCCTCGGCGCAGCAGCCCTGCATGTCTTCGTTGTCTCATTTCCAGCCTCCATCTTTATGGGTGTTTTGAACTGGAGCGGATTATGGTCAGCGCCGGCTGCACGCAGCGGCATCAAGCGGCGAATGGTGCTCGGCGGCGTTGAATGGCGGGAAGCAGCGCTTGGGCGGCGGCGTGCATGAGCCGATCAGATCAGACCCCTGCGCTTGGTGCTCAGCGGGCCAATCTAGGGGGTTGCGCCGGACCCGCTCAGGACTAGCATTCGGGCCATTCCGAACCTCCAGCCATCATTGCAATGGCGGCTTTTTGAGGCAGGTTCTTTTGATCGCTGGGACTACCGCCAACGTGCGTGCAACGTGTGAAGCGGTTTTGACAAAGCGCGGTGAAGCACACCGCCCTAACGCTGAGGCACCCCGTCGCCGAAAAGGGTTACAGAGTAGGCAATGTCGCTGGTACGGCCATGCCCATACCGGTTAAGGAGTAGGTTATGGAAGAGCATCTGGACTTGAACAAAGAGTACCGCCCACCCAGCTTGGACACCGATGTGCTCAAGCTCAAGGGCAAGAAAGCCGCGGCCAAGGTGAGCCAGGGCATGGTCGAGAAGTTACTGAGCCAAGCCCCGGCCATGATTGAGGTGGACGGCCGCAGCTATCCGAAGGGCTCTGAGGCCGTTGAGGTGGCCGCGCTGGCCAAGGGGGTGACGATCAGTGCCGCGATTGATGCCGGCACCGAGGCCTTTATCCCCGAGCATGCGGATCTGGAGTTCACGGCCCGCCTCGAGCCGGCGAGTTTGCGCCGGCCAAAGTTCATCGAACGCAGTGAATTGATGGCGGAGCAAGCCGGCACCAAGACCATTTTTGGCGCCGACGGGCGGCGGGTTTTTTACAGCACCGCTTATCCCTGGCGCTGCAATGGGCGGGTGGAAAGCTCGCTGGGTTCGGGCAGTGGCGTGATGGTGGGGCCGCGCCATTTGTTGACCTGCGCGCACATGATCGACTGGCGGCCCAACAACACCACCGGCTGGCTCAAGTTCACGCCGATGTACTACAACGGCAGTGCGCCCTATGGCAGCGCGTTTGCGGTGCGGACCTATTTCAAACTGAAGGTGCAGGGGCCGACCATTGATTACAACGAGGGCAAGTTTGACTATGTGGTGGTGGTGCTGGATAGGCCGACCGGCAATGCGACCGGCTGGCTGGGCACCAAGTCCTATAACGACGGCTGGGACGGTGGCGCCTACTGGACCCATGTGGGTTACCCCGGTGATTTGACCGGCAGCCAGCGCCCCATCTGGCAGAACGGCATCGCGTTGGACGGCGATTTTTGGAGCCCGGACTCGCATGAAAGCATGAGCCACAAAGGCGATGTGTGGCCGGGCCAGAGCGGCGGCCCGTTCTGGGGCTATTGGGATGGTCAGCCCTATGCGGTGGCGGTGCAGAGCGCGCACAACCCCGGCAATAATTTCGCCAGCGGTGGCTCTGACTTGGTCGATCTGGTCATCCGCGCCCGCAATGAGTTGCCCTGAGCTCAGCCCCAAATAGCTGACTGCAAGCCCTGATTTGGAACAGCCCACTGTGCGAGCAGTGGGCTGTCTTTTTTTGCCGTTCAGCGTTGCGCAATAGCGAGCCTGGCCAGGCGCAGCATCAGCCACATCAACAGCAGCGGAAACACCAGGGTTTGCATCAGGAAGCTGACGATCAGGCGCACCAGATCACTGACCGCTTTGTCGGCCGCCTGCTGCATGCGCTCGGCATAGGCGCGCAGATCGGGCAGGGTGGCCGCGCGTTTGAGTCGGTCCAGCGTCGATTCATTCGCCGGCGCTCCGGCTTGGGCTGCCGATGCAGCCTGGCGGCCGAGTTCGCCGGCCGTGTTGGCGATGCCTTGCTGGCTGGCCCGGTAGTCGTCGGCCAGCAATTGCCTGAAGGCCAGATCGCTGCCCAGAATGGTCAAGGGCACGGCGAAGCGCAGGATCAGCAAACCGGCCAAGACCATGCCGGCAGCGCGCGGCAAGGCTAGACGCCGCCACATCGCCCAGCTCAGCACCAGTGCCGCCAACGTCAGCGCGCCGCTGACCCAGGCATTGCCGCCGACCGAAATCAACACTTTCTGCACACCGAAGGACACCGAGGCGCCCAGCATCAGGGTGGAGAACTGCTCGATCAGGTCATTGACCGGGTCCAGCGCCTGGCCGGGGGCGATCGTCAGGCCGACGCCCAGCGGCTGAAACGACAGCGTCGTTTCCTGCAGCGTCGAGATCACCGCATTGAGCGAGCGTGCGGTCGCAAAGGTGATCAGGGCGCGCTTCAGGCCAGCGTCTACACGTTCGGTCGCCAGCGCATCCAATTGCGGCAGCCAGGCCAGCGCAGCGCTGGCGAGCAAGGCGATGATGACGAGCAGGCGGCGGTGGGCTGGGTTCATTCAAAAAGCATAACCCAGCGAGCTAGCGGGATGTTCGTGGCCATAATCTTCAATTATGAACATCCCTGTCTATCTTGAACGCATCGCTTACCGTGGCGGTTTGGCACCCGATCTGGCCACCCTGCAAGCGCTGCAATTGGCGCATCTGCGCAGCGTGCCCTTTGAAAACCTGAGCATTCATGCCGGTCAAAGCATCGAGCTAGAGCCTGCGGTGCTTTACCGAAAAATCGTTGAGCAAGGTCGGGGCGGCTTTTGCTATGAGTTGAATGGTCTGTTCGCGCTGCTTCTGGAGGCGCTCGGATTCAAGCTCAGCCGACTGTCCGCGCAGGTCAGCGGGTCGGGCGGCAGTTTTGGCCCGGACTTTGACCATCTTTGTCTACTGGTGCATCTGGAGCGTGACTACCTGGTCGACGTCGGCTTTGGCGACTCTTTTCAACAGCCGCTATGCCTTGAACCCGCCACTGATCAGCTGCAAGGTGAGCGGTCTTACCGACTTTCCCCTCAAGCCGAGGGCGGCTACATCTTGTCGGCGAGGCCTCTGAATGTGCGCCCGGATCTTGTGCCCGGCGAGGCCACTCCCCAATACCGCTTCGCGCTGACGCCGCATGACTTGGCGGCGTTCGAGCCCATGTGTCGCTATCACCAGAGTTCAGCGGATTCGCATTTCACGCAAAAGAGAATTTGCTCGCTGGCGACGCCGGAGGGGCGCGTCTCGCTGAGTGACTTGCGCTTGATCGAGAGCCGCCAGGGCGGGGCAAGAACCGAGACCTTGCTGGCGTCGGAGGCCGAGCATGCCGCGGCTTTGCAACAGTATTTTGGGCTCATGCTTTGAGCCGCCGCGATGCGGGGCTGATGGTTGGCCTGGGTGGCAGCCTGCGAGAGCGTTCCTATTCTGGTGCCGCCTTGCGGGCCGGCATGGCGATGGCGGCTGAGTTGGGCTTTGCCACCGAAACCCTGGACCTGCGCTTGCTCGAGCTGCCCATGTATGTGCCGGAGCAGGCGCTGGCTGACTACCCCCTTGAGTGTCAAGCGAGCTTGCGGCGCTATGTAAGTGCCTTGCGCAGCGCCGATGTGATGTTGTGGACCACGCCCGCTTACCACGGAGCGATGAGCGGTGTCTTCAAGAACGCGATCGACTTCATGCAATTGCTGGCCGGCGATGAGAGGCCCTATTTGCAGGGCTGCGCGGTGGGCTTGCTGACACTTTCGGACGCGTCGCCGCTGAGCGGCATGGCCAACTGCGTGCAGGAGTTGCGTGCCTGGCTGGCGCCCACACGTGTCACGCTCGACAGTGCAGATTTTTCGCCCGAACTGACACTCAACAGCGCAAGCGGGCAGCGCCGCCTGGGCCGCTTGGTGATGGAGTTGCGCGACTTCAAGGCAAGCCAGGGCTAGGCATTGAGCTCAGGTTCAGCGAGTTGTGCCGAAACAAATGAACCTGACCCCAATTTCCCATCTCAACGGCGCGTCTGTCAGCCCTTCGAAGGCCGGCGGCGGGCCCAGCCCGCCATTGCCAGCAGGCCCAAGCCGCTCAGCAAGGCGCTGGCCGGCTCAGGGACGGCGGCCGCCAGACCCTGGTACTGGTAGCTTTCGGCGGAGCTGAAGCTCGCGCCGTCGGCGACCCGCAGGCCCAGATAGTCGGAATGCGAGGCGTCGCTGCTCAATGAGCAATTGGCCAGGTGAAAACAAGTCACGCCGTTGTAGGCGGTGTAGTTCAGGCGCACGTCCACATCGGTGGGCAGCAGCAGGGACAGCGTGATTTCGCCGCTGTAATGGCCGTTGTCCTCGTCACCATTGGTGTAGATGCCGTTCGGCCCACCCAGTGCAACTTCGCGGAACAGCGTCTTGCCGGCGTACTCTTCCTTGGTGATGACGGCGAAGGTTTCGGGTGGGCAGTAGTAGCCATCGCTGCCCAAGTCTGTGCAAGTGGCCGTGGGGTCGTAATCAGGATTTGCGACCTCGTAGCTCAAACGCAGATCCCGGAACGACGACGCCTGCATGAAGTGCGAGATCTGGTTCACGCGCTCAAAGGCCGTAAATCCCAGGCCGGCAAACACGGTGTCGTAGTTCAAGGTCCAGGTCACCTGCACCTTGTCACCCGGGCCGCTGAAACGCAGGGTATCGCTGAGGTCGAAGCGCGCCACAGCGTTGGCAATATTGATCTGCTCGGTGTTGCCCGTCATGTCAACGCGGGCCAGTGCCTTGAACATCCCTAAGCTCGGGTCCGCCCATGTCGTCACCGATGCGCCGACCGAACCTGCATTGGCCGAGACGGTGCCGGCGCTGGTGAACGGGCCGCTGGTCACCGACGGGGGCGAGTTGTAGACAAACTGCTGGGTGACGAGGTTCTCGGCACTGGCGCTGAAGTACAGGTTTGCGTCGGCCTGCGCGCCCATGGCGGCGCAGCACAGAAGAGCGGCGAGAGAAATTTGAGCTTTGGACATGGAATGATGGTTTGAACTGGCTGCCTCGCAGGGGTCTGCGGCGAGGCTGGTTTGTACCGAAAAGCGCGCTTGTTGACACTCCCCGAGCTGCGGGGTGACTCAAGTCATGTGGTGGCGGCGGGCTCAGCAGGTTCCTGGGTGAGTTCATCATGGCGGCTTTACCGTTCGTCGCAACTTGCAAACAAGCCGTCTAGACCTCACGTTAAGCTCTGGTCATCACTTTGAAGGAGTACGCAATGTCTGACAGCATCGAGCTGGACAAATTGGCCGAACTGCACCAGCGCGGGGTTTTGACCGCCGAGGAATTCGCCCGTGCCAAGGAGCGCTTGCTGGGTGGCGCGGCCAGGTCTGCGTACTCGACGACCAATTCGGCGCCGCCGGCGGCCGGCATCAATGAGCTGCGGCGCAGCCGCGACGACCGCTGGATTGGCGGCGTCTGCGGCGGCATCGCCAAGCTCACCGGCATCGAGTCCTGGCTGTGCCGCTTGTTGCTGACGGTGCTGGCGCTGTTTGCCGGCTCGGGCGTCTTGGTCTATATCCTGCTCTGGATTTTTGTGCCCGAAGAGTCCTGAGCAGTCCGACTCAGCCGCTCACCATGCCGTCGATGACCTGAATCTGGCGCTCGCAGCGCGCCGCCAAGGCCGGGTTGTGGGTCACAAACAGGATGGCGGTGCCTTGCTCCTGATTGACCCGGCGCAGCAGGTCGAAGACCGCGTCGGCACTCTTGCTGTCCAGATTGCCGGTCGGTTCATCGGCCAGAAGAAGGGCTGGCTGCATGGCCAGCGCGCGCGCCACCGCCACGCGTTGCTGCTGGCCGCCGCTTAAATTGCCGGCCAGCTTGTCCCGCCATGGGCTCAGGCCAACGCTGTCCACCAGCGCCTCAGCGCGCGCGTACATGGCCGCGTTGGGGAAGCCGGCCGCGCCCAGCATCGGCATCATCACGTTCTCCAGCGCGGTGAAGGCGGTAATCAGGTGGTGGTACTGGAACACAAAGCCGATGGTGTGGCCACGCAGCCGGGTCAGCGCGCGGTCGTCCAACAGGGTACTTTCCTCGCCGGCAATCGCCAGCGTGCCGCTGCTCGGTCGGTCCAGCAAGCCGACGATATTCAGCAAGGTGCTTTTGCCCGAACCCGAGGGCCCCATCACCGCGCAGAACTCACCGCGCCGCAGCGTCAGGTCAATGCCATGCAGGACTTCGGTTGCGATGTCGGTGCCGGGGTTGAAGACCTTGCGCACGCCGCGCAACTGCACCAGCGCATCGCCGTTTGCCGGTGCTGCCGCCAGCTCAGCCACGGATCGCCACCACGGGGTCAAGTCTTGCCGCCCGCAGCGCCGGTGCAAAGGCGGCGATCAAGCCGGTCAGCGTGGCCAGCAGCAGCGCCAGCGCGAACAGCTGGGGATCAAATACCAGGGGGAACAACGGCGTGCCGTCGGCATTGCGCGCATAGCGTTGCCAAAGCAGCAGGGCGCTGGCGCCGATCGCGCTGCCCAGCAGCGAGCCGCCTAGGCCCAGCAGGCCGCCTTGCAGCAAAAAGATGCGCAGAATCTGCCCCTGCGAGATGCCCATCGCGCGCAGGATGCCGATCTCGCGCGACTTCTGCACCACCACCACGACCAGCACGCTGGCGATGCCGAAAGCCACCGACAAGCCAACAAAGAAGCGGATCGCGGTGTTGGCGGTGGTTTGGGCGCTGATGGCCGAGAAGAACTGCGCGCTGGACTTGATCCAACTGTCGGCCTCGACGCCATGGCTCGCCGCAATTGTTTGGGCAATGCGCTCCGCCGCGTAGACATCGCGCACGGTCACGTCCAGGCTGGTGACGCCGCCGGGCAGGCCCAGCAGGCTTTGCGCGGTGTGCAATGTCACGAAGCTGCTGCGTAGGTTGGCGCCCTTATTGCCCAGATCGAAGATGCCGGTGATGCTGAGCGTGCTGGCCACATTGCCTGAGCTGCCCGTCGAGACGCGCAGTTTGTCACCGACATCGACGCCCAGGTCGGTGGCCAGATCGCTGCCGATCAAGATGTCGCTGCCGCTGATATTGGCATGGCCGCGCAGCAGCTTGTCGCGCAGATCAACAATGCGAAAGTACTGCTCGGGTGCTATGCCGTTGAGCGAAATCGCCCGGCTCGCGTTGCCGCGCAGCACCAGGGCCGAGCCGCTCGCCAGCGGCGACACCACCAGCACCTCGGGCATAGCGCGCACTTGCGCGGCGACCGCCTGCCATTGGTCAATCGACTTGATCCGCTGCAGCGGTGGCTGAATGATGGCGCCGGGCTGTTCGGTGGGCGTGACCGGACGCAGCGCACGGGTGACCTGCTGCGGCGGCAACAATTGGATATGCGCCTGCGCCGACAGCACACGGCGTATGAAGTTGCCCTGCAGGCCGGCCAACAAGGCAGACATGAAGACGATCACGCCGACGCCGATCGCCACGCCGACGATGATGAACAGGGTCTGCAGCCGCCCCTCGCGCAAGAAGCGCAGCGCGACTATCCATTCAAAAGGCAACCAAGGCTGCAGTCGCTTGGCCATGGCGCTCAGCGGCTCGGCTGTTGTGGCTGCGCCGGCTTGACCCGCACCCGGTCACCCGCCTCGACCGGCTCACTCGCCAGGACCAGCCGGTCACCCTCGGCCAGCCCGGACAGCAGCTCGGCATAGCCGCCGCTGCGCAGCCCCAGGCGCAGCTCGCGTCGGGTGGCGCGGCCTGCCGCATCAAGGATCAGGCCCCAAGGCGCGGGGCCTTGCAGATCGTGCACCGCGCTCAGTGGAATCAGCAAGGCCTGCGGTTTGCGCGCGACCTCGATGTCCACCGACACCGTCATGTCCTGGCTCAGATGGACCGGCGGCGCGGCAACGTCGAGCTTGACCTCGACCGCGCCGGTCTGGGCGTTGACGCTGGGGTTGATGTAGCTGAGCTTGGCCGCAAAGCGCTGTTCGGGGTAAGCATCGGCCGAGGCCAGCGCCGGCTGGCCCAGCGCGATCAGGCGCAGATTGCGCTCATCAATGCTCAAAACCAGCTGGGTGCGCCCGGCCGGCGATAGCGTCATCAAGACCTTGCCGGCCTGCACCACATCGCCGACCTCGACATTGCGGCCTATCAGCGTGCCGGCGGCCGGCGCGCTGATGCGGGCATAGCGGGCGCGCGCGGCGGCCGCCTCCGCACTGGCCCGCGCCTGGGCCAGCGCGGCTTCGGCCAAGGCGTGATCGGTGCCCAGCGGGCGCAGTGATTCCGTCTGTTTGCGCGTCAAACGCTGCTGGGCATCGCTCAACTCCAGCGCATTGCGGGCCTGATCCAGCGCTGCCTCGCCGATGAAGCCCTGCTCGAACAGCGCCTGCTGCCGGCTCAGCTGCGTCCGCGCATTGGTCAAATTGGCCTGCGCCTGGCGCTGCTGTTGTTCGGCCACCGGCAGCTGCAACTCGCTCACTTGGCGCAGGCGCGCTTGCGCCTGCTGCACCGCCATCTCGGCCTGGCGCTGGCTGGCTCGCAGCTCGGTCGCTTCCAGCTCGACCAGCAAGTCACCGGCCTGCACCGCCTGGCCCTCGGCCACCGGCACGCGCAGCACCGTGCCGGTGATCTGCGCGGCGATATCCACCCGGTGCGGCGTCTCGACCCGGCCGCTGGCGACCACCGACTGCACAAAATCGCGCCGGATGACCGTCTCGGTCATCACCTCCGGCCCGCGCCACTGGCGCCAGGCCATGGCCGCCGCCAGCAAGCCAAGCGCCAGCAAGGCGAGCGATGACTTGCGGCCGAGCTGCTTGATTCTCAACATGGCGAGGCGGGCGGTTTCATGCAGAGGGTTTGGGCAAGAAGGACATGTTTCAGTCTCGGCGGCGTGGCTGACAGCGGCCTTGCGTTATATCAAGAAGCCGGTCTGCTTGAAAAAGGCCGTGCCATATGGGTGAATTGATTTCGGCGTAGGCTTCGCGTCTGTCAATCAACCCGCAAGGAAGTTCCGTTATGAAGCTCTATTACAGCCCCGGCGCCTGCTCGCTGTCGCCCCATATCGCCCTGCTCGAAGCGGGCTTGAAGGTTGAGCTGGTGCTGGCCAGCACCAAGACCAAGAAGCTGGCCGATGGCAGCGACTTCTATCTGATCAACGCCAAGGGCTCGGTGCCGGTGCTGGAGCTGGACAACGGCGAGCGCCTGACCGAAGGCCCGGCCATCGTCCAGTACATCGCCGACCTGGCTCCCGACAAACAGCTGGCCC
The DNA here is from genome assembly GCA_018780415.1 of Roseateles sp. Lineage (GTDB taxonomy): Bacteria > Pseudomonadota > Gammaproteobacteria > Burkholderiales > Burkholderiaceae_C > Paucibacter_A. The sequence goes on along the minus strand of JADMJQ010000084.1, from coordinate 32,633 downwards.
CGCCCAATGGCACGCTGCCGCGCTACCGCCTGCAGGAATGGCTGAACTTCATCACCTCCGAGCTGCACAAGGGCTTCTCGCCGCTGTTCAACCCGGCCACCACCGAGGAGTACAAGCCGCAGGTGCGCACCAAGCTGGCCGAGCGCTTTGCCTGGATCGATCAGCAGCTCGAGGGCAAGCAGTACCTGATGGGGGATCAGTTCAGCGTCGCCGATGGCTATTTGTTCGTGGTCTCGAACTGGGGTCAATATGTCGGTGTCGATGTCAGCGGCTTCGCCAATCTGGTGGCATTCCGCGCCCGTGTTGCGGCGCGCCCCGCCGTGATCGCGGCGATGACCGCCGAGGGTCTGCTGAAGTAGACCCTCAGTCCTGCGCCTCGCGGCTGGCCGTGAAGATATGCCAGACGGCCATCACCATCGCCGCGATCACCGGGCCGATGACGAAGCCGTTGAGGCCGAACACGGCCATGCCGCCCAGCGTGGTGATCATCACCAGGTAGTCGGGCATGCGGGTGTCCTTGCCGACCAGGATGGGGCGCAGCAGGTTGTCGACCATGCCTATCACCAGGATGCCGTAGGCCGTCATGGTGACGCCTTGCCAGATCTCGCCGTTGAGAAAGAAGTACAGCGCCACCGGCCCCCACACCAGGCCGGCACCGACCGCCGGCAAGATCGACAAGAACGCCATCAAGACGCCCCAGAGCAAGGCGCCGCCCACATCAAAGAACCAGAAGGCCAGGCCACCCAGCAGGCCCTGCAGCGCGGCCACGAAGAGATTGCCCTTGACGGTGGCACGGATCACGGTGGTGAACTTGTCGTAGAGGTCGGCTTTGTGCGCCGGCGCCAGCGGCATCGCCCGGCCCAGCTGGCGCACGATCTGCTCGCCGTCGCGAATCAGGAAAAAGGCCAGATACAACATGATGGCCACGCTGGTGCCGAAGCCCAGGGTGTTCTGGCCGAAGCTATAGGCCTGGGAGGCGAGGAACTGGCTGATCTTGGCCAGGCTGGCGTTGAGATGGCGCTGCAGGCTGGCGAAGTCGCCCACGCCCATGCGCTTCAGGGCCTCGATCACGTCGGCCGGCAATGCATCGAACAGCCCGCGCAGATAGGGCATGGGATTGGCCTCGCCGGCCTGCATGCGCAGATAGAGGCCGGCCACCTCGTTGGTCAGCGACACCGAGATCAGCAGCACCGGCAGGATGCCGATCAGCACCACCATCGACAGCGTCAGCAGCGCGGCAGGTGTGGCGCCCATCTGCAGGCGCGTGCGTAAGCGGGTTTGCACCGGCGCGAACAGCAGCGAGATCACGATGCTCCAAAGGATGGCGCCGTAAAACGGCAGCAAGATCCAGATCAGGGCGAGGCTGACGGTGATCAAGAGCAACAGCAGGCTGCCGCGTTCGAGCCGGGTCCGGCGGCTGGGGATTGGGCTGGGCATGGGGCGGATGTGGGCCGGAGTGAGCAGGGCGGCCATAGTAGCCCGCCGGGCCGACCCGTCTCGGCCGCAGCCAGTTCGCCGTAGGCCGCTACAAGGTCGGCAGTGCGTAGCGGGTGTAGTAGCGCCGACCCGCGGCGTCTTGCGCGCCCAGCCAGAGTTCGACCGTGACGGTGGCCGAACTCGGCCAGGCCACCGGCGCCAGAACCAAGGCCGTGGTGCCCGCTGGCGGTGGCTCGGTGTCTACGTACAAGGGCAAGAGGAAGCCGACCATCAAGGCCCGCACGCTGATCAAGCGCATATCGGGATTGGCGGCCGCCCAGCTGGCGAAATTGAGGGTCAGGCCAGCCCGCATGGCGGCCACCGTCAGCGGCTGGCTGCCGCTCAGGCCGTCGATGGCAGGAAAGCGTGCCGCCGGCGTCGTTGCCGGCACATCGGCCAGCAGGTAGGCGCTGCGGGTCTCGGTCAGCGGTTTGGCGTCCAAGGTGAAGCTGGCGCTGTACTTGGCGCCGCGCTGACTCTCGGCGCTGCCCAACCAGCTCAAGGCCGATTGCTGCAGCACCGACTCGGCGATGCTGCCCGTGGGCTTGACCACCGTCGCGCCCGGCGTGCTGGAGATGCACATCAGCGGCCGACTGCAATAGGCAAAAGGAATGCTGTAGCCGCTCTGCAATTGCACGGTCGCGGTGTCCATCAGCTTGACCGGCGTGGCATTGGTCGACAGGCTTTGGATCGCCACTTGGATGCCGACCCAGGGATTGGGCGCGGCGCTGCTGGATGCGCTGGCGCTGGCGTCCGGCTCCAGGTGCATGACGCTGACCGGGTAGACATTCATGGCGAAGTTGCGGCCATTGCCGACCAGGCCCCACTGGCCCGGCGTGCTGGCGCTGGCGCCCTTGGTGAAGGAGACGGCGTCGCTGAACTGGGCCAGCAGGGCGCCGGATGAATCGTTGACATGGGCGGCCACCAGTACCTTTTTGCATAGGCCCGCCACCAGCGCATCGTCGGCGCAGCCGGTCACCATGAAGCGGCCGATCTGGCCCTTTTTGACCGCAAAGTCGGCCAGCTTGGCGGCCAGCGCGTCCTTGTCGGCGCTGTTGTGTTGGGTGTAGGCGCTGAGCTGCGTGGCGGCCTTGAACTCGGCGGCGGTCTTGCCCTGGGCGATCAAGCCATTCAGCCCGGCCGCCAGTTCGTCCAGCAGGGGCAGGTTGTCCAGCGTGGCTTTGGCCGTCGAGGCCAGCTTCAGTGTCGAGGTGATGGCCAAGGCCGGCGCCGCGCCACTGCTCTTCAGCAACTCGGTCTGCGCCAGGCCCAAGCTGACCTGCACCTCGGGCGTGGCGCTGGGCAGCAGCTTGTTGCTGATCAGCAATTGCTCCAGCCCTTTGTTGGTCTTGTTCAGCTGCACGCGCAGCGACTCCAGCAGCAAATCCTGTGCGCCCTTGTTGGCCAAAAAGCTGGTGTCGCCGAGCAGATCGAGGGCGGCGGTGTTGGTGATCTTAAGGTCGCTCAGCTGGGTCTTGATCATGCTTTTGACGAACTCGCCGGCGGCGCTGGCGGCCGATGCCGCGGGCGCGGCCATGGCCGCCGCGCTGGCCGCCGAGCCGGCAAACACCGGCTGCGGGTCGCTGCCCATGGCCAGCGCCACGATGGCATTGCTCAGCGGCGTGATATTGGCCCACATGGCCGGCTTGCTGGCATCCAGGGCCGGCACGGCCGAGTGCAAGACCTGCGGGCTGCCGCTGGCGTCAACGCTGCTGATCTGCACCAGCAAGGGCGCTTTCAAGACCTTGTTGCTCAGGTTCAGGGTGTAGGAGCCATCGGCCGGGCGGGTGGTGGCCGTGCCGACCACGCTGCCGCTGCCGTCTATCACCTTGACCTGGCCATTCGTCAGCGGTGCGCCGACGGCCGCCACCCCGCTGAGGGTGGGCGTCACGGTGAAGGTGGTCACGCCGGTGGCGGCGCTGTCCGGGGTGGTCGGGCTGGCGCTGTCCGAGCCACCGCCGCCGCCGCAGCCCCCCAGGCTCAGCGCGAAAAGCAGGCCCAGCGCAAACGCCGGCAGCGCGCCGCGCAAGGCTGCGGCCGGCCGTGCCGGTACTGTGGTCAAGGGGCTGTGCATGGTGGCGATCTGTGGAGCGGAAGTTCCCCAGATGATAGGGACGGTGCGCCGCCGCGAAACGCCGAAGAACCGGGGCTTTCGGCCGGACTTCGCCCATCCAATGCCGCCTCTAGACGTATCAGTAGGCTTGTTCCACCCGGTTGCGGCCGGCGCGTTTGGCCTTGTAGAGCGCCGCGTCGGCGCGGCCGAGCAAGTCGTCCAGCGCCTCTTCCTGGCTGCGCGGCATCGCGATGCCGACGCTGACCGTCACCTTGATGGTGCCGGCGTCGGTGCTGAACACCTCGTCCTCGACGCTTTGGCGCAGCCGTTCGGCCAGCCTCAGCGCGTCCGCCTCGCCCAGCTCCTGCCACACCACCGCGAACTCCTCGCCGCCCATGCGCACCGCCAAGTCATTCGGCCGCAGATGGCTGAGCAGCAACTGGCCCAAGCCCTTCAGCACCACGTCGCCGGCGGCGTGGCCGTGGCGGTCATTGATTTGCTTGAAATGATCAAAGTCGATCATTGCGACCACCAGGCCCGCATCGGCCTTGGCGCGCAGGCCACGCTGGCGCAGGCGGTCGGCGCGGTTTCTCAAACCGCGTCGGTTGAACAGCCCCGTCAACGGGTCAATTTCTATCATCGACCAAAGGCTGCGTTGCAACTCGCTATTGACCAACAAGAGCACCGCAAAGGCCTGACCGATCAGCAGGACGATGAAGACCAGCAGCCACAGGCTGTTGATGGCCGCGGCCTGCTCGGCCGAGCCGGCAAAGGCCGGCGTTGACGTGCCCGCGCGCAGCAAATGGGCGGCCACCGACAGCGCCAAGTCGATCATCATCAGGCCCAGCGCAAAGCCGCCTTGCTTGTGCCAGGCCCGCAGTATGGGCAGCAGCGCAAAAAAGCGCAGCACCCCGCTGGCCGCCAGGGTCAGCGACAGCGACACCCAGGTTGCCAGCCCGGTGATCGCCACCAGTGCCGAGGCCAGCGCCGCCAGGCCGACAAAAACGGCCACCGGCGGCCAATGCAGGCGCAGGCCCAGAAAGGCGCGCACGGCCAACAGCACCAGGCCACTGGAGATCACGCCGCCGATATGGCCGATATAGAGCAAGCCCGTTGGTGCAGCGATGCCTACCAGCACGGCGCGCAGCAATTGCGCCAGCGCGATGACGGCAAACGCCGCCGCCCACAGCCACAAGCCATGGCGGCCGCGGGCGCCCCAGGCGCCGCCGAGGGTGACGATCATCATCAACGTCGCCACCACCTGATAGACGATCAGCAGGGTGGGGACGTGCAGCGAAGGGTAGAGGAAGGGCGCTTGCATGGCCGCGTATTGTCCATGCCGGCGCCCGCCGGCATCGCTACAGCCAGCTGCTGATGGCCTCCAGCGGTTTTTTGATGCCGCCATGCACCGGCACCTGGCAGCCGGCCTTGGGGTAGCCCACCACCAACAAGATGACCGGCTTCTCCGCCTCGGGGCGGCCGCACAGCTGGCTCAAGAAGCCCATCGGGCTGGGCGTATGGGTCAAGGTGGCGAGGCCGGCCTGATGCAGCGCGCTGATCAAAAAGCCGGTGGCGATGCCGACCGATTCGGGCACGTAGTAGTGGCTGTAGCGCTCGCCTTGCGCATCGATGCCGTACTTCTGCGCAAAGATGGCGATCAGCACCGGCGCCTCTTCCAAGAACGGCTTGCTGGCATCGGTGCCGAGCGGCGCCAGGGCGCGCAGCCATTCCTCCGGCGCGCGGCCGTTGTAGAAGCTGCGCTCCTCTTCCTCAGCCGCCGCGCGGATCTGCGCCTTGCGAGCGGCATCGGTGATGACAACGAAATGCCAGGGCTGCTGATTGGCGCCGGACGGCGCGGTGCCCGCGGCGAGCAGGCATTGCTCGATCACGGCGCGCTCGACGGGCCGGCTGTCATAGTCGCGCACGGTGCGCCGGCGCAGCAGGTTCTGGTAATTGGCGCGGGCTTGTTCCAGCATGGTGGGGCTGGGCAACTCGCGGTAGCCGGTCAAGGGCTCCATCGCGGGGGCTGGCATTGTGTGCATGGCTTGGCAATCGTTGAGGGTGCGGCGGCAGCATAACGCCGACTTGTGACGCATCAAATCGGGCCTTACCCAGGACCATTCGGTACACACATCACGTCAACCACTCTCACGCTGGGGCGTTCAAGAAGGGCTAGCGACGATGTTTTGTCTATCCTTTTGACGGAAATGCCACCCACCATGCACACGCTGATACTGACCTTCAATGGCCCAACAAACCAAGCGCGCCAAGCTCTCGGAGGCCTGTTGCAGCGCTTTCGCAGGGCCTATTTTGTGGAACGTAGCATCCATGAATACGCGGTCACTGCCGACGAGCTCACCGCCGCGGAACTCGCCTGCCAACCTTCTTGGTCGGCCCGGCCTGCGCCGGCGCATTGATAAGAAATAGCTTGTTGAGCGAGCTGCCGCTGGCAATTTCTAGGTCCGGGTCAACCATCGCATCAAGCCCTCGACGGGCCCTTGTCGAAAGCGCAGCGACCAGGCCCAGGCGAAAACGCCCGCCAATAGCGCAAACAGTGCGGCGGCGCTGACGACCTCCACCAGGCTGGAGGTTCTCAGTGGCGGCAGCAGACCCAGGGCTTCCAGCGTGCCCATGCCGATCAGGATGTGGGCCAGGTAGAGCGTCAAGGTCATGCGGCCCATGTTGGTCAGCCATTGCCAGCTGCGGCCACCGCGCACCGCCAGCAGCGCCAGGCCAATGAGCGCGGTGGCGCTGCCACCGGCGGTCAGCATATACAGCGGCGAGGGCGGCAGTGGCTGCAAGCCCAGCAGCAAGTCATGCCAGCGTGCATCCAGCAACGCCAAACCCGCCCCGTGCAGGCCGAAGCCAAGCAGCGCCGCGACAACACCGCCCGCGACCAACCGCCGTGCCGTTTGCGCCTGTTCCAGCGGCAAGCCCTGCAGCCACAAGCCCCAGACCAGAAAGGCGCCCCAAGGCAAAACCGGATGCCAGCCGTTGAACAGGGTGTGACGCAGCAGCACCGCCGCGCTGTCGAGGGGCTGGTAGGTCAGCGTGGGCCAATGCCAGCCGGCGTTGTAGTCAAAGGTAAGCGCAAGCAGCGGCCATGCCAGCACGAAGCCCGCTGTGATCCAGGGCCAGCAGGCCCGCGGAACCCCGTGCACCAGGCCGCCCAGCACGAAATAGACCGCGTAGTAGTGCAGGATGTCCGGCGGAAAGATCATCAGATTCAAGCCGCCGACGGCGGCCAAAAAGAGGGAACGGCGGGCGATCCAGCTCCACAACTCGCCACCCTGCAACTTGCGCGTGGCCAGTGCCAGGCCCATGCCGGCCAGCACCACAAAGAGCGCCGCCGCGCGCCCTGATAAGGCGTCGACGGCCGCTTGCAGCCATGCCGGTGCGGCGGGATCCTTGTCGACGCCGAGGGCCACGCGGAAGTTCACCACCAACATGCCGAGCCAGGCCCAGGCGCGAGCCAGGTCGAGCCCGGTCAAACGTGCGGCCGTCATGTCCGGCTTGGCCGTTTTGACGCGAGCCCCTTGACTACAGGCGCAAGCAGGGCCTCGATCAACTCCGGCAAGCTGCCCGCAGCTTGCGCGGCGGGCGCCTGACCGACGGCGAGCGCGTCCACGATGCAGCGGCCTTCGATGGCGTCCAACAGCAGGCCGGCCAGATAAGGCGCTGCGATGCCCGGCGCCAACTCGCCGGCGACGCGCGCTTGCTCCAGCGCTGCGGCCACAGCCAGCACCAACCGCTTGCGCGTGGCCAAGAAAGGCGCGGCCAATTCAGGGTGCCGCAGCAGTTCCGACAGGATCTCGGCGCCCAGCATCAAGCGCGCCGGCTCCTGGTGCAGGGCCGCATAGTCGCGTGCGAAGCGCAGCAAGCCGCTGCGCCCGCGCTGCTGCGCCAAGCGGGTCTCCAAAGGCGCAAGCTCGGTTGATTCCAGCTGGGCAATCTCGGCGATCAGTGCTGCTTTGCTGTCGAAGTGGTTGTAGAGGCTACCCAAGCTGACGCCCGCCTGAGTGGCGATGTCGCGCATGCTGGTCTGGTGAAAGCCCTTGACCACAAAACAATGCAGGGCGGCCTCCTGCAGTTGCGCGCGCCGCGCCGCCGTCGCCTGAGCTCGTTGGGAATCGGTCATGACTTCGAATACTGAATGAACGTTCGTTCAGTGTAGTCGACTGGCTTTGCTGAGAATCCCTAGCGATTTGCGGCGCAGCGTCTTTATGTCTTGACAGTCAAACCCAGCTGAGGCTTGGAGCCCTGCGGCGCGGTTCATTCAATCCGTCCTCCTCCCGCCCGGCTCGGGCAGGCCTGCTATCGGCAAAAACCGCGGCAAATCGACCGTCAGCGCCAACACATCGCGAGTGATAGTCCAATCTTGGGTCTTCGCGCCAACCGGCTGCTGCATCACCGCCGGTGCGCAACCCTAGAATGTTAGGAATCACCGCAGCTTCTTAGGCTCTTCTTGTCCCCAGCTCCCTCATCTCCCCCACCGGTCTCGGCAGATGCCCACAGGGTTGCGTTCAGAGAGGTGTGGCTGGCGCGTTATGGGTCGGTCACCGAGGCCGCTTCTTTGGCAGAGCAGCACCTGGCCAAGGCCGCCGGCGATGAACGCTTGAGCCTGCGCATGCAGTTGGTGCAGCTGCGTTTGGAGTCACTCAATCCCGGCGCAAGCCAGCCCTACCGAGAGTTGGCCGCACGCATGCTGGCCCTGGGCGATGGTCCCGGCAGCCTGATCGCGAGAAGCATGGCGCTGGCCGCTGAGTACTTCGGTGGCGATGCGGCTGCTGCGCTCGCAGCCTATGAGCAACTCAGCGACGAGATTCATGGCCTGCAAGACCCGCTGGAACAGCATGCCGCAATGGGCCCCTCGCTGTTGCTTTACCAGGCCGCGGGCAATCTGGTGGGCTATATGCAGCAGGCCTGTCGCTTGCTGCAACTGACACAAGAGATCGACCACAGCGGGATGCGGTCGGCGGCGCTGAGCAATCTGGGCATTGCCTTCTTTTTGGCCGGCGATGAGCTACAGGCGCGCCACCATCTGGAGCAAGCGGTGGCCAGCAATGAGTTGGGCGGCTGGGTCCGATTCAGTGCCGTGACCATCCTCGCGGAAATCTATGCCTCGGCCTGCGATTTCGAAAAAGTGATGCCCTTGCTGCGCATCTGGTCCTTTCCTGATAAGGCCACCGAGCTGGATGGGCCGACTCTGGATCACTTTCATGTGCTGGGCGCCGAGGTCTTTGCCAGCCTCGGCCAGGTTGACGAAGCGCGCGCCTATCTCGACTTCTTGGCGGCCCGTCCCGCGGACCAGCGCAGCCACGACCTGCTCTGCCTGCTGGCTATGGCGCAAGCCATGGTTCATCAGGCCGCCGGGCGGGGTGCGCAGGCCGTGGCAGCCACCGAAGAAGCGCTGAGGCTGGTTCAAACCATGCCTCGAATTGAGCGGACCTTGGCGCCGCGCTTCTGGTCCCGGGCGGCCGAGCTGACCAGCGCACAGGGCAGTTGGGAACAGGCCTACCGCTTGATGCATCGCCATCGCCAGCTCGATCAGGCCAAGAAGCGGGATATGGCCGCCGTGCGCCGGGTCGCTGCGCAGTTCCAGACCGACGCCAGCACGCGCGCCATCGAGGCCGCGCAGCGCGACCGCTTGACCGGGCTCGGCAATCGTGAGCGCTTGATTGCGGTCGGGGACAGCTGGATTGCCCGCGGGCTCGCGCCGCGAGTCCTCATGCTGAATGTGCGGCGCTTCAATGCAATCAACCAGGCGCTCGGCCAGGACTTCGGCGACGCCGTGCTGCAGGCCGTCGCGGAGCGCCTGACCCAGGCTTGCATCCGCTTCGACCTCGCCCTGGCTGGTCGCGTCTATGCGGATCAGTTTGTCCTCGTGCTGGCCGGCGATGCCGCCGAGTTGCCTGCCTTGCAGGCGCTATCCGCCGACATGTTTGCCTCGCCGCTGCAGGTGGCCGGTCAGTGGGTGGACATCAGTGCCGCCTGGGGGCTTTCCTACAGCCCTGATCACGGCAGCTCCATGCATCGCTTGATGAGCCATGCCGAAATCGCGCTGCACGAAGGCCGGGGCAGCGATGACAGCTGGACGGTCTACGATCCCAGCCTGGTTCGGGCCGATCCCTTGCAGCTCTCACTGATTTCCGAACTCAAACGCGCGGCACAGGACGATGAGTTCACGCTGCTGGTGCAGCCCAAGTTCCGGCTGTCCGACAACGCGGTCACCAGCTTCGAGTCCTTGATCCGCTGGAACCACCCCAGCCGTGGGCTGGTAACCCCGATGGACTTCATTCCTTTTGCCGAGAGCACGGGCAATATCCGCGGCATCACCGAGTGGGTCTTGCATCGGGCCATGCAGCTGTCGGCACAGCTGCGCCGAGCAGGGCTGGTGTCCCAGATCGCCGTCAACGTGTCCGTGCATGACGTCGGCTCTGCCACGTTCCCCGGCATCTTGTCGGAGCTCTTGCAGACCACCGGCGCTCGTGCCGCGGACATCCGCCTGGAACTGACCGAAGGTGCCGTGATGAAAGACCCCGCCACCGTGATTGACCGTATGCGGGAGATCAACGCTCAGGGCTTCGAGGGGGCCGTCGACGACTTCGGCACAGGGCAGTCGTCCCTGGCCTATTTGCACATGCTGCCTGTCTCCGAACTCAAGATCGACCGCAGCTTTGTGCGCGGCGCCGCGAGTTCCAGCACGACGCTGACCCTGCTCAAAGCAGCCATCGATCTGGGGCGCAATCTCGGCCTGTCCACCGTTGGCGAAGGCGCCGAGACCGAAGAGGAATGGAACCTCCTGCGCCAGCTCGGCTGCAGCATGGCGCAAGGCTGGTTCGGTGCCCGGCCCATGCCGGAGCAGGCTCTGCAGCCTTGGCTGGAGGCTGGTGCGCAACTGACTCGCGGCTGAGCCGATTGTGCTCAGCGCCTGCCTGCATAGGCATTAGCGACTGAAACGTGGTTCGCCAGTCTTTGGAAAGACTCAGACACTCAGGTCCCAGCCCTCGCGCCTTGCTGATTGAACTGCAGCGCCGCCAAGCGCGCACAAAGGCACCACGCGCGCTCAGCTCCGCATGCGTGCCAACTCCGACGATGCGGCCAGGCTTCATGACCACAATGCGGTCGGCGCGCTGCACCTTGGCCAAGCGGTGGTCAATCACCAGCGTGCTGCGGTGTTGCATGGCGCCTTCGAGTGCGGCTTAGGGCCGAGTCAACGAAGCGCGGCAGGTACCTTCGGCTGGCTCCAGCCCATCGGAACGCTTGGCCTACATTTCCTTGAAAAACTGCAAATAGCTGCGGCTCACCGGCAAGCGCTCGCTGCGGCCCTTCAGTTCGATGTCGGCGGTCTCGTTCTCGCCCCGGGTGACGCGGCGGATCGAGCGCAGATTGACCAGCACCGAGCGGTGCACCTGCGCAAACTGCTGGGCATCGAGTTGGGCGATCAGCTCCTTCAGCGGCATCCGAATCAGCGCCTCGGCGGCTTGGCCCTCGTCGCGGTAGGCGACCAGCGTGTATTTGCTGTCGCTCTTCAGGTAGTCGATGTCGTCGACCGGAATCATTCGCAAGGAAGCCCCAACCGTCGCGCGTACCCAGCGCAGCGGCTCGGGCTGGTCAAGCTTGAGTCGCTGCGCCAACTGAGCCAGCAGCGCCTCGTTGTGCACGGCCGGTTGCGCCGTTTGCAAGCGCGCTTGCAGGCGCGCCACCGTCTCGCCCAGACGCGCGGCTGTGACCGGCTTGACCAGATAGTCAAGCACACCATGCTCGAACGCATCCAGCGCATATTGATCAAAAGCGGTGACAAACACCAGGTGCGAGCGCTTGCCGATCTGGCGCGCCACCTCGATGCCGCTTAAGGCCGGCATATGCACGTCCAGAAAGCAAATGGTCGGCTGATGCTGCTCGAACAGCTCGATCGCCTGCCGCCCATTGCGGGCCTGCGCGACGATGGTCAGTTCCGGCCAAGCGGCGGCGAGCCGCGCCTCCAGGATTTCGCGCAGCAGCGGTTCGTCGTCGGCAATCAGGGCAGTGATGGTCATAGGGTTGAGGTCCCAAATTCGATGATGACTTGCACGCCATGCGGCTGCACCTCGCGCAAGTCCAGCGTCGCGCTGCCGCCGTAAGCCCACAGCAGACGTTCTCGCAAGGCCGCCAGACCGGTGCCCAAGCCGCGCCCGGTCGCCTGCAGACCGACGCCGGTGTCGGTGACCGTCAAACGGCAATGCCCGCTGCTCAACAACTCGGCGCGAACATCGATGCGGCCGCCTTCTTCGCTCGGGTCGATGCCATGCTGGACGGCATTTTCCACCAGGGTCAGCAGCGTCATCGGCGGGCAGCGCAGCAGATGCACACCGGGGGCTATGTGCAGCGCAAAGGCCAGCCGATCCGGCATGCGCATCTGCATCAGCTCCAGATAGGCGCGCACCAGTTCCAGCTCCTGGCCTAGCGTGTTGGCCGAGCCGTCCAGGCGCGGCACGGCGGCACGTAAATAATCCGTTAGGCTTTGCAGCAGTTGCGGCGCACGCGGCGAGCCGGCCTCCACCAAGGCTTGCACATTGGCCAGGGTGTTGAACAAGAAATGCGGTTGTGCCTGGGCCGTGAGCAGGCGCATGCGGGCGTCCAGCGCCTGCCTGGCCATTTCGCTGCGTTCCAGTTCGAAGTCGATCGCTTGCTTTTCCACTTTGGCCTCACGTTGGCGCAGCAGCGCGGTCAGGGCCGTCCAAGGCGCCACCAGCATGCCCAGAAAAGTAAAGGTCATGAAGCCGGTAAGCCGTTTGGGCTCCTGCCAGAACATCGGCGCGCCCGGCGCTGTGCTCCACATATAGGCGATAGACATGGCGATGGGCACCATCACCCCCACCGCCACCACTTGCAAGGCCCAACGCGCCAACCATTGCGGCAGCCGACGCGGCCATTGCTCAAACAAGCCGAAGACGAGCAACAAGGCCAAGCCAACGCCGAACAAGCGCGTGACTAACACCCACATCGGCAACTGCCAGCCGAAACTGAACAGTAGCGTAAACAGTGTGCAGATGATGGCGACGGTGCGCAGGCGGCGCCAGCCGAACACGGCCCGCCAGTTGGACGGCGCGACCCGCTCGCTGAGACTGAGGGAGGTGGTGGGTGACATCACCGCAGAATACCCGAGTGAATGGCGGGAAGCAGGGGCAGCGACCGGGCGCAAGGCCCTCGGCTAACGCCAGCGTTGAGCAGGCTTTCGAAAGTAGTGGTGCGCGATATAGCGCCAAGGCAGCACCAGCGGCGTCAGCACCACGCCGGCCAAGCAGGCATAGAAGGAACCTTCCACGCCCGGCGTGACCGCCCCACCCAGCCACAGTGGGTAGGCGATGAGCAAGATCCAGAGGATTTTCCAGACCAGCTCAAAAATTAGCAGCGGCAACATCTGCAGCGGGTAGCGCAGACCCCAGACACAGAGCATGGCCAAGCCGATCAACATTGCCGCCAACTCGCCACGGCGCTGTGCCCAAAGCTCGCTGTGCTGCAGCATGCTTGGCCCCCAGCTGAGCGCCAGCCCCACCGTGATCAGCAAATAGAAGGCGCGCAACAGGTTCAGGCGCCAGAGGGGAATGTCTTGATCGGTCATTTGATTTCTCCTTCAGCCGAGCTTGGCCAGGCTCTTGCGAGCGTCTTCGACATTGGCGGCGTTGGCCCGTTTGTTGGCGATGAAGCGCTCGTAGGCCGCCTTGGCCTGTGCCTTGTCGCCCTTGGCCAGATAGGCGTCACCGAGGCGGTGGTCGACGGGCAGTTCGTCAGCGCCGCCCAGCGTTCTGGCCCGCTCCAGGTAGCGAATTGCCTCGTCCGTTTGGCCCTGCGCGGCGAAGACCCGGCTCAGGCCATAGCTGCCACTGGCTTTGCTCGGCTGATCGCGGTGCAGACCTTCATACAAACTCTTGGCCTTGGCCAAGTCTTTGCTGTCCTTCAAATAGACCCGCGCCAATTGCATGGTGGCCTCGCGCACCTCCTCCAGCATGGCGCCATCCTTGCTCGGCTTGAGCGCCAGCAACTCGCTCTCCATCTCGGCCCATTTCTTGTCTTCGGCGGCAATGTAGACGCGGATCAGACGCGCCGTTTCGGGCTGGCTGCTGCGCACGGCGGCCTCCAAGTCCTTGGCCTTGGACACGCTGCCGCCCATCATGCCGGGCACCGTCAGATAGAGCTTGGCCAACTGAACCCGGGCCGTGAAACTGCCCGGATCCAACTCCAGCGTGCGGATCCAGGACTCTTTCAAGCTGCCCACATTGCGCATGGCCTTGGCCATGCCCATGCTGAGCATCTGCAAGCCGAGGTTCTGCGCCGAGGCCAGGTGGCAAACCGCCACGTTCGGGTGCTGTTCGGTGCACAGCTTGGCTTGCTTGGCGCCGGCCTCGAGGCGCTTGCCATCACCGGCGTCGCTGAAGCTCAAGGCCAAGGTTAAAGCCGCGCTGGCCTCGGCATCGGCGGCATTGGCCTTCAAGCGTGCCTGCGCCAGCTGTTCCAGTTCGACAAACTTGCCGGCATCTTGCAGCGACTCCAGCTGCGCATCTTTGAAGACGGCGGCCTGGGCCGAGCCCAAGGTGCTCAATAAGGCCAGGGTGGCCGTAGCGCTGGCGAATGTAAGCCTACTGCGATGGGAGATGAAGGGCGTTTTCATGGTCGGGTGCTCGGTAAAGTGGGTGGTCAAATTTCTAAGGACAGGGCGATTGTGTGGAGCCGCCGGCTCACCCACGCAGGCTCTCGGACGAGCGACGAGGCGCGGGTTTTCAGGCACGATGCGGCGGGATGAATGGCGCGGACGACCGAACGGCGGCCGATTGACGACCGCCGGCGCCGCTGGTCGCGGCCGGGCGTCACTCGTCCTTGCAAGGGCGTCGCCGATCCGCCATGGCTTGGCCTCGTCCCTGCGCTACAGGCACAGTCGGCCCCTTGCTTCAAATAGAGCCTTGTCATGAAAAAGTTTCTGCGTTTCCTGCTGCGAGGCTTCTTGGCCCTGACTGCCCTGCTGGCCGTGTTGGCCGGCCTGTTCGTCTACTTTCTCTACACGCCCGCACCGGAACTGCCGCAGCTGTCCGGCAGTTTGACCAAAAGCTCTATTGAAGTGGCCGGCATGACACGCAGCTACCGGACCTATGTGCCCAAGGATCTGCCCAAAGGCGCGCCGCTGGTCTTGGTGATGCATGGCTCGGGCGAAGGCCCCGGCCAAATTCGCGTCGGCACCGGCTACGCCTTCGAGCGTCTGGCCGATCAGCATGGTTTCGCGCTCGCCTATCCGAAGTCCTACGGCTCCGACTGGAACGACTGCAGCCGAATCGGTGACAAGGAGTTCAACGGCGTTCGCAGCGACGATGTGGGCTTTTTGTCCGCCCTGGTCGACAAAATGGTCGCCGAGCTGGCGCTCGACCCGGCACGCGTATTTGCGACCGGCGTATCCAACGGCGGTTCGATGGCGCTGCGCTTGGCACTGGAGCAGCCCAGCCGCTACAAGGCGGTGGCCGCCGTGGTCGCCAATGTGCCGGCGCCTGAGAACTTCCAATGCCAGCCGGCGGCGCAAAAAGCCACCTCGGTGATGATCATGAACGGCACCGAGGACCCGCTGGTGCCCTATGCCGGCGGCGAGATCAATCTGCTGGGCTTGTTCTACAAGGGCGGCGAGATCATTTCCTCACGCGCCTCGGCGCAGTATTTTGCGGACTGGGCTCAGTTGGCCGGTGCGCCCCAGACCAGCGAGAAAGCCGTCACCGAGGGTGTGCGCGTCGAGCAGAACCGCTGGCGCAATCAGGAGGGCAAAACCGAGGTCGAACTGGTGACCATTCACGGTGGCGGCCATGGCCTGCCGCAGCCCTACTCGCAGCGGCCAAGGCTGCTGGGCCCCTCACCGATGGAACCCAACGGGCCGGCCATGATCTGGGCCTTCTTCGCGCGTCAGCCAAAGTAAGCAGAGCAAGAACAACCCAACCTAGCCACTGAATTGCGGAGTTATTGAAGAACATGACCGTCCTCTATATCAACCCCGAAAGCTCGGCCCTGGTTCACGCCGCCGCTGCGGCAGTGCTGTACCTGCATATCGGCGCCGGCAGCGTCGGCCTGCTGTCCGGCGTGGCCGCCTTTGTGGCCCGCAAGGGCTCGCAGGCGCACCGCCTGGCGGGCAAGGTCTTTGTCGTTTCGATGCTGATCATGTCCGGCATCGGCGCCTGTGTGGCACCGTTCTTGCCGACGCCCGAGCGGGCCTCGGTGATTGCTGGCATCCTGACCTTCTATCTGGTCTTGAGCTCCTGGATGGCCGTCAAGCGCAAGCCCGGCCAGATTGATCGTTTCGACTACGGCCTGCTCTTGACCTCGCTGAGTCTCAGCGCCGCCGCCGCCTTCTTCATCGGGCTGGCCTCGCAAAGCCCAGGCGGCAAGCTCGACGGCCAGCCGGCCGAGGCCTTTGTCATGTTCGTGCTCATCGGCAGCCTCGCCGCGGTGGGTGATTTGAGATTGATCTTGAGGCGCGGTGTCAGCGGTGCCACACGCATCGCCCGCCATCTGTGGCGCATGACGGTGGCCTTGTTCATCGCGGCGAATGCGCTCTTTCTGGGCCAGCCACAGGTCTTCCCGAAAGCGCTGCGCAGTTCGGGCCTGCTGTTTGTACCAGCGCTGCTGATCCTGGCTTTGCTGCTGTTCTGGCTTGCCCATACAGCCTGGGGCGCGCACCGGCGCAAGCGGGCTAGCCGGGCGATGCTCAAACACTGACCCAATCACTTGGCCGCCAGCACCTCACCACCCAAGGCCAGATGCAGCTGCACGCGTTGCAGGCGCTGCTCGGACTGCACGCGCAGCAAGCTGATATCGGCCGCCAGCATCGCCAACTGCTGCTGCTGAACACTGCGCAAATCGCGCGAGCCGACCTGGTAGCGCTGCTGCTCCAAGACCAGCGCGCGCTTGTTTTCATTCAAGCCACTGCGCAGCAAGGGCTCGCGCTTGGCCAGGGCGGCCTCATTGGCGAGCGCCGACTCCACCTCATTGAAGGCGCGCTGCGCGACTGCGGCAAAGGCGGCCACCGCTTGGCGCTGCTCCAGGGTGCGCAGCTCGACCTGCGTCTTCAACTGCCCGCCGTTCAGCAAGGGCACCAGCAAGGAGGCGCCAACGCCGAGGCTGGGATCGTCGCGCTCTTGCAGCACAAAGATGCTGCTTGAAATCGTGGACAGTGCGGCCGTCAGCGAGAGTCGCGGCAAGCGCGCCGCTTGGGCCTCGCCGACGCGCGCAAACGAGGCCGCGACACGGCGCTCAGCCGCAATCACGTCCGGGCGGCGCTCCAGCAGTTCCGAAGGCACGCCGGTGGCCGGCATCGCCGGCATGACCGACGATAGGGCCAAGTCGTTCGGCAGCTCGATCTCGGCCGCCGGGTAACGACCCAGCAGCGCCTCCAGCGCCCGCCGCGCTTGGTTCAGTGAGAGATGAATCTGCTCGCCGCCATCACGCATGCCCTGCAGATTGGCCAAGGCCAGCGCGACTTCCGCTTCCGTGCCAACGCCGACGCGCCGCCGGTCTTCGGCCAGCTGGGCCAAACGCTCGCCGGCCACCACCATTTCGGCGTTCAGCTGCTGTTGGCGGCGCGCCTCGGCCGCCATGAACCAGGCCTTGGCCAGGGTGGCCACCAGCGATTGCTTGGCGTAGTTCAAATCGGCCTGAGCCGAGGCATGGTTGGCGTCTGCCGCTTGCTGGCCGTAGCGCACACGGCCCCAAAGATCTAACTCCCAAGATCCCTGCAAGAGCAAACCGGATAAGTGGCCGGAGGCGCCGGTCGCCTTGCCGCTGGTGCGGCCCACCAGATTGAGCTCGGGATAGAGGCCGCCGCCAGCCAATTGCAGTTGGGTGGCCGCGATGTCGACCCGGGCCGCCGCGACGCGCAGGTCCTGGTTATAGGCCAGCGCCTCCTCGGCCAAGGCGAGCAGCCGGGGCTCATTGAAGCTGGCCAGCCAAGCGCTTTGCACCGGGCCGGCGGCGCCGCCGCCCGCCCAAGCGCTGGGCGGCTTGGCATGGGCCAGTTCGCTGGCCACCAGCTCTTGCGTGGCGGGCGGGCTTTGCAAGGCGCAGCCGCCCAGCAGCAGAGCGGTGGCTGCGGCGATGCCGGTGCTGAGAAGCTTCATGGCACGCATCCCGTTCAATGCAGCTTCAAGACAAGGTAGTTGACCTTGGTGCTGACGCGCAGCAGCACCTTGCGCAGGATGTGCAGCGGCGCCATGCCATCGGTGAAGATGGCGCCTTCGCCGATCGCGCCGGCTGCCAGGAAGGTGGCGGCGTCGGCCTCGGCGATGGTCAGTTTGACCGGGAAGCGGCCGGGCGCGATCGGCCCGAAGCCGGTCGTCGGCAGCTGGGTGCTGTTGGCGACCTGGCCCTGGCCCTGGGCCCAGACGATGGAATCGACGCTGGCCTTGAAGACATGGCCGGGATGGGTGGGCAGGATGAACTCGGCCTCGTTGCCGGGCTTGACCTGATGCAGCTCGTTCTGCGCGTACAGAGCGATGATCTGGTGGCTGTTCTCGACAAAGGTCATTGCCGGCGTGATCGGGAACGCGGCGGTGAAGCTGCCCGGCCGCAGCTGCACATTGATCGCGTAGCCGTCGGCCGGTGCCGTCACCACGGTTTGCGCCAGCTGCCAGCGTGCGTTCTCAAGCTGGGCACGCACCTGTGCCACCGGCGCATATTCCTCGCCGACCTTGCCGCCTATGCGCTGGCGGATCTGCCGCTGGCTGGCCAGTGCCTGCGCCTCGGCCGCGCGCGACTGCGCCAGCACACCGCGCGCAGTGTCGAGTTGGGCCTCCAGCGCGCGGGCGTCGGCGTCGGCCGCCTCCAGCGTGAAGCGGTCACCGGCGCCGGTCTTGACCAGCTCGGTGTTCTCCAGCACACGCCGGCGGGCCAGCTCGAGACGAATCTGTACCTCGCGGATGCGCGACTCGGCCTGCTTGACGCCGCCGCGCGCCGCATCGACGCCCGCCACCGCACCGCCGGCCTGTTCATCCAGCTCGCGCGAGCTGGCCTCGGCATTGGCCAGCTGGGCCTCCAGCGCGCGCACGGTCAGCGCGTAATTGCTCGGGTCGATGCGGAACAGCACATCGCCCTTCTTGACCGGCCGGTTCGGCTCCACCGGCACCTCGATGACGCGGCCGCCAACCTGCGGCACGATATTGATCACGTACTTGATCACCCGCACATCGCTGCTCGACGGCGCGAACACATTGAGCAGCATGATCATGGTGGTCAGCGCGACGATGGGAATCGTCACCACCACGACCTGCGAGGTGGTGGTCCAGGGCAGCCACTTGAACTTGAAAAAGATCAGCCAGACGAAGAAGGCATAGATGCCGAGCAGCAGGGCGTCCATCAGGCTTTGCCTTCCACGATCACTTCGCTGGCTACGGGGGCGTGCAGCTGGTCGCGCAGGCTCTTCAGCTCGGGCGCCAGCGCGCCCTTGGCGTGCATAGTGTCGAGCTCGTCGCGCAGATGGCGGCGCTCGTCGTCAGACAGCAGGCCTTCGCGGTACTTGCGGGCCATGTCGAGGTGGTAGTCCTCATGCTTGTCGGTGCCGTAAGCCGAGCGGTATCCGACCGGCTTGGTATAGGCCCACAGCCAAGCCAAGGGCCAGAGCAGGCCGCCGAACACCAGCGACAACAGGCACAGCACCTGGATCGCCTTGGTCTGCGGGTGGTGGTTCTTGTGCGCGATCTTCTCGGGCATCACATGCACCATCCAGAATGCCGCCAGCGCCGCGATCGGGATCACGCAGATGACAAACCAGGACATCGCGTTGGCGACGGTGTCCAACAAGGGCCCGGTGAGGCCAGATGCCTGGGCCGGCAGGGCGGTGGCCCATAGCGTCAGCGCTGCCGCAGGGGAGGGCGAAAAATTGCACGATCTTCTGCACATGCCGGGTCTCCAAGACTTGAGCCGGGGCCGATGCTAAACCAGTCACTCGACCTCGCGCTATCAGGCAAAGCCCCTGGCGCGGTCGGCCGGTGATCGGGTATTGCGCTGCCGCAACACCGTCACAAAGCGGGCGTTAAAGTTCATTCACCCTAATTGCGAGGCTCAGCATCATGTCCATAGAACCCGACTACCGCGCCGGCCGTTGGAGCATGCACTTTGAAGAAATCGACAAGGAGATCGCCACGCTCGCGCTGATGTGCGATGTGCCCTTGCTGACACCCGGCGCGCTGGAGCGCGTTTTGCATGGCGACATCAAGGTGTGCGGCAAGGAGAAGCCGGCCTCATTTGCCAAGCTGCGCGGGCTCTTGATGCTGCATTACTCGGATCAGGCGCGGGCGATCGAGGCGCTGGGGCCCGAACAGGCGCTGAGCCTGGTGGGCGAGGTGGTGGCGCGGCTGCGGGCGCGTTTCGGCGACCGCCTGGGCGCGCCCGAGGCTTGATGATGGCTTGAGTCGGCGGCCGTCAAGGCAGCCGCTAGACCCCGCAAAGATTTCCCGTTAGTGCAAGCCAGCCGAGCGTATGCTGGTGCGTGAACGTGTCTCGCGTTCGTCAAGCATTGAAGGGAATCCGGCCATGACAATTGTTCGTACTCGCCATTTGCGTTGGCTGTTCGCCTTGCCCTTGGTTGGCGCCGCTTCGGCGCTGTTGGCCGCTGGCCCGGCTCCTTTCAAAGCCCCGGACGAAGCCAGCCTGCCCGCCGGACCGGCCGGCGAGGCGATCAAGCTGGGCAAGTCGCTGATCCTCGACACCCACAAGCTGCTGCCGAAAAACGTCGGCAATGGCCTCAACTGCAGCAACTGCCATTTGGCTGGCGGCACCACGCCGGGTGCTGCACCTTTTGTGGGCCTGTGGGGGGTGTTCCCCGAGTTTCGCGCGCGAGGTGGCCGCATCAACTCGCTGCAGGAGCGGGTCAATGACTGCTTCGAGCGCTCAATGAATGGCAAGGCCCTGGCCTTTGACAGCAAGGAAATGAATGCCATTTTGATGTACGTGCAGTGGCTGTCCCTGGGTGTGCCCACCGGCACCGAAGTGGCGGGGCGCGGCATGGGCAAGGTCAACAACAAGCTGATCCCGAACGCCGCCCATGGCAAGCTGGTGTATGCCGAGAAATGCGCCAGCTGCCACGCGGCCGACGGCGCCGGCATCAAGAACCCGGCCGGCGGCTATCTGTTCCCGCCGGTCTGGGGGCCGGCCTCGTACAACATCGGCGCCGGGCTGGCGCGCACCTACACGGCGGCCGGTTTCATCAAACACAATATGCCGCTCGGCCAGGGCGGCACGCTCAGTGATCAAGATGCGGTCGACGTGGCCGAGTTCATGACGCACCAACCGCGCCCGGCCTTCGCCGGTGCAAAAAATGACTACGCCGCGGGCAATATGCCCAAGGATGCCCGCAACTGAGGCGGCGGCGTTTATTCGCCGATTGGGCGAAATTTGTCACAGGCTAATGCCTAGAATGCACTGCGTCTTTGGCTCGTGGCCAGAGCCATGAGCCCAGTTTCACCCTCGTCAACATCTGGAGAACTTGCAATGACTCGACTTTCACGTATTGCCCTTGCTTGCGCTTTGACCCTGGCTTTGCCGCTGGCCGCAACCGCCCAAGTGGCTGCCGTCGGTATGTCGGCCAGTGCGCCGGGTGCCCGTCTGAAGGCCGGCGAGGTGATGGTCCGCGCCAAGTTGGTCGAGGTTGACCAAGTGAACCGTACGGCCACGCTGCGCGGCCCCAAGGGTGAAGTGCAAACCATCTCGGTGCCCGCCGAGGTGAAGAATTTTGAACAAGTGCGCGTCGGTGACGAGCTGGTGGTTCGTTATGCGGCTGCCGTGGCTGCCAAGCTGGAGAAGGTCGAGACGACGGGCATTCGCCAGCGCATTGAGTCCAGCAGCAGCGCCGTGTCCGCTTCCGGCGCTTTGCCCGGCATGGCCGCCGGTCGTACGGTCGAGGTGCTGGCGGTGTTGAAGGCCTTGGACAAGAAGAACCGGGTCGCCACGCTGCGCGGCGCCACCCGGACCTTCTCGCTGTTCGTGCCCGAAGGCATTGACATCAGCAAGCTGAAGGTCGGCGATGAAGTGCATGCCGCCTTCACCGAAGCGATCGCGATCAACGTCGAGCGGCCGGCCGCCAAGTAAGCGCCGCTGACGAAGATGCTCCGCAAGGCGTCCGCCGTCCGGCCTGGGTCGAGCTTGAGCGGAGCCTGGCGATGACGGTCATCGAAAGCCTGGGCCGAGGTTTGCTCGGCCTGCTGCTCCTGCTGTGCGCCGGCTGGGGCGCCCTGGCCTTGTATTACGCCGGGCCGGGGCAGGCATCGCTGCGTTATGCGCTGGTGCTTGGGCTATGCCTGGTCACCGTGCTGACCTTGCTGGCCCAATGCCTGCCGGCCTGGCACGGCGCCCGTTGGTGGGCGGTGGGTGGGTTCGCCGCGCTGTTCGCCGGCCTGCTGTTTTGGTACTTTGGCCTGCAGCCGTCGAACGACCGTGACTGGCGGGCCGAAGTCGCGGTGCTGCCCTTCGCGACCGTGGACGGCAATTTCGTCACCGTGCACAACATACGCAATTTCCAGTACCGCAGCGAGCTTGACTTCACGCCGGCCTATGAGGAGCGGCGGTTTGATCTGAACCAGCTGGAAGGGGTTGACGTCGTCACGACCTATTGGATGGGCCCACATATTGCCCATGTCTTCCTTAGTTTTGCCTTTGCCGATGACCAGCACCTGGCGTTTTCGATCGAGACCCGCACCGAGAAGGGCGAGGGCTATTCGACGCTGAAGGGCTTTTTCCGCCAGTACGAGTTGTTCTACACCGTGGCCGATGAGCGCGATGTGATTCGGGTGCGCACCAATTTCCGCAAGGACCCGCCGGAGGACGTTTATGTCTACCGCGTCAAGGCCAGCCCCGAGGCCAGCCGGCGTTTGTTCATGGAGTACATCCGGCAGATCAATGAGTTGAAGGAACGCCCGGCCTTCTACAACAGCCTGACGACCAACTGCACCACCAATATGTGGGTCAATGCCCGCATCAACCCGAGCAGTTTGCCGTTCAGCTGGAAGGTGCTGGCCAGCGGCCATGTGCCCGAGTTTTTGTATGAGCAAGGGCGCTTGGAGACCGGTGGGCTGAGCCTGGCCGATCTGCAGGCGCAAGCCCATGTCAACCCACGCGCCCAGGCCGCCGATATGGCGGCGGACTTCTCGCGCCGCATTCGTGCGCCGCAGCCTATGCCGACCGCTGTGCCGTCGGCCAAGCCATGAAACAGGAGCTATGCCCAGCATGAAGCCAGCCTTGCGCCTCCCTCTCGCTGTTGCCGCCGGGCTGCTGCTGGCGCATGCGGCTCAGGCCTCCGAGCCGGCGGAGCATGCGGCCACGGCGCAGACGGTCAAGCGCCCCAAGGTCTGTCTGGTGCTGTCGGGCGGCGGCGCGCGCGGCGCCGCGCACACCGGCGTGCTGCGCGTGCTGGAGGAGTTGCGCGTGCCTATCCATTGCATCACCGGCACCAGCATGGGTGCGCTGGTGGGCGGCGCCTACGCCACCGGCATGAGCGTAGATGAGATTGACAAGGTCAACGCCGGCATCACGGTCGAGAAGCTGTTCAAGGAGAAGCCGCCGCGGCAGGAATTGATGATGCGCCGCAAGGCCGATGACTACATCAACTTCGTCGGCCCGGAGATCGGCCTGGGCTCGGAGGAGGCCACGCTGACCAAGGGGGTGGTCTCGGGCGTGCAACTGGAGACGGTGCTGCGCCAGCTGTCCAAGGTGCGTGGCTATTACAGCTTTGACGCCCTGCCCATCCAGTTCCGCGCGGTCGCGACCGACCTGGTGACGGGCAAGGCCGTGGTGTTCAAAGAGGGCGATATGGCCAATGTGATGCGGGCCAGCATGTCGGTGCCGGGCGCCGTGGCGCCGGCCGAGATCGGCGGCATGTTGCTGGTCGACGGCATGCTGACCAGCAATTTGCCGGTGGCCGCCGCCCGCGCGCTCGGTGCCGATGTGGTGATCGCCGTCAACGTCGGCACGCCCTTGCTGAAGCGCCATCAGCTGAACAGCGTCTTCGGTGTGGCCGGCCAGATGCTGAGCATCCTGACCGAGCAGAATGTGCAGGCCTCGATAGCATCGCTGAAGCCGGATGACATACTGATCTCGCCGGACCTGGGTGATTTTTCGACCGGCGACTTCAATAACCTGACCAAGATTTCGCCCTTGGGAGAGACGGCAGCCCGCCAAATGGCCGAGCAGCTAAGTCGTTACTCGGTGTCACCCGAAGAGTACGCCGCTCTGCGTGCCAGGCAGCAGGCCAAGATCGCGCCCGACTTGGCGCCGGTGGACGAGATCCGTTTCGTCAATCTGAAACGGGTCAACCCCGAGGAGGCCAAGTACGTGATGGTCACGGCCGTCAAGCAGCCCATCGATCAGGCCGAACTCGACGCCGATATGCGCCGCCTCTATGGCACCGGTGACTTCGAGCATGTGAATTTCCGCACCCTCAGCGAGGGCGAGCACCGGGTGCTGGCGATCGACGCGGTGGAGAAGTCCTGGGGTCCCAACTATCTGCGCTTCGGTCTGGGCCTGGACACCGATTTCGGCAGCGAGACCCATGCCAGCCTGATGGCCTCGTATCGGGCGACCTGGCTCAATGCCCGCGGCGCCGAATGGCGCACCGATCTGAGCGTCGGCGGCAACAGCCGGCTGCGCAGCGAGTTCTATCAGCCTTTTGCCGCCGGCCACAGCTGGTTTGTGGCCCCGGCGCTGGAGGTTTCGCAACGTCAGGTGTCGGTGTATGCGGGCGACTCCAGGGTGGCAATCTATTCGCTGTTTGAGAGCCAGGCCAGGCTGGACCTGGGCCGCAACTTCTATCAATACGGTCAGCTGAGGCTGGGGCTTGTCGGCGGCCGGGTCAAGCAAGAGCTGGATACCGGCCGGGTGGTAGGGCCAAATTCCGCGCATATCCGTACTGCCGGCTTTGCGGCGCATTTGTTCATGGACCGGCTGGACAGCGTACTGTTCCCGCGCTCCGGCTGGCAGAGCCATGCCAATGTCTACAACTCGAGTACCGACCTGGGTGCCGAATTCGGCTACACCAAATGGGATTTCGATGTCAGCCTTGCGTACTCGTTGGGTGAGAACACCTTCAATGTCGCGCTGGCGGCCGGCGGCGGCCTGGGCAATAAGCGCATACCGGGCTATGACAAATTCCAGCTGGGCGGCTTCCTGCGGCAGTCCGGTTACGCGACCGGCCAGCTGATGGGCGAAGACCTGGCCTTCGGTCGCCTGATGTACTACCGCCGTATTTCACCGGGCAAGTTGCTGGAAGGTTTGTATGGCGGCGTGTCGTTTGAGATCGGCCGCGTTTCCAAGCCGCTGCTGCCGGAGAACTTGGAGACCTGGCGCAAATCGGTGGCCGCCTTTGTCGGCATGGACACCTTCGTCGGGCCGCTCTATTTCGGCCTGGGGCGGGCCGCGGATGGCGCCACCAGCCTGTATCTGGTGCTGGGGCCGGCGTTCTAAGGCGGGCGCAAACGGCCCTTGGCGTTAATATCGAAGCCGGCCAGGACACAACCGGAGATGCCGTTAAGCCTAAGACGAATTTTCTCAATTCTTTGCTGGCCCTGACCGTTGCCATCGGCGCCGTCGGCACCCTCGGTCTAAGCGGTTGCGCCAGCGGACCGCAGGTGCAGGTCGAGATGGACCGCAGCGTCGACTTCAGCCAGTACCGCACGTTTGCCTTTGTCAGCCCCTTGGGCACCGACCGCAGCGGCTACCAGACCTTGGTCTCTGGCCAGTTGAAGGCCTCGGCGCAGCGCGAGTTGGAGGCCCGTGGCCTGCGCTATGACGCGTCGGCGCCGCAGCTGCTGGTCAATTTCAACGCCAGCTTGAGCGAAAAGCTGCGGGTCTCGCCGGGGCCGAGTTACGGCATCGGCTATTACGGCTACCGCGGCGGGCTCTATGCTCCCTGGCCCTATTACCGCGATATGAACAGCGTCTCGCAGTACACCGAGGGCACGCTCAATATCGACGTCGTTGATGCCGCGCGCAAGCAGATGGTTTGGGAGGGCGTGGTCACCGGCACCGTCGCGGCCCACCTCAGCCCCGAGCAGGCCGAGACCGCCATCAGCCGAGCGTTGGCCGCGGCCTTTGTAAAATTCCCGGTCGCGCCCATTGCGGCCGTTGCCCCCGCGGCCACCAAGGCGCCCTGAGAAACCGCATTTCCGCTGACTGCCCCTCCCATGACCTTGAAGAGAATTTTGCTGGCCTTGCTGGTGCTGGGCCTGCTGGCCTATGGCTACTTCTATATCGCCTTGAACTGGAGCTACTCATCGGGCGAGCGCGCCGGCTGGATTCAGAAGCTGTCCAAAAAGGGCTGGGTTTGCAAGACCTGGGAGGGTGAGCTGGCCCTGGTGTCCATCCCCGGCAGCGCCACGGTGGAGAAGTTTCAGTTCACCGCCGCAGACGACGCCATTGCCGCCGAATTGACCGAGGTGATGGGCAAGCGGGTGACCTTGCATTACGAGGAGAAGGTCGGCTTGCCGACCACCTGCTTCGGCGAGACCCGGCATTTCGTCACCAAGGTGACGGTGGCGAATGACATCTCCTTGTCGCCCGGCGTGGTGGTGCGCAGCGCGCCGGCCCTGCCCGGCGTTCCTGAAGCGCCTGCGTCGGCCGGCTCCAACTGAGGGGCGGCAAGCCCATGAACAGCTCCGTGATTGGTTTTATTGGCGGCGGCAATATGGCCAGCGCCATCATCGCCGGCCTGCTCAAGGCGGGGCACCCGCGCGAGTGCTTGATCGTGGTCGAGCCCTTTGCGCCCCAGCGGGCCAAGTTGTTGGCCGACTTTGGCATCACGGCGCTGGCGGGCGCCGATGCGTCTCTGCAGACGGCCGACTTGCTGATGTGGGCGGTCAAGCCGCAACTCTTTGCCGAGGCCGCCGCGCCCTGCGCGCCCTATGTGGCGCAGGCCTTGCAGTTGTCGGTGATGGCGGGCATCCGCAGCGACACGCTGGCGCGCGCCATCGGTGCGACCCGGCTGGTGCGGGCCATGCCCAACACGCCGGCGCTGATCGGCCAGGGCATTGCCGGCCTGTACGCCAGCCCGGCGGTCAGCGCCGCCGACAAGGCCTTGGTCGAGCGGGTGCTGGCGCCAACCGGCGCCATGCTGTGGGTAGAGCGGGAAAGTGATCTGGACGCGGTGACCGCCTTGTCCGGCTCCGGCCCGGCCTATTTTTTCTACTTCGTCGAGGCCATGATGGCGGCCGCCGTTGCAATGGGCCTGAGCGCCGAGCAAGGCCGCCAGTTGGCGCTGGCGACTTGCGCGGGTGCCGCCGCACTCGCACAACAGGCGGACGAAAGCCCGGCCCTGCTGCGGGAGCGGGTGACGTCCAAGGGCGGCACCACCCATGCGGCGCTGTCCAGCTTGCAGGCCGACGGTGTCGGTGCGGCGATACAGCGCGCGGTACTGGCCGCTCAAGCGCGCGCCCGCGAGCTGGGTGACGAGTTCGGCGCCTGAACGCCCAGCCTGGGACTATGGGAATAGCGAGTCGGAACAGCCTGCGCGCCTGGCTGCGAGCGCCGGGGTCCTTGAGCCGTCGTTTGGCGCAGTTAGGCGAGCGCTTCGAGGTTGAGCTACTGAGTCAGCGCATCGCGCCGCTGCGCGCCCGCGAGCTGGCGGCGTTGGGCGCGCCCAGGCGCGGCTGCACGCTGGTGCGTGAAGTGATACTGCGGGTCGACGGGCGACCGCTGGTCTGGGCCCGCTCCAGCCTGCATGCCAGTGCCTTGGCCGGCCCCTGGCGGGCCTTGAAGGGCCTCGGCCCCAGACCACTTGCGGACCTGCTCTACAGCGACCGTCGGGTGCAGCGCAGCGAGCTGCAGCCCCGGCGTCTGTCGCGTTATGGTCACACCCGGCGGCAAATGGAAAAGCAGTGGTTGAAGGCCACGGGCACACCGCCATCGCCGCAAATGCTGTGGTCACGCAACTCGGTTTTCAGCCGCTGCGGTGCTCAGTTACGTGTGATGGAGCTGTTCGCGCCCGAACTAAGCCGCTATATACCGGTTATTAGTCGCGTTATGACTTGCGCAAAAAAGAAGAATAGGCCGTAGAATTACAAACTAGGGGGGTTCATCAGCCGTTTTGAGGAATCTCATGAAAACACGTGATATTGTCATTTTTAGCGGGGAGCAGTTCGCTGTCCCTCAATGCATCCAGCGCATTGACCACCAGAGCACACATGGTTGGCAATTGCGTTATGGCGGCACCAAACTCTATTCCGACCACTCGCAAGACGGAAGCGGCGCTGCCGCTGCACTCGCCTTGGCGACGAAGGAATTGCTGAGTCGAATTGCCAAACTGCCGGCCCCGTCAAGGCTGCAGCGCAAACCGAGCGGCAACAAGGGCAACGACTTGCCGGTTGGCATTTCGGGCCCGATCGTGAGGCAACGAGCCAGCAGCCGCGTGCGCGACTGCAGCTTTGCCGTGTCTTTGCCGCGTTATGGCCAGACGCCGAGTGGTCGCAGTGTCTATATCGGCACCGAGAACACCTACACGATCGAGAAGTACCAGGCAGCCTTGGCCAAGGCGGTGGAGTTGCGTGTCAAGGCCGAAGAGGTCTATCAGCGCGCCGCCACCCGGGTCAAGCGCGCCGAAGGCAAGGCCTTGAAGGCGCAGCTCAAGGGCGCTTGAAGTGCTTTGTTAGTTGAACGGGCACTCGTGAGCCCCTTCTGCTGGGCCGTGATCGGCCCCGGTGGTATCGCGCGGCGTTTCGCTGCGGCCTTGCCACATGTGGCCGGCGCCCAGCTGGGCTGGGTCTTGTGGCGGGACGTCGCTCGTGCAGCGGCTTTCGCGCAACAAGTCCGCCAGCCCGGTCAAGCGCCCGCGCAGGTGGCCGTGAGCCTGCCTGCCTTGCTGGCTGAACCGGCGCTGGACGCTGTGTACATCGCCACGCCGCATGCCCAACATGGTGACTTGGTGCGCCAATGTTTGCTTGCCGGCAAGGCGGTGCTGTGCGAAAAGCCGTTGGTGCCCAATTTGGCGCAGGCCGAGGTCTTGGTCGGCCTCGCGCGTGAGCGCAAGGTCTTCCTGATGGAGGCGGTCTGGACCCGCTTCCTGCCGGTCTATGCGCTTGTGCAGGCTTGGCTGCGCGAGCAAGCAATCGGCCCATTGCGTGGCATCCAGTCGAGCTTTTGCTTCAATGCGCCGTTTGACGCCCACAGCCGTGTCTATGACCCAGCGCTGGCCGGCGGTGCCTTGCTGGACATCGGCATCTACAACCTGACGATGACGCGCTGGATATTGCAGCAGGCCCTTGGCGCTTGCCCGCAGCCGCGGTCAATTCACGCCAGCGGCGTGCTGGCCCCGAGCGGGGTCGATCAACGCGTGGCCGCGACCTTGAACTTTGACGGCGGGCTCAGCGCGCAGTTCATCTGCGCCGTCGATGGCCATGCCGACAACGGCCTGCGCATCTTTGGCGAGCGCGGTGTGATCAGCCTGCCGGTCGACTTCTGGCAGGCCACCGAGGCGGTTCTGACACAACCCGGGCAGCCCGAGCAACGCGTGATGGCGCCGTTTCGTGGCAATGGCTTCGAGTACGAGATCGAGGCGGCGCAGGCCTGTGTGCGCGCCGGTCAGATTGAATCCGCCGTCATGCCGCATGCCGAAACCCTCGCCACCCTGGCCTGGATGGACGAGATCCGCCGCCAGCTCGGCGTGCGCTATCCGTTCGAGTAGCCCGGCCGGTCCTATCGCTGAGTTTCAGCGCAAAGCCAGATCCAGCGCGGTGCCGACGAAGACCGCCAAACCCAGCCAGTGGTTCTCACGGAAGGCCTTGAAGCAGCCTTCGCGCGTGCGCTCCCGAATCAGGCGGTAATGCCAGATGACCTGAGCGGCCGCCACCGCCATGCCGAGCAAGAAGATTTTCCCCAGACCCAAGCGCAGGCCCAGCGCCGTCCAGGCCAGCAGGTAGACGGCGTAAAAGCCCATCACCGCCGTGACGTCAAAGCGCCCCAGCGTCAGCGCCGAGGTCTTGATGCCGACGCGGATGTCGTCATCCCGATCGACCATCGCGTACTCGGTGTCGTAGGCCAAGACCCAGAACAGATTGGCGACCAGGAGCGCCCAGGCCGATAGCGGCACGGCCGCGTTGATGGCAGCCAAGCTCCAGGCCGTGCCACCCAAGGCGGCCGAAAACGCCATCGGAATGCCGAAGCTGAAGGCCACGCCCAACACCGCCTGCGGCATTGCGAACACGCGTTTGGCATAGGGGTAGAGAACCGCCACCAGCAGCGCGGCGAAGGACAACAGAATCGTCGGTGCGTTGGTCGTCAGCACCAGCGCGAAGGCCAACAGCGCAAGACCGGCCCCCAGCAACAGCGCCGCCTTGACGCTGACCGCGCCGCTGGTGACGGGGCGATTGGCGGTGCGTTTGACATGCTTGTCAAAGTCACGGTCGGCGACGTCATTGACGCAGCAGCCGGCCGAGCGCATCAAGACGGTGCCTAGCGTGAAGACGATCAAAAGATGCCAGCCGGGGAAGCCGTCGGCGGCGATCCACAGCGCGCTCAAGGTGGGCCACAGCAAGAGCAGCCAGCCGGCCGGGCGATCCCAGCGGATCAGGTTCAGGTAGAGGGCAAGGCGGGGGGCAAAACGGGTCGATAGCATCGCGAGAGTTTATCGACCCTTTGTCTTCTAGCGAATGCCGACCTTGACCGCGAAGCTGCCCGACTGAACGAGGCTGGAGTTAGGCGTAGCCACCTTGGTCCAGGTGCCGACCCAGTCCAGGCCGGTGATGGTGCCTGTGAAGGTGTAGCCGTAGTCATCTGGACCGACCACCAGGCTGGCGGCGGCCGCCGTGCCGGTGCTGCGGTTGATGGCCGCGCCTTGCGAGGACTTGGACACACTGGCCGAGGTGCCGTGGCAGGTCGCCTGGTTGGCGGGGCTGTACTCGCAGGGCGTCATCGTGCCGTCGAGCTTGTGGAAGTCATAGTCACCGCCGCTGATCAGGCCGGCCGCGTCGAGCGTGAAGAAAACCCGCAGCGGGTAGCTCTCGCCGCCGTTCACGGTCAGGGTGTTGGCGGCCACTGGCGTGGCGACGCCGCCGCCGTCGCTGTAGACGTTGATACGTGGTGGGATTTGTATGCTGCCATCACTGGCAAGCTCTTGGTACTCCAGCACCACCAGCGTGCTGCCCTCAAGCGCCACCAGCTTCCATTCGCGGATGAATCTGCCGCCGCTGCGCAGCATGCGCAGGCTGCCATCGGGGTTGATGCCCCAGGTCAGCGGCGACTTGCTTTCGACGCCATTGCTCACGCTGATGGAGTTGCCGCTGCCACCGGCGCTGAACTCCAGGAAGAATCCAATACCGCCGGCTTGATTGGAGCCGCTGCCCCAACGCTTGTAGAGCCAGGTGTCGGCCGTGGTGAAGACCTTTTGCGTTTCGGTTCGGCTGGCCAGCGCCGTGACGGCGCGTTGCGGCAGTCCTTTGCTGTAGTCGGTCGCCATCAGCATCACCAGATTGCCGGCCAACTTTTCGCGCAGCATCTGATAGCGACGCTCGGCACCGCTGGGACTCAAGGTCACGAACTGACCGTCCACAATCGACCAGCTCAGCGTTGCGCCGCTGATTTCGAGCTTGGCCGTGTTGCTGCCGGTGATCGCCATGATGTCGGCGGTGTTGCTGCTTTCCTTCAACGCGGCTTCGACGAAGATGCCGGGGAAGCGCGCGCCGACCGGGAACTCCGTCGCCACGACCGGCCTGAAGCTGCGCAGGTCTTGGCTGCTGGCCGCAAAAGCCTCGCTCCAACCGTGGTCAGTGATCTTGCCCTTGTTGCTGCCGCTGAGGATTTCTTCCTGGCTGCGGTTGCTGACCAGCACCTGCCCAGCGGCCAATTGCTTGAAGCGGTAGGCCAGCGTGTCGTAGCGAATCTCCCACTGCAGATGGGTGACGGGGTCTGCCTCGGCCGACAGGGCGAGCGAGCTGATCGGCGCCAACGGCGTCACTTCGATTTCGCCAGCCAAGGCCCGCCATTTCGCCTCGCGCGTGCCGCGACCGTCGGTCATCGTGGCGCTGCCGTCGGGGCGGTAGTCAAGTCGCTGCAAATGGCTGCGCCCCACTTCGGCGATGAAGTAGAGCTGGGTCTGCGCGCTGCTCGGGGCGAACACCGGCCCGCCGGATTGGCCCGCGCCGGCCAGCACCTCGCCGCGCGTGGCCGCATAGATGGGCAGCGCTTGCTGAGCCTTCAAGAAGTCCGCCAGCACCGTGGCCGTAGCCGGCTTGCCCACCAGCGCGGCGGTATCGGCCACGCCGGTCGGCAGCGCCACGCCCTTGTCGACCACCAGCTTGATCGCGGTGGCCAGCTCGATCAGCCGGTCGCCCGACACCGCCACGCTCAGCTCGTCGAGCTTGGCCTGGCTGGTTGGGGCCAGGTTGCCGTTGCTCTCCAGCACCAGCGCCGCCAAGGCAGTTGAGTAATGCGTCACTTGCGTGGCCTGGGTCTGGGCCGACGACAGCAGGCCCTCCTTGTCGGCGAGCTTGGCCAGTGCGGCGACGTCACCAAGCAGGCTTTGAAGTTTCACCATGCTTTGCGTGCCGACGCCGCTGGCGCTGAGCTGAACGGCATCGCTCAGGCTGTCGGTCTGCACCGGCAGCGAATAGGCGCCTTGTGCGTCGGCGCTGGCGCTGAAGGTCTTGCTGCCGACGGTGGCGGTGACCACCGCGTTGGCGATGGGGCCGTCGCTGACCACGCCCTTGAGCAGCAGCGCGGCATTGATCTTCAGATTGACGGCGATGCTTGCTTTGCTGCCATCTTCGGCCTGGGCGGTGTAGCTGAAACTGTCGGCGCCGACATAGCCGGCCGTCGGCGTGTACTCGATCTCGCTGCCGCTGATCTTGGCCGTGCCATGCGCCGGCGTGCTGAGCTCGGCCAAGCTGAGGCTGCCGCGACTGGCGCTGTCATTGGCCAGCACCTTCAGGCTGGCGGCCTTGTTCCAGGGGAGCGTGGCCTCATCGGCGGCCAGGTTCAGCGTGATGGCCGCCGGCTTGACCGGCTCGGGCGCTGCGTCATCGCCGCCCCCACCACAGGCAGCGAGGGCCAGAACAAGCGGCAGCAGCGGCCAATTCTTTGAGTGACGGTACATGGAATCCCTTTCGGTTTGCGCGGTTGTTGCCTT
>JADMJQ010000194.1:5190-5933 GCA_018780415.1 Roseateles sp. | reverse complement strand
TGATGATGACCGGGTAGCCGACGGTGCGGGCGATCTTGATGATCTCCTTCGGGTCCTCGGGCAGTGCGCCTTCGGAGCCGGGCACGCAGGGCACGCCGGCGCGAATCATCGCCTGCTTGGCCGAGACCTTGTCGCCCATCATGCGGATGGACTCGGGCGTGGGGCCGATGAAGGTGAAACCGCTTTGCTCGACCCGCTCGGCGAAGTCGGCGTTTTCGCTTAAGAAGCCGTAGCCGGGGTGGATCGCCTCGGCGTCGGTGACCTCGGCCGTGGCGATGATGGCCGGCATGCTGAGGTAGCTCAGCGACGACGCGGCGGGTCCGATGCAAACGGCCTCATCGGCCAGCTTCACATACTTGGCATCGCGGTCGGCCTCGGAATAGACGACCACCGATTTGACGCCCAACTCACGGCAGGCGCGCTGGATTCGAAGGGCAATCTCCCCCCGGTTCGCAATCAGGATTTTCTTGAACATCGCCGTGCCTTATTCGATCACGAACAAGGGTTGACCGAATTCGACCGGTTGGCCGTTCTCGCACAGCACCTTGGTGATGGTGCCGGCAATTTCGGAGTCGATTTCGTTCATGATCTTCATCGCTTCGATGATGCAGATCGGCTCGCCTTCCTTGATCTGCTGGCCAACTTCAGCGAAAGGCTTGGCGTTCGGGCCGGCGGCGCGGTAGAAGGTGCCCACCATCGGCGACTTCACGATGCGGCCGGTTTCTTCGGGGACTGCGGCGACC
>JADMJQ010000194.1:0-5180 GCA_018780415.1 Roseateles sp. | reverse complement strand
ACCACCGGTGCCGATGCGGCGACAGGTGCAGCGGCGACCGCAGCGGGCGCGGGTGCAGCCGTCATGACCATGGGCACGGCGACGGCGCCGTCAGACTTGACGATGCGCACTTTGCCATCGGCCTCGGTGATTTCAAGTTCGGAAATATTCGACTCGGAAACCAGGTCGATCAGGGTCTTGAGCTTGCGCAGATCCATATTGTTTCTCCAACGAGATTGATTATTGTTTGTTGATAAGTGAAGGCCGCTGCCCGCCGCAGAGCTGGCCGTTAGGCCTGGCTGCGGAGCTTTTCAAGCGCGTAAGCCAAGGCCAGTTGATAGCCCTGGGCACCCAGTCCACAAATCACGCCATCGGCGAGTGCGGAAAAAAAGCTGTGATGCCGAAACGATTCGCGCTTGTGAATATTGGACAGATGAACTTCGACAAAAGGCAGGGCCACCGCCGCCAGCGCATCGCGCATGGCCACACTGGTGTGGGTGTAGGCGGCAGGGTTGATGATGATGAAGCGGCAACCGTCGCTGCCGGCCGCTTGAATGCGATCCACCAAAGCACCTTCATGATTGCTTTGGAAGGATTTTAGTTCAGCGCCGGCGATGGCCGCCTGCGCGGCCAGATCGGCGTCGATCTGAGCCAGCGTTTGCGAGCCATAGACCCCAGGCTCGCGGGTGCCGAGCAGGTTGAGGTTGGGTCCGTGAATAACAAGTATTTGCATCAGCGCCGGTGGCGAGGTTCACAAACAGCCGGTGTCGGTGGCTTAGAGTGAAGACCCTAGAAGCGGAAAAGGCCGAACTTTACGCGTTTTAAGGCTTGATCACGACGACTGGCCGTAAATAATTCGCTTGACCGCCTAAAGCTTTTGGGCTTGCCGATGTTAGGGGCGGCGCGCTAGCGGCATTCAGCCAGGTGTCAGCTTGGCAGCCATCTCGCGCAGTTCGGCCAAGTGGGTGGCCCCCAATTTGCGCCAAACCAGCTCACCGCTGGCGTCGAAGGCGACGCTGAAGGGCAGGCCGCCTTGCGAGTTGCCGAGTGTGCGGGTCAATTCGGTGCCGGTCAATCCGGCCAAACCCAGCGCAAAGTCCAGCGGCAATTTCTTCAAAAACTCACGCACGGCGCTCGGGCTGTCGACCGCCAGGCCCAGCACCTGCCAGCCTTTTGGCTTGAATTCTTGCTGGAATTGCGCCAGCTCGGGCAACTCCTTGACGCAGGGCGGGCACCATGTGGCCCAGAAGTTCAAGAGCAGGGGGCGACCGTGGAACTCGGTCGACAGCAGCTCGCCGCCGTCGGGGCGGTCGAAGCGGCCGGCCCAGAAGCTGGCCGCTGCGGCGGACAAGGGCGGCGGAGCGGCAGGTTTGCGCAGCAAGGACACGCCCACACCAACTGCAGCGGCGCCGACGCCGGCCGCGATCAGCCAATTGCGACGCGAGTTTGGGGTGGATTCGCTCATTGTTCTTGTTGCTCCATCAGTTTGCGCAAAGCGGCCAGGTCGCCGCGTTCGCTGCGGCCGCGCGCGTCCGTTTTGAGCGCGCCGCGCAGGTCATCAAAATCTAGGATGCTCAGGTGTACGGTGATCAGTTCGCCGAGCGGGCGGCTCATGGCGGCCAAGGACAGAACATCCACTTCGCGGCCTCTGGAACCCTTGGGTCCATTGATGGCGCCGACCTCATAGTCAAGGCCCAGATTGATCAGGGCGATCTCGGCCGATTTGCTGTCGTCGCAGTACAGCTGCAGATGAATATTGTTGAGCCGGGTGGCGGTGCCGCGCCAGACCGCGCCGCACAGATGCGGGCGGAACTCGGCCAGCCGCGCCATCCATTCGGCCGCCAGCTCGCGCAGCGCCGATAACTCGGCGGGCTGGGTGTCGGCACAGAACAGGGCCAGATAGTCGCGCACCTCGTCCTCCAGCTCGTCATTGCTGGGTAAAACGGCGCGGCTATTTCGGCTCAGGCCCAACACCTTCAGCGCGCGCTGTTTGGCGGGGCCGTATTCCATGCCTTCCTCCACCACCAGGCGGGCGGCGGTGGCGGCGATCTCGTTGGCTGTGCTGTTGTCGGATGTCATGTTTTAGGGGAGTTCAACCGCGCCCATGCGCGCTTCTATGGTCCCAGCGCGCCCGACGACATAGGGCGAGGCCGGGCGTTTCTCAAAGCGTTTGGGCGCCGGCAGCATCACTGCCAGGCGCGCCGCCTGGGCCGGGCTGAGCTGCTTGGCGTCAATATGGAAGTAGTGCCGCGCGGCGGCCTGCGCGCCGAACACGCCTTCGCCCCATTCGACATTGTTCAAATAGATTTCCAGGATGCGCTGCTTGCTCAGCAGCGTTTCCAGCATCAGGGTGATGATGAACTCTTGGCCCTTGCGCGCCAGATTTCGCTCACCGCTCAAAAACAGATTCTTGGCCAGTTGCTGGCTGATGGTGGAGCCGCCGATGACCTTGGGCTCGCGTTGCACCTTGCTGCTTGCGACTTTGGCTTTGGTCGCCTGCACGCGCTTCTCCACCCGCAACTCCTCGCGCTGATTGCGCGCCCAGGCTTTTTCCAGCGCCTCCCATTCGATCCCGCCATGTTCGACAAAGCCGGCGTCCTCGCTGGCGATGACGGCCCGCATCAGGTTTTTCGACAAGCCCTGCTTGTCATCCACCCATTTCTGGCTCCACTCAATACGGCCGGTCTGCGTGGCCAGCCGCCAAGCTTCGGAGCGCTGAAAGCTGGTCGATTGGGGTGCTACGACGTTCATCAAGGCGATGCGGGCGGCGAAGTAGAGCTGCAGCGCCAAGATGCCCGACACGAGCAGGACGATCAGGCGCAACAAGGTTCGGACCAGCGGCTTCATCATCACTCAGCTGGCGTCCAGCTGCAGCCGCAGATCGGCCAACACGCTGGCGCTGTCCGGCCGCACGCCGCGCCAGATCTCGAAGGCCTCGGCCGCTTGCTCGACCAGCATGCCTAAGCCGTCGCGCGGCTCGGCGCCGTGCTCGCGGGCCCAGCTCAGAAAGGGCGCGGCGGCCGGCCCATACATCAGGTCCAGCGCCAAGGCCCCAGGCGCCAGCACGGTCGCCGCCACCGGTACGCCGGCACCGGCCAGGCTGGTGCTGGTGGCATTGATCAACACGTCGTAGGTTTGGCCGCAGTCGTCCAGACGCGCCGCAGCCAGCGTCACGCCATGTTCAAGCGCATAGGCCTGGTGGGTGGCGATCAAGGCCTCGGCCTTGCCCAGGCTGCGGTTGGCGATGGTGATCGTCGCCGGCCGGGCTTTGATCAAGCTGCCCAGCACGCCGGCCGAAGCACCTCCTGCGCCCAGCAGCAACACGCGTTTTCCGGCCAGGCGGCAGTGGGCATTGATTTCGATATCGCGCAGCAGGCCGGCACCGTCGGTGTTGTCGCCGAACCAGCCCTGCGCGTCAAAACGCAAGGTGTTGACCGCGCCGGCCAGCCTGGCCCGCTCGCTCAGATGAGCCGCCAAGGCGTGCGCCTCAAATTTGAACGGCACGGTGACGCTGCAGCCGCGCCCGCCGGCCGCCTCGAACGCACGAAGGCTGTCTTTGAAGGCGTCCAGCGGGCAGAGCAGGCGCTCATAGACCAGGGCCTGGCCGGTTTGGGCGGCAAACCTGGCGTGGATGTCGGGCGAGCGGCTGTGCGCCACCGGGTTGCCGGCAACGGCGTATCTGTCGATGGTGTTGTTGTTCATGGCGGAGGAGTGGCACTCAAGGTGGTTTCAAGGCCTTCGTCGCGGGTGAAGCGAAAGCGCGAGGTGATCACCAGCACCTCGGCGCCCTTGCGCATCGCGGCGCTGAAGTTGCCGAACGGCCCGGCCGCGCGCACGATGGCCTCGGCGCGGCGATCCAGATTGGGGTCGCCGCTGGAGGCCACGATGTCGGTCTCTATCACCCGGCCGCGCTGGTTGACATGGATATTCATGGTCAGCTCGCCATACAGCTTGCGGCCCTTGTACTCGGGGAAGTCCCGCGTGCCGCGCGCCTCCACGCGGCGGCGCAGGCTGTCGTAGTACTGGGCATAGACCACTTCGCGGGTGGCAGGGCTGACGTAGCGCTTGCGTGGCCGGGCACTTTCTTCGTTGACCCGCATCTCGATCTCGGCCAGCAGCTGCACCAGCTGGCGGCGCCGCTCGGTCTGCTCTTGGGCGGCGGTGGTGCCATTGTTGATCTGCGGGTCGGGGGCCGGCATCTGCGCCAGTTCGCGCCGCACCAGGGCCAGCAGTTGCTGCTCTTGTTCGCGCAGCTGGGCGATCTGGGCGCGTTGGGTTTCGCTGGCCTCGCCGACCTCGATGGTTTTGGACGGCGGCAGCGGCGAGGTCGAGCGGCCGGCCTCGGCCAAACCGCCGCCGGCCAAGCTGGCCTGCGCCAAGGCCAGCGCCTTGGCCGGATCTTCCTGGCTGCGACTATTGACCAAGACCACTTCCAGCGGTGTGTCCTGAAACATCCGATTGAAGCGCTCCGGATCCACCAAACGCAGCGTAGCCAGGGCGCCGTGAAGGCCCAGCGATACCAGCAGCGCGAAGTGGATGGCGGAGAGCTTGACGGCCATCGTCAGGTCGGCGTCGCCTCGGCGCTGGCGACATTTTCAGCGGCGGAATCCGTGGGCGCGTCCATGTCCAGCGTCAGCGTCAACGGGCCGGCTTCTTCTTCCTCGTCCTCGGTGGATTCGTCCTCTGTCGCCGCTGGCGCAGCATCCAATCTTTCGATCAGCGTCGCATGCACATCCAGCGTCATCTCGTCGGTGCCGGTGATGCGCACGCGCACATGGCAGCCGCGTGGCAGCGCGTCGCAGCCGCCCACCTTGAACACCAAGGGCAAGTCATCGGCGCGCACCAGTCCGTCCTTCATCACGCTGGCCGTTAACTCGGTGATGTGGTTTTGCACCAGATAACGCATGGTCCAGAAGCGCTCGATGCCGTTCTGGAAGCCGTTGTAGGCGGCATAGGCGGCGTCGAAGCCCGAGATGATGGAGAACAGCTGCGCGTCCTTGGGCTTGAACGGCGCGGCCAGCGCGGCGGTGCGGCCATTGCGCACGCAGGCAATGATCTGCCATTGATTGACCAGGTCCACGTAGCGGCGCAGCGGCGAGGTCGACCAGGTGTATTGCGGCACGCCCAGGCCGGCATGCGGCTGGGCGCGCGTGCCCATGCGCACCTTGACGCCGGGCGCCATGCTGGCCTGGCTGCGGTAG
>JADMJQ010000226.1 GCA_018780415.1 Roseateles sp. | reverse complement strand
CGAGCAGACGCTGGAGTGGAACGATGCCGGCGTCGAGGGCGCGCACCGCTTCCTCAAGCGGGTCTGGGCCTTTGGCGCCAAGCAGGAAGTGGCGATCAAGGCGGGTGGCCGCGACTTCGCCGCACTGAATGCGGACGGCAAGGCGCTGCGCCGCGAGGTCCATTTGGTGCTCAAGCAGGTCAGCTATGACTACGAGCGCATGCAGTACAACACCGTGGTGTCGGGCGCGATGAAGCTGCTCAACGCCTTGGAAGCCTTCAAGTCGCAAGGCCAGGACGCGGCCGTGCGCGAAGGCTTCTCGGTGCTCTTGCGCCTGCTCTACCCGGCCTGCCCGCATATCGCGCATACGCTCTGGCAAGACTTGGGCTTTGCCGACAGCATGGGTGATCTGCTCGACACCGCCTGGCCGACAGTTGATGAAGCGGCACTGGTGCAGGATGAGATCGAGCTGATGCTGCAGGTCAACGGCAAGCTGCGCGGCGCTATCCGCGTCGCAGCGGGTGCTGACAAGGCGGCCATCGAGGCAGCGGCCTTGGCGAACGAGGACTTCCTCAAATTCGCCGAGGGCAAGCCGGCCAAGAAGGTCATCGTCGTGCCCGGCCGCTTGGTCAATCTGGTCGTCTGAGCCCCACCCCATGCAGCGTCGCCATCTTCTGACCATCTTGTCCGCGAGTCTGGCCGGCTGCGGCTTTGAGCTGCGGCGCGAGCCCGAGCTGCTGTTCCGCAGCCTGGCCCTGAGCGGGATCGCGCCCGATTCCGCGATGGCGGCCGAGCTGCGCCGCCAGCTGTCGCGCACCGCGGTTGTGCTGATGGAGGACGCCAACAAGGCCGAGCTGGTGCTGGTCGTGCTGCGGGATGTGCGTGAGCGCTCGGCCGTGGTCTCGACCACCGCCGGTCAGGTGCGTGAATGGCAGTTGCGGCTGAACTTCGACTTCATGCTGCGCACGCCCAATGACGAGCTGCTGCTGCCGCGCACCGAGCTGCGCATGGTGCGTGAAATGAACTTCCGCGAAACCGACGCCTTGGGCAAGGAACAGGAAGAAGCCCAGCTCTTCCGCGCCATGCAATCCGACGCGGTCGCGCAAGTGATGCGGCGCTTGGCGGCCGTGCGCCTGCCGTCCTGATAGCGATCAAGCCAGATGCAACTGCGCCCCGACGCCCTCGCCCCACAGCTCGCCAAAGCGCTGCGGCCCATCTACACCGTCTATGGCGATGAGCCGCTCTTGATCCAAGAAGCGGCCGACGCGGTCCGCGCCGCCGCACGCGCCCAGGGCTATAGCGAGCGCAAGGTCTTCACCGTCGCCGGCGCGCATTTCGACTGGGCGCAGGTGCTCGGTGCGGCGCAGGCGCAGAGCCTGTTTGCCGACCGCCAGCTGATCGAGATCCGCATCCCCTCCGGCAAGCCCGGCAAGGACGGCTCCGAGGCGCTGCAGCGGTACTGCGCCCGCCTGCCCGAGGATGTGGTGACCCTGGTCAGCTTGCCCAAGCTCGACAAGACCCAAACCGGCAGCGCCTGGTTCACGGCGCTGGACGGCGCCGGCGTCACGCTGCGGGTCGACCCGGTCGAGCGGCGCGCGCTGCCGCAATGGATCGCCCAGCGCCTGGTGGCCCAAGGCCAGCGGGTCGCCGACGGCGAGATAGGTCAGCGCACCTTGGCCTTTTTTGCCGACCGGGTCGAGGGCAATCTGCTGGCCGCACATCAGGAGCTGCAGAAGCTCGCCCTGCTGCATCCCAAGGGAGAGCTGAGCTTCGAGCAGATCGAGGCGGCGGTTTTGAATGTGGCGCGCTACGACGTCTTCAAACTCAGCGAGGCGGTCTTGGGCGGCCAGGTC
Source organism: Roseateles sp. (assembly GCA_018780415.1). Taxonomy (GTDB): domain Bacteria; phylum Pseudomonadota; class Gammaproteobacteria; order Burkholderiales; family Burkholderiaceae_C; genus Paucibacter_A. The sequence goes on along the minus strand of JADMJQ010000226.1, from coordinate 4,136 downwards.
GCGCGCGTGCTGCGCATGCTGGAGGGCCTGGAGGCCGAGGGCGAGGCCGCCGTGCTGGTGCACTGGAGCCTGTCCGAGGACATCCGCGCGCTCAAGCGCGTACGCGACGCCGTCGACGCCGGCAAGCCGCTGCCGATGGCGATGCGCGAGTCACGCGTGTGGGGCGCCAAGGAGCGTTTGTTCGAACGCATCGTGCCGGGTCTGCATGCCGCTGATTTGACCCGCTTGGTGGCCGCAGCCCAGGTCTGTGACGGCCTCGTCAAGGGCCTGCGCCACCCCGACTGGCCGCAAGATGCTTGGGGCGGCCTGCGCCGGCTGGCGCTGATGCTGGTGGAGACGACCGCCACACGCGGGCCGCGACTGGCCTTGCAGAGCTAGCTCAATAGCCTTGCGCGCGCTGCACCAGATGCTGCAGCGCGGCGCCGCTTCGCAAGGCCTGCAGATTCGCCCGCACCACCGACGCCGCGCTGCGCGGGTCGGTCTGGGCGGCGCAATGCGGCAGCACGGTCACCTTGGGATGGCGCCAGAACTGATGCTCTTGCGGCAGCGGCTCCTGCTCAAACACATCGAGCACGACGCGCCGTAAATGGCCGCTGTCCAACGCGGCCAGCAGGTCGGCCTCCACGACATGGGCGCCGCGCGCCAGATTGACGAGGCTGGCGCCGGCCTTCATCGCGGCAAAACGACCGGCATCCAGAAAATGCCGCGTCTGCTCGGTCAAGGGCAACAGATTGATGACCACATCGGCCTGCGCCAGCCCCTGTGCCAAACCCGCATCGCCATGCAAGCAGCTCACGCCGTCGACCTGCGCCGGGCGCCGGCTCCAGCCGCTGACCGCATAGCCCTGAGCCGCCAAGGCCGCCGCCACGCGCCCACCCAGTTCGCCCATGCCGAGCAGCAAGACCCGCCACTCGGCGGCGCGCGGCTGGGCCGGCTGCCGCCACTCACACCGCAGCTGCTGGGCCTGGACATCAAAAAAGCCACGCTGCAAGGACAGCGCGGCCCACAGCGCCGTCTGCGCCATCGCCTCGTTCATGGCCGGATCGACCATGCGTGCTAACGGCACATTCACAGGCAGCGTCGCGTCTTGCAGCAGGCGCTCAACCCCCGCCCACAAGGACTGAATCAGACGCAGATTCGGCAGGCCGGCGAGCCAGCCGGGCGCCGGGTTGGCCACGATGGCTGCCTCCACCGCAGCGGCATCGGCGGCGTTGCTGGGCGGGGCCAGCAGCCATTGCTCATTGGGCAGCTCGGCCTGCAGCAGGCTCAGCCAACGGTCGCGCTCCGCATCGCTCCAGCGGCCCAGCAGCAGAAGACTCATGCGTCCTTGTCTTCCAGCGCCTCGCACAAGGCCAGCAGACCGGCCCGCAGCGTCGCGGTGCGCACCGCGTGGCGGTCGCCGGGGAACAGCTCCTGCCAGACCTTGGGAGGCGAGCCCGCATGCACCAGCGCCAGCCAGACCGTGCCGATCGGCTTGTCGGCACTGCCGCCGGTGGGGCCGGCGATGCCGGTGACTGACAAGGCCCAGTCGATCGGCGCATGGGCCAGCAAGCCCTTGGCCATATGCAGGGCGACCTCGCCGCTGACCGAGCCATGCAGGCCGATCAAGGCGGCCGGCACGCCGAGCAGCTCGGTCTTGGACTCGTTGCTGTAAGTGACCACCCCGCGCTCGAACCATTGGCTGGAGCCGGACAGGCTGGTGCAGGCCGCCGCGATCAGGCCGCCGGTGCAGGATTCGGCCGTGCCCATCTTCTCGCGCCGCTGCGTCAAGGCGACGCCGATGCGGTCGATCAACTCTTGCTCTTCGGGAAATAGCATGTTCGTCACCCCCAGATAAATCGCCACAGCGCGATGACCATAAGCGTACATCCTGCCGCGACAAAATCATCGAACAAGATGCCCCAGCCCTGGGCCCAGCCGACCGGCTGACCGCGCTCGCCCTTGAACAAGCGGTCGGCCCAGCCGACCGGGCCGGGTTTGGCGGCGTCGAAGTAACGGAACAGCGCGAACGCGATCAACTGACCCCAAAACCCGACCGGCGAAACAAGCCACAGGATCAGCCAGAAGGCGACGATCTCGTCCCAGACTATGGCGCCGGGGTCAGGTGTTGCCATGTGGCGAGCCGTCATCGTGCAGGCCCACCAGCCGAGCACGGTGCTGGCGACGATCAACGCCGCCCATTGGCCGTCGTTCAGCCAAGGGTTGATCAGCACAAAGCTCAGCCAAGCCCAGAGCGTGCCGATGGTGCCCGGTGCCTTCGGGGACAGGCCGCTGCCGAAGCCCAGCGCGATCCAGCGCGCCGGGTGACCCAGCATGAAGCGCGCGGTGGCGCGTCGCGGCGCGCTGGCTTGGGTTTCTTCTTCACTCATCATGATTTGAAATGGTCAAAGCTGCTGAATTGCTGAGGCAAGACCTGACCCTCTTGGTCGAGCAGACGCAGGCCGGCTGCGGCCTCGATGCGGCCGATCCGCGTCACCGGCGTGGCGCTTTGCTCAGAAGCGCGCTGCACCGCCGCACGCTGCTCGGGCGCGGCGGTGAACACCAGCTCATAGTCATCGCCGCCGGCTAGGCTGCATTCGCGCCGCAAGGCCTGTGGCTGGGCGGCCAATACCGCGCTGCAAGGCAATATGTCGATGTCCAGGCCAGCCCCGACGGCGGAGCGCTGCAGGATATGGCCGAGGTCACCGATCAAGCCGTCTGAGACGTCGACGGCGCTGCTCGCAACACCGCGCAAGGCCTGACCCAGAGCGACGCGCGGCTGCGGGCATTCCATCGCCCGCCGCACCTGTTCAAACTGTGCGCCGGGCAGGCTGATGCTGCCGCGAAACACCTCCAGCGCCAGCCGCGCGTCGCCCAATTGGCCGGACACATAGATATCGTCGCCGGCCCTGGCACCGCTGCGCAGCAAGGCCGTGCCGGCCGGCGCCTCGCCCATCACCGTGATGCTGATGTTCAGCGGCCCCTGGGTGGTGTCGCCGCCGACCAGATGGATGCCGTGGGCGTCGGCCAAGGTGAACATGCCTTTGGAGAAGCCCGCCAGCCAGCCTTCTTCGGCGCGCGGCAGGGCCAGGGCCAAGGTGAAGGCGCGCGGTGTGGCGCCGCAAGCGGCGAGGTCACTGAGGTTGACGGCGAGGGCCTTGTGGCCCAGCCGCTCGGGCGCCACTGTCGACAGAAAATGCCGGCCCTCGACCAGCATATCGGTGGATATCAACCACTGCATGCCCGGCGTTGGCACCAGCACCGCGCAGTCATCGCCTATGCCCATCACAACGCCGGCCTGGCTTGGCTCGCGCACGAAAAACCGCTTGATCAAATCGAATTCACCCATGCGGGGATTCTCGCCCGAGTCAGCTGCGGGACACGCAAATACGCATTTCCGCGTATAGCCCAGGCGGCGCCATCGGCAGACACTTGACGCTGCCGTCGAAGGACCCCGATTCACACTCCTACAATCGTTTGGCTCGTCCGTCGAGCCAAGCAAGACTTCACCGGCCCGCCAAGAGAAACCGCCCATGCCCACGTCCGAACAAAAGAACGCCCAGTTTCGCCAAGCCGCGCTTGAGTATCACGAGTTCCCGACGCCGGGCAAGATCGCCATCGCGGCCACCAAGCAGTTGGTCAATCAACGCGACCTGGCGCTGGCCTATTCGCCCGGCGTGGCCGCCGCTTGCGAGGAGATCGTCGCCGACCCGGCGAACGCCTTCCGCTACACCTCGCGCGGCAAGGGCGTGCTGTTCAAGAAGTTCGCCGGCATCGATGTGTTCGACCTGGAAATCCAGGAGCGCGACCTCGACAAGCTGGTCGACATCATCGCCTCGCTGGAGCCCACCTTCGGCGGCATCAATCTGGAAGACATCAAGGCGCCGGATTGCTTTTATGTCGAACGCAAGTTGCGCGAGCGGATGAAGATTCCGGTCTTCCACGACGACCAGCATGGCACGGCCATCGTCGTCGGCGCGGCTTTCTTGAACGGCCTCAAGGTGCTGGGCAAGGACATCAAACAGGTCAAGTTGGTCACTTCGGGCGCCGGTGCGGCGGCGCTGGCCTGCTTAGGGCTGCTGGTCAAGCTCGGTCTGCCGAAAGAGAACATCTGGGTCACCGACCTGGCCGGCGTGGTCTACGAGGGCCGGGTCGAG
>JADMJQ010000160.1:4383-5983 GCA_018780415.1 Roseateles sp. | reverse complement strand
AACCTGGCCCCATTTTTGTTTTCCGGTAAACATTACGGCGCCATATTTGCACTTGGCATTTACTCCTTCAGCCACGACAAGATAGCCATTTTCTATTCCGTCATTCAGGCCAAGTCGTGTGATTGTTTTGTTGTTTTCAGTATCTGGTGCAGCTGAAACCATCGCCGACCCGAACAGTGCCGAAAACGCCAAGAGTAGGTGTATTTTCATTTGCAACTTGATATAAATAGGTGAAACGCAATGAGAGTTTAACTAATTTGGCGCTAGCTATTGGGACGCCTATATTTAATAAGCAAGATCCGTTTGCATTTTGCATGCAAATTCGAGACTCAATTCAGTCATTTCTTAAGGATAAAATGAAACTGACCCCATTTCTCATCAAGTTGGCTCAGTTTTCTCTATTCTTTATTTTTCTAGCTGCCTTTATCCCATCAAACGCCATCAAGGCAACTAGAAATATAACAACCACAACAACCAGAGTGCCGTATTTGGAATCTATTTCATTTGGAAAAATAACATACAATGCCACTATCGAAAATAGTGTAGCTTTTATTATTGATGAAAATATTTTTCTCATTTCCCAGCTCCGTTCGTTGAAGCGTGCTTATCACAGGTCTGTTGGCAGACTTTTAAACCACCGCCAACTATAAATCCTTTTGACCACCCGGCCCCTATACCTGGGCCGTCGGAACCATAAGAAAGACTAACCTCACCGCCCAATGCTGGCAATGCGGCTTTTCCAAAAGTTGATACCTGCCATCCGTCACCAGGACTACCGGTCGAAGCACTAACATTTGCGTCGACGGACCCCCCAAGCCCTGCTCCAAGCAAGACACACTTGGTGTAAAACATACAGGCTTGGGGAGAATCAGTTGAGCGAACTCCGCCATACTCCTGACTTACACCTATGGGGCCGATCATTACAGTTCCGCCGACGGATGCGGAAACCTGTGTCGGCGCTGGTTCTCGTGGAGGCCCAAATGCTGACGTCCAAAGCTGTCCGACAGGACTGTTTGACAGCGCTTCTTTTAGGCTCCCGAAGCAGTCATTGCCGTGACCTGGTCCGCAGTAGTTAAACAAGTACCCAAACGCAGCCGTCTGCGCCCCATTTGCAAAGGTTCCACCACCCAGTACTGAAGCGGTCCCACCAACCACAGCACTTCTGAGGGCGCCAACGGCAGGACCTTCATTTCCGAGGTTACCTACGTCATAAACCAACGCCGCTTTCGAGAAAGCTGCCGAAAAGGCCCCCGCTCCGCACTTGCCTCCAGCGGCTTCACTGGTAACGCAGCCAGCGACGCCGTGCATTGCTACCTGTGCGAGCTTGTCCGAAACACCGCCTGTACTGGCTGCAAATCCTGTCCCAGAAATTACTTCACCCACACCAAAAAACACACCAGCAGTAAATGCTCCTTGTAAAGCACCCGTCATCGTTCCACTACTTACTGCACCAGCCGCAAACCCACCAATGGCGCTAACAGTAAATGAGCCCAATGAAGTAAGGCCTGCACTGGTTGTACCTGCTGCTGCAGAGAAACTCATCGTGGCAAACATAGTTGAACCAGAAGACGCAGCAAACGCGGTCATCATGTTTCCTGCA
>JADMJQ010000160.1:0-4373 GCA_018780415.1 Roseateles sp. | reverse complement strand
TCTTTAGCAACTTCTTGAAGCTGAACTTATACCCAGTCGGATCGGTACAAGTCAGCGGGTTGTTATGGCAATACCCATACCTGAAGTAATTCTGCAGATTGAACTGATCCTGAATCAACGGATCGACCTGCAAGAACACGCCCAGGTTCGGATCAAAGATCCGCCCATTCATATGAATCAGCCCGATATCGTCCAGGTGCTCGTGTCCTGTGTAGCCCCGGTCGGTCCCGTTGTCCGTGCCGCTGTTCCAGTCCACCACAATAGTGCCGAAGTCGTCATACCGACCGTTCGCATGCCGGCGCTTGCCAAACGGGTCATAGCTGTAGCGCGCCGTCACCGCCCCGGTGTGGTCGGTCGTCGCCGCCAAGCTGCCCAAGTGGTCTTTGTGCCAGAACTCCATCTTCACAACCGCCACGCTGCCGCTGATCGCGGGCGGTTCGGTCTGCGCCGCCGCCAAGGCCGGCAAGGCTCCGGTCGTGATCAAGACCCCAATCGCCTGGCCACCCACGCTCAGGTAGTGCCGATTCGAGGCCACACCGTTTGAGCCTTCCTCCCGCTCAAAGCCCAGCCCACCCTGCTTGTCCGGGTGCAGGTTCCAGGTCGTGCGGGTGCCGCTGCCGTTGACGCGTGTCTCGCGGATGCGGGCTTGGTTCTCGTCGTACTGCCAGGTGTACTTCAGGCCATTGGGGCCTTGCGCACCTTGGTTGCTGTCCGGCAGGTTGAAGCTGGTGTAGGCAATCGAGCGGTACTTGCCGTCACTGGCGCTGACCAGGTTGCCGTTGTGGTCGTAGCTGTAGTTGGTCTTGACGCTGCCGTCCACCGATTGCAGCGCATGCGGGCGCACCTGACCTGCGCCCTGCGGGCCATAGCTGTAAGCGCCGACGTCGCTCTTGCTCAGCACCATGCCTAAAGCGTTGTACTGCAGCGTAACGTCTCGGCGGCTGTTGGGCACGGCCTGTGCGCTGACGCTGTAGCCGGTCAGGCGGTTGAGTGGGTCACCGTAGACAAAAGCTTCTTGCACAGCCCCGGCCACGGCGTCGCCGTTCCAATCGGTGCGACCGGTGAGGTTGTTGATGCTGTCCCACTGGTAGGTGTGGTTGAGCACATTGGTGGCGGCCGCTCCTGCGCCGGCGCTGATGGCTTCGGTGCGGCCGGTCAACGCGTTGTAGGTGGCCCGGCTGGTGATGCCGTTACCCGTCCAGCTGGATTCGGTCTTGCCCCAGGCGTTGACGATATTGGCTTGCCACAGCACGCTACCGGTAGACAGGGTCTTGCCGTTGGCCGCTGTGTTGAGCTTGAGCTGATTTAAGAATCCAAGGCCTATGGTGTAGCCGTAAGCGACCTGCACGCCGGTAGGATAGGTTTGCGTGGCCAAGCGACCGGTGTTGGCTTCGTAGCTGAGCGCGCTGCTCAGGCTGGGGCCACCGCTCACATCGGTGCGGCTGCTGCTGGGTCGGACCAGGCTGTCATAGACAATCTTGCGGCTGATGCCGTGACTGGTGCTGGTAGCACACAGCTTGCCCGTGCCCTTGTTGCAAGTGTCATAAGCCCAGTTGCTGGTGTATTCAGGATCAGCGCGAGTCTTGAGGCGCCCTAAAGTGTCATAGGCCAGGGTGGTGACGGTACCCGCCGCACGCTGGTTGGCGTTTTGCTGCCAGACCAGCTCGCCCAGCGCGTTGTATTCATAGGTGGTCAGGCCGGCGTCGGGGTCCTGGAGTGTCTTCTTGCGGCCCCGGATGTCGTAGGTGATGAGGATGCGGTTTTGCAGCGCATCCTTGGTTTCGATCAGGTTGCCAAATGCGTCGTGCTGGTGGGCCAAACTGGCGCCAGCCGCATCGGTGACACGCACGACTTGGCCGTTGACGTTGCGCTCCTCAAGCCGGCGTTGCCCTTTGTCATTGGTGCTGGTGGTGCTCAGGCCGGTGTATTCGACGGTCTGCAAAGCGGCCCGGCGCGTCCCCAAACCAAAGCCAAAGTCGTGGTTGACACTGCCGCTGGGGTCGGTCACGTAGACGGCTTTGGGTCGGCCCAGCCGGTCGTACTCGGTCTTGCTCAGGCCCTTGTCACCCGAGCCTTGCGCGACCGAGCTGCCGGTCTTGAGGAAGTAGGGTTGCGTTTCGACGACCTTGGTGCCGTAGGCGTCGTAGAACGTGTCTTTGACGATCAGCGAGCCGGCGACGTTGGTAGGCTGGGTGCTGCCGTCAAAGCTTTCGGTGGCGCTGCGCAGCTCGCGGCCCATGGCGTCGCTGTAGACGCGCACAAAGGGGCCCATCTTGCCGCCGCCACTCTTGTGGGGCTCGCTGTGCACCAGCATGACGGCCCCGGCGGGCTTCTCGCTCAGGTTCAGCGCGCCACATCCTGCGGAGTTGGCACTGGCGTCCAAGCCCGGCCCCACCAAGCAGTGGTAAACCTCAGTCTTGGTGCCGTCGGCTCTTGTCTCACGAATCTTGCGACCAAAGTCGTCGTAGTCCCAGCTGGTGGCCAACCCGTTGGGGCCCACCAGTTTGGTGGCCACCCCAAAGCGCGGGTCGACGTTTTTGGTTTCCGAATGATTCAGCGCGTTGGCAGAGGTCGTAGCAAACAGGCCTGCGGCCAAGCTCACGTTACGGTCGCTGCCTTCGACCTTGATGGTCTGCACCAGATCGGCGGCGTTGAATGTGCTGGTGTTGCTGCGCGGATCAAAGGCTGCCAGGCCCGTGGCCCCGCAGCTCGATGTCGTGACCTTGACTTTGTTGCCGCGCGGGTCGTACTCGTGCTTGGTTTGCACGCACAGTTGCGGGTTGCCTGGCTCAACTGTCTCGGTGTCTAGCAACCCGTCTGCGCGGTAGGTAAAACTGCTTTGCCGCGCGCCGGAGTAAACACTTTGCGCCACGGCCAAGCTGCTGCCCAGGCCCAGGGCCAGCGCTGCCAAGGCGGCCGCCCGGCGCGCCCAAGTCAGGCTCGGTCTCGTTCGGGCCATCATGGAGGCTCCCATATTTTCTTGCGGGCTCACGCGAGCGTTGTGGGTCGGGGTGGGGTTGGTGTGCTGCATGGCTCAGTCCTCCAGCAGCAGTTGCAAAATCGCCGACAACACGGCCGGATCGATCGGCTTGGTGGGCAAGCCCCCGGGTTTGGTGCCGACCGTGGCACTGGCCAGGGGTGCACCGCCTGGCGTGGTGGGCAGACTGCCCAGGCTGTTGGGCACGGTGTTGGTGACCGAGGCGTTTTCGAGTCGGCCTAACTGCCAGCGGCAGGTGAGGTTGTCACCGTCGCAATCGGTGCGGTCGGCCTTGTAGTTGTTGCTGACGGACTTGGTGAAGGTCTGATCCAGTCCTGCAGTGGTCATTCTTCCCGTGGTGGTGGACACCACCGCCGTCAGGTTGCCGCTGGCGTCATAGGTGTTGACGGTGCTGACCGTGGGCAGTGGGTTGCCGGCCAAGTCTTGGCCGCTCTCGACGGTGCGGGCCAGATAGGGCTTGAAGATCTTCGGCGTGATGGGTGAGGGGCTTGCGTAGGGGCAAGTCATACCGTTGGCCTGTGCGGCGCTGACTTGCCCTGCGCTGGCGTCGGTGTAGCAATAGGTGTTGACCGTTGTGCTCAAGGCGGCCGTGTTGGTCGTCAAGCTGCCTGGGCGGGTTTCTGTTTTGTCGGCGACACCAATGTACGGGTGGTCTTGGCGGAACTGTGTGCTCACCGTCATCGGCTCACCGTTCGGCCCGGGGCTGCTGCGCTTGACCTCGCGGAAGCCCAACAAGCCGCGGCCCTTGGCGTCGACCTTGAGGCCGGCGTAGGCGTAGTCGGTACGCACAGTCGCAGCACCGACTCCGTTGGCGGCCACGCTGCTCGTGACCAACCAGGTCGGCACGCTCAGGTCGACCATCGGGTACACGGCCGCTTGGGCGGTGCCGCGGTCGTTGGTGTAGCGCGGCGTGGCCGTCAAGGGCTCATAGTTGACCGTGGTGGTGAGGCCATTGCCGGCCGTGGAGCCGATGATCTGGTCGGCGGGCAAAGTATTGTCAGACGCCAACAGCAGATTGGGCTTGCTCCCGTCGGTGTGCGCTGTCGAAGACACGCGAAGCAGCTCCGTCGCGCCCAAGCCTCTGAAGTCCCCTTCAATGAAGTCGAAACTGCCGTCGGAGCGCCTCAGATTGACGCCACTCAGGCCGCCTAGATTGCTGGCCTGCGTGAAAGTGCCGTCGCCGGTGGACAAATAGACGGCATTCTTAGCGGGGTCATCCCCCCAGCGCACGATGTCTTGGCGGCCATCGCCGTTGAGGTCCATGGCGGACACCCCGATGTGGCTGCCCAGAGGCAACGCAGGGTCGCTGATCAGCTCTTGCCCAACTTGGTTCAGGTTGAAGTTGGCAACGTGGGGGTAGTTGATCCCGGCGGAG
>JADMJQ010000219.1 GCA_018780415.1 Roseateles sp. | reverse complement strand
TGTCCGGCGTGTTCTATTCGGTCGGCTCCTTGCCGCCGTTCTGGCAGGGCGTCAGCCATCTAAACCCGTTTTTCTACATGATCGACGGATTCAGGCATGGCTTTTTCGGCGTCAGTGATGCCTCGCCTTGGCTCAGTCTGGGCGTGGTTGGGGGCGCGTTTTTGCTGGTGGCTGGCATTGCTTTGGAGCTGCTGCGGCGCGGTTACAAGATCCGCAGCTGATCTGGCCAAATCTTCCAAGCACTCAATCAGTTGGTGACAGAGCTACTCGCTGCGCTCGGGCGGTCTGTCACTCAAAGCTAAAATATTCTTCTATGGCCGACCCTACTCCAGCTGAAGTTCAGCAATTCATTGCCTCCGGGCTGCCCTGTGACCGCTGCGAAGTCGAGGGCGACGGGCGGCATTTCTTTGCCACCATTGTGTCGGCCGAGTTTGACGGATTGAGCCGTGTGCGCCGTCATCAGCGCGTCTATCAAGCCCTCGGCGAGCGCATGCGTGAAGAGATTCATGCACTGTCGATGAAGACGCTGACGCCCGCCGAATGGGCGGCCGACCCGACGCCGCAGTCGTCGGCGCGCTGATCGCTTTTTTGCCCGCCTGCGGGCGGTTCCGAATGCCTGTGAGTGCACCCAAATGATCACCCTTGCCCTGTCCAAAGGCCGCATCTTTGAAGAAACCCTGCCGCTGTTGAAAGCGGCCGGCATAGTGGTGCTGGACAACCCCGAGACCTCGCGCAAGCTGATTCTGGCGACCAATAACCCGGATGTGCAGGTGGTGCTGGTGCGAGCCAGCGATGTGCCGACCTATGTGCAATACGGCGGCGCCGACCTCGGCGTGGCCGGGCGCGACGTGCTGATCGAGCATGGGCTGGACGGCATGTACCAGCCGCTGGACCTGAATATCGCCCGCTGCCGTATGAGCGTGGCGGTGCGCGACGATTTTGATTACGCCGCCGCCATCAAGCAGGGCTCGCGTATCCGCGTCGCCACCAAGTACACGCAGATTGCGCGTCAGCATTTTGCAGGCAAGGGCGTGCACGTTGACTTGATCAAGCTCTACGGTTCGATGGAGCTGGCGCCCTTGACCGGCCTGGCCGATGCCATCGTCGACCTGGTCTCGACCGGCAATACGCTGAAGGCCAACCACCTGATCGAGGTCGAGAAAGTGCTTGAGATTTCCTCCCGCCTGGTCGTCAACCAGGCTGCGCTCAAGCTCAAACGCGAGCCGCTGCGCCGCATGATCGACGCTTTTGCTTCCGCCATTCCCAAGTGACCTGTTTATGAAGCTGCGCCACCTCAGTACCGCCGCCCCTGACTTTGAAGCCGAGTTTCAGCGCGTGCTGCATTGGTCGGCCGAGACCGACGCAGCGATCGAGCTGCGCGTGGCCGAGATCTTGGCCGATGTGCGCCAGCGAGGCGACGCGGCCGTGCTCGACTACACCGCCCGCTTTGACCATTTGCAGGCCGAAAGTGTGGCCGAGTTGGAGCTGACGCGCGAGGAGCTGAAGGCTGCCTTCGACGCCATCACGCCGGCCCAGCGTGCCGCCCTGCAGGCTGCCGCCGAGCGGGTACGCAGCTATCACGAGCGCCAAAAGCAGGCCAGCGGCCTGAGCTGGAGCTACCGCGACGAAGACGGTACGTTGCTGGGACAAAAGGTGACGCCGCTGGACCGGGTCGGCATCTATGTGCCGGGCGGCAAGGCTGCTTACCCTAGCAGCGTGTTGATGAATGCCATCCCCGCCCAAGTGGCCGGCGTGCCCGAGATCATCATGGTGGTGCCGACGCCGCGCGGCGAAAAGAACCCGCTGGTGCTGGCCGCCGCCTATATCGCCGGCGTCCACCGCGTCTTCACGCTCGGTGGCGCACAGGCGGTGGCTGCGCTGGCCTACGGCACGGCGACGGTGCCCAAGGTCGACAAGATCACCGGCCCCGGCAATGCCTATGTGGCCAGCGCCAAAAAGCAGGTGTTCGGCCAGGTCGGCATCGACATGATTGCCGGGCCCAGTGAAATTTTGATCTTGGCCGACGGCACGACCCCGCCGGACTGGGTGGCGATGGATCTCTTTTCACAGGCCGAGCATGACGAAATGGCGCAGAGCATCTTGCTTTGCCCGGATGCCGAGTACATCGCCCTGGTTCGCGCCTCGATAGACAAGTTGCTGCCCGAGATGCCGCGGCAGGACGTCATCCGTGCCTCGCTGGAAGGCCGCGGCGCGCTGATCCAGACGCGGACCATGGAAGAAGCCTGTGAGATCTCTAACCGCATTGCGCCCGAGCATCTGGAGGTGTCCAGCGCCAATCCCCATGCCTGGGAGCCGCTGCTGCGCCACGCCGGTGCGATCTTTCTGGGTGCCTACACCAGTGAGTCGCTGGGCGACTATTGCGCCGGGCCTAACCACGTCTTGCCAACGGCGGGCACCGCGCGTTTCTCCTCTCCACTGGGCGTCTATGACTTTCAAAAGCGCAGCAGCCTGATCGAGGTCAGCGAGGCCGGCGCGCAAAAGCTTGGAGCCATTGCCGCCGAGTTGGCCTATGGCGAGGGGCTGCAAGGGCACGCTCGGGCGGCAGAGATGCGCTTGAAAAGGTAACACGAACTTCGTGTTGCACGAACTTCGTGTAACATCGGTGCTGTGAAAAACGTCACCATCAGCATGGAAGACAGCGTCGCCGAATGGGCCCGCTTGGAGGCCGCGCGGCGCAATACCAGCGTGTCGCGCTTGGTCGGCGAGATGCTGGCCGAGAAGATGCGGCATGACGATGTCTACGAGCGCGCACTTCAAGACTGGTTGCACCGGGAACGCGTCTGGGCATCCGATGGCCAGACCTACCCGCAGCGCGGGGAGTTGGCGCCATGAGCGAACTGGTCTTCGTCGACACCTCGGTCTTGATACTCAGTGAAGACGGCGCCGATGTGGTCGCGCGAGACAAGGTGATGGCCTGGTTGCGCGAGCTTTGGGTGCGCCGTAGCGGCCGGCTCTCGACCCAGGTGCTGAACGACTTCTATACATCGGTCACTACCCGCATCAACCCCGCCATGCCGAACGGCGATGCCCGCGCCGAAGTCAGGCGTTATCAGCGCTGGCAGCCTTGGGGCGTGGACCATGCGACGGTCGAAAGCGCCTGGTCGATCGAGAGCCGCTTTGAGCTCGCCTATGCCGACGCGCTGATCGTCGCTGCCGCCAAGGCGCAGGGCTGCACCCTGCTGCTGAGCCTGGAGCTGGCGCACGAGGCGGTCTATGACAGCGTGACCGTGCTGAATCCAACACTTTGCGGAACGGAGCGATTGAGCGCATGACTGATCACACACTCAAGCAGGCGCTGGCCCGCATCCGCGACGATGTGCGGGCGTCCCACGCCTACCCGGTCGCCGCCAGCGCTGGCATGGTCAAACTGGACGTGATGGAGAACCCGTTTCGACTCTCGCCTGAGCTGCAAGCACAGCTTGGCGCGCGGCTCGGTGCCGTCGCGATCAACCGTTATCCGGCCGAGCGCACCCAGGATCTGGCCGCCGCGCTGGCCGCCCACGCCGGCATGCCGGCCGGCTGCGCCATCACCCTGGGCAATGGCTCGGATGAGCTGATCAGCATGCTCAGCATGGCTGTCAGTAAACCCGGCGCCAAGATACTGTCGCCGCTGCCCAGCTTTGTGATGTATGAGCTGTCGGCGCGTTATCAAAGCCTGGCTTTTGTCGGCGTACCGCTGCGCGCCGAGGACTTCGAGCTTGATGGCCCGGCCATGCTGGCGGCGATTGAGCACCATCAGCCGGCGCTGATTTATCTGTCCTACCCCAACAACCCGACCGGCAATCTCTGGGATGCCGGCGTGATCGAGCAGATCATCCAGGCAGCACCTGGCCTCGTTGTGATGGACGAGGCCTATCAGCCCTTTGCCGAGAAGGATTCGATGGCGCTGCTGGCGCGTTACCCGCATGTGCTGGTGATGCGCACGATGAGCAAGTTCGGCCTGGCCGGTGTGCGTATTGGTTACCTGATAGCCCAGGCGGCGCTGATCGCCGAGATCGACAAGCTGCGCCCGCCCTTCAATATCAGCGTGCTGAACGCCGAGGCCGGCCTGTTCGCGCTGGAGCATGCCGAGGTTTACGCCGCCCAAGCGGCCACGCTCCGGGCCGAGCGCGAGCGTGTCTTCGAGGCGTTGCAAGCGCTGTCCGGCGTGCAGGCCTTCCCCAGCCAGGGCAATATGATTCTGGCGCGGGTGGCTGACGCGGCCCAGACTTTCGCCGCGATGAAGGCGCGCGGCATTCTCATCAAGAATTCAAGCTCCGCCCATCCCTTGCTAACGAATTGCCTGCGCATCACCATAGGCACGGCGGAAGAAAACACGGCCATGCTGGCCGCACTCCAGGAATCATTGTCATGAGCACCGATCGCATCGCAGAAGTCAGCCGCAACACCAAGGAAACGCAGATCACGGTGCGCGTCAATCTGGACGGCACCGGCGAGGCCAAGCTGAACACCGGCATCGGCTTTTTCGACCATATGCTGGACCAGATCGCCCGCCATGGCTTGATCGACCTGGACATCCAGGCGGTCGGCGACCTGCATATCGACGGCCATCACACGGTCGAAGATGTCGGCATTACCTTGGGCTTGGCCGTCGCGCAGGCGGTCGGCGATAAAAAAGGCCTGACCCGCTATGGCCACAGCTATGTGCCGCTGGACGAGGCGCTGTCCCGCGTGGTGATCGACTTCTCGGGCCGGCCTGGGCTGGCGATGGACGTCAAGTTCACCTCGGGTTCTATCGGCGCTTTTGACACCCAATTGGCGTTCGAGTTCTTCCAGGGTTTCTCGAATCACGCCTTGGTGTCGCTGCATATCGACAATCTGAAGGGGCATAACGCCCATCATCAGTGCGAGACGATTTTCAAGGCCTTCGGGCGTGCCTTGCGGATGGCAATGACCTTGGATCCCCGTTCCATCGGCGTAATTCCTTCAACAAAGGGTAGTCTTTGATATGAAACGGACAGTAGCTGTCGTCGACTACGGCATGGGCAATCTGCGCTCGGTCTCGCAGGCGGTGCTGCATGTGGCTGCAGGAACCGGCTTGGAGGTCGTCATAACGGCCAATCCGGACGAGGTCTTGGCGGCAGAGCGGGTGGTGCTGCCTGGCCAGGGCGCGATGCTGGAATGCATGCGCGAGTTGCGCGACTCGGGCCTGCGTGAAGCGGTGCTGGACGCTGCCGCCAACAAGCCTTTGATGGGGGTGTGCGTGGGCATGCAGATGCTCTTGGATCACAGCGAGGAGCAGGACACGCCGGGCCTGGGCCTGATCCCGGGCGTGGTCAAACGCTTCCAGCTGGCAGGGCAGACACAGGCCGACGGCAGCCGCTACAAGGTGCCGCAGATGGGCTGGAACCGTGTCCGCCAGACGCTGAAGCATCCCGTTTGGGGCGATGTGCCCGACGACAGCTACTTCTATTTCGTCCACAGCTTCTATGCCGCGCCGTCAGATGCGCGCCACAGTGCTGGGGAAACCGAATATGGCGCGCGCTTTACCTCGGCGATCGCCCGGGATAATATTTTTGCCACTCAGTTTCACCCGGAGAAGAGTGCGGCCCATGGCTTGGCGCTGTACCGCAACTTCCTGCTCTGGAATCCCTGATATTTTTTTGCTCTCCCCCTCACTAAAAGCTCTGCTCCCGCCATGTTGCTGATCCCCGCTATTGACCTGAAAGATGGTCGCTGTGTCCGCCTCAAGCAAGGCGATATGAATGACTCCACGACCTTCGGCGAGGACCCCGCGGCGATGGCCAGGCGCTGGCTTGACGCCGGCGCGCGGCGCTTGCATCTGGTTGACCTGAACGGCGCCTTCGCCGGCAAGCCGGTCAACGCGGCGGCGATCACGGCGATCCTGCGCGAGGTGAACGGTGAGATCCCGGTGCAACTGGGCGGCGGCATCCGCGACCTCGACACCATCGAGCGCTACCTGGACGACGGGCTGAGCTACATCATCATCGGCACGGCGGCAGTCAAGAATCCAGGCTT
>JADMJQ010000354.1 GCA_018780415.1 Roseateles sp. | reverse complement strand
CCAGCACCAGACCTCCGAGCTGTGGATGAAGCTGATGCTGCACGAGATGCAGGCGGCGGTGGCCTGCGTGGCGAGCGACAAGTTGCCGGCCGCTTTCAAGATGCTGGCACGGGTGTCGCGCATCATGGAACAGCTGGTGCACGCCTGGGATGTGCTGGCCACCATGACGCCGCCCGAGTACAGCGCGATTCGGCCCTATTTGTCGAACAGCAGCGGCTTTCAAAGCGCGCAATACCGGCGCATCGAGTTCATGCTGGGCAACAAGAATGCCGCCATGCTGAAACCCCATGCGCACCGGCCCGATCTGTTGGCCGAGGTGGACGCAGCCTGGCGTGCGCCGTCGCTGTATGACGAGGTCTTGCGCTTGCTGGCACGGCGCGGCATTGCGGTGCCGGCCGACGCGCTGCAGCGCGACTGGACCCAGCCTCGCGCGCTCGACGAGGGCGTCAAGACCGCATGGCTGGAGGTTTACCGCGCGCCCGACAAGCATTGGGATCTGTATCAGATGGGCGAGGAGTTGGTCGATCTGGAGGATGCCTTCCGGCTTTGGCGCTTCCGTCATGTGACGACGGTGGAGCGGGTGATCGGCTTCAAACGCGGCACCGGCGGCACCTCGGGCGTCGGCTATTTGCGCAAGATGCTGGACGTGGTGTTGTTCCCGGAACTGTGGGCGTTGCGCACCGAGCTTTGAAGGATGCGCCGCCTACAATCCCGGCCAGCCCATCAGGCTATGAGTAGGCAAACCGGCCCGCGCCGACGGAGATAAATCATGGATACCCGAACTTCTGAAGTTGCTCTGCGCATCGAACAACTGCGCGACGCGATGCGTGCGCTCGGCGTGCACGCCTGCCTGGTGCCGTCCAGCGACCCGCATCTGTCCGAGTACCTGCCCGAGCGCTGGCAGGGCCGGCAATGGCTGTCGGGCTTTACCGGCTCGGTGGGCACCTTGGTGGTCACCTTGGAGCGTGCGGCGGTGTTCGCCGACAGCCGCTATTGGACGCAAGCCGCCGCTGAGTTGAGCCATACCGGCATCGCCCTGGAGAAGATCCCCACCGCCGCGGCCACCCATTACATTGACTGGATTTCGGCCCAGTTGCAGCCTGGTCAAAGCCTGGCCGTGGACGGTCAGATTTTGGGGCTGGCGCTGGCGCAGCAGCTGCGCGGCGCGATGCAGCGTGCCGGTATCCAGCTGCGCACCGATCTGGATTTGATCGAACGTATCTGGCCCGCGCGGCCGGGTCTGCCGGCGGGCCAGATTTACGAGCATCTGCCGCCGCAGGCGGTGGTCACCCGCGCGCAGAAACTGGCCGATGTGCGAGCGGCGATGGCGCGCCACGGCGCCAGCCATCACTTCATCTCCAGCGTCGATGACAGCGCCTGGCTGTTCAATTTGCGCGGCGCCGACGTCGACTACAACCCGGTCTTCATGGCCCACACCTTGCTGAGCGCCGATGCGGCGACCTTGTTTGTCGAGGACGGCAAGATTGACGCTGCGCTGCAGGCGCGGCTGAGCGCCGATGGCGTGCGGCTGGCGCCTTACGGCGCGGCGGCCGCCGCCTTGGCCGCCCTGCCCGCCGGCGCCCGGGTGCTGCTGGACCCACGGCGCGTCACGCTGGGCTTGCGCGAGGCGGTGCCGGCACAGGCCACGGTGCTGGAGGCGATCAACCCAAGCACGCTGGCCAAGAGCCGCAAGACCCTGGCCGAGGCGCAGTTTGTGCGCGAGGCGATGGTCCAGGACGGCGCGGCAATGTGCGAGTTCTATGCCTGGTTTGAACAAGCGCTGGCGCGGCAAGAGCGCCTGACCGAGCTGAGCGTGGACGAGCATCTGAGCGCCGCGCGGGCCAAACGGCCTGGCTTCGTGGGCTTGAGCTTCCCCACCATCGCCGGCTTCAATGCCAATGGCGCGATGCCGCATTACCGCGCCACCACCGCCTCGCATGCGGTGATCGAAGGCAATGGCCTGCTCTTGATTGACTCCGGCGGCCAATATCTGGGCGGCACCACCGATATCACCCGGGTTTGGCCTATCGGCGTGGTGTCGGCCGAACAAAAGCGCGATTACACCCTGGTGCTGAAGGGCACGCTGGCCTTATCGCGCGCCTGCTTTCCGCGCGGCACGCTCAGCCCCATGCTGGACGCGCTGGCGCGCGCGCCGATGTGGGCGCATGGCCTGGACTATGGGCACGGCACCGGCCATGGTGTCGGCTACTTCATGAATGTGCATGAGGGCCCGCAGACCATCTCCAAGGCCGTGCCCGACGCCACCATGGCGATGGAGCAAGGCATGATCACCTCGATCGAGCCCGGCATTTACCGGCCCGGCAAATGGGGCGTGCGGATCGAGAACCTGGTGCTCAATGTGGCGCTGGCCACACCCGAGAACAACCAGTTTGGCGAAATGCTGGCCTTCGAGACCCTGACACTGTGCCCGATCGACACCCGCTGTATCGACATTGAGCTGCTGGGCGCCGAGAACGTCGCTTGGCTGAACCAATATCACGCCTTGGTGCGCGAACGGTTGCAAAGCCTGCTGAGCGGCGCTGCGCTGGACTGGCTGCTGCTGCGCACGCAGGGCATTTGAGGATGGCCCTTGAATGATCAAAAGCGCGGCATGACCGCGCTTTTTTTGTGGCCGGGCGGCTGGAGAAATGCAGCCGAAATGCCTAGAGTTAGAGCAGGGAGTCGACGCTGTCAATCAAGGAGCCCGCCATGGCAAGCAACAAGATTCACACCTTTTCCGAGTCGGGACTGCACAGCGCTTTGCTGGTGGCGCTGATTTTGCTTTTGGTCGTCAGCCTGCTTGAGGCCTTGTTTTTCACCCCGGAAGGCAGCACGCCGGTGCTGTGGCGCTTGGACCCCGTGGTGATCACCGGCCAAGCCCAGCCGGCGCGCTGAAACCAGTTCCGCTCACGGGACCTCGGTCCAACACCGGCTCACATCTGCCGGAACACATGCAAATAGCTGCGGCTGACGGGCAGCACCTCGGTGCGGCCCTTCAGGTGCACATCGGCCGTTTCGTTCAAGCCGCGGGTGACATGGCTGATCGCATGCAAATTGACCACCACCGAACGATGCACCTGCACAAAGCGACTTGGGTCCAGCTGATCCATCAGCTCGCGTATCGGTGTGCGTATCAAGGCCTCCCCTTCGCTCCACGCCACCAGGGTGTATTTCTCATCCGAGCGCAGATAGACGATGTCGTCGACCGGTATCAGCTTCAGCGTCGCCCCCACCGAAGCCCGTATCCACTGCAAATACTTGGGTGCGGGCGGGGCGCCGCCCACGGATGTAGAGGCTAGTTGAGTTTGCTGACCCAGTCGGTCCAACAACTGCGCAATCACCGCCTCCAAGGCTTGCGTCGACACGGCCGCACCGGCTTGGCGCTCTTGCAGCCGCGTCTTCAGGCGCGCCACCGTGTCATCCAATCTGGCCTCGTCAAGCGGTTTGACCAAGTAGTCCAAGGCACCCTGCTCGAAGGCCTGCACGGCATAGGCCTCATAGGCGGTCACAAACACGATCTGTGCCCGCCGGGCCAGCTGCCGCGCCGCCTCGATGCCGCTCAAGCCCGGCATATGCACGTCCAGGAAAACAATGTCCGGCTGCAGCTGATCGAACATCTCAAGCGCCTCGCGGCCATTGCGAGCCTGCCCTAACAAGAGCAGTTCAGGCCAGGCGGCGGCCAAACTCCGCGCCAGGCTGTCGCGCAACAGCGGTTCATCATCCGCGATCAGCGCGGTCGGTCGATTCAATGCAGTGTTCATGGAAAAAAATGTAATTCGGCCCGCAAGCCATGGGGCGAATTCTCGGTCAGATCAAGCCGCGCGCTGCCACCATAGAACATCTTCAGGCGCTCACGCAGATTGCGCAGGCCGGTGCCGGCGGAGCTGCTTTGCGTCAGGCCGACGCCGGTGTCGCTGACCGACACCCGCACCGGTGCGCCCGCGCCGGAGCCTGCGGCCGACACCGCTATCACCCCGCCCTCCTCGCTCGGGTCAATGCCGTGGCGAATCGCGTTCTCGACCAGGGTCAACAAGGCCATTGGCGGAAACCGCAACATACGCAACTCGTCCGGCACTTCGATGCTGAAGCTGAGCCGATCAGGCATGCGCAGATGCATCAATTCCAGATAGGAGCGCACCAAGATCAACTCATCCTCCAGCGTGGCGGCCTCGTTGTGCAATCTGGGCATGGCAGCCCGCAGATAGGCGATCAAGCTGCGCAACACCGGCGCCGCCTGGGGAGAACCGGTCTCCACCAGCGCGCGCACATTGGCCAGCGTGTTGAACAAGAAATGCGGCTCGATCTGGGCCTGCAGCAGGTGCAGTCGCGCATCCAGCGCCTGGCGCTCCAACTCGCTGCGCTCCAGCTCAAAACTCAGGGCCTGGCTGCGCGCTTCGGCGTCGCGATGCCGGTACAGGGCGCCCATCGCCAGCAAAGGGCCCACCATCAGCCCCGAGCCAGCAATCCAAATGAAGCCGGAGATCCGATAGGGATTCTTCAACAAGAGCGCAATGTCACCGCCGACCGAAACCAGGTAGACCAGCACGGTCGCCAGCGGAACGGTCAAGCCCACCACCACGACCTGCAATAGCCAGCGCGCCAGCCAAGGCGGCAAGCGGCGCGGCCACTGCCCTGCGGCAGAGAACGCCAGCAAGGCCAAAAGACCGATGACCAGCGTCCGCCCCAGCAACTCCGGCAATGGCGTCGAGAAAATGGGGTTGAGCAACAAGGCGGCCAAGGCCGACAACCCCAGCGAGAGACCCAGCCG
Source organism: Roseateles sp. (assembly GCA_018780415.1). GTDB lineage: Bacteria > Pseudomonadota > Gammaproteobacteria > Burkholderiales > Burkholderiaceae_C > Paucibacter_A. Next base: position 1,264 of record JADMJQ010000354.1, on the reverse strand, counting down.
CAGCGGCGTCAAATAGGCAATAAACCCTTGCCAGGCTTGGGCGTGGCTGGGCAAGGACGGGCGCGGTGATGAAGAAACATTCAGCATGCCAAGAGCGTAACGGGCTGCGCCCAGCACTCCAAGACTTTGCGGGCCTCAAAGCGACGAGTGGCGGTATACCGGCCCCAGGCCACTATTCAGCGCTCGCTCAGCGGGTGTTTTTCACCACATTGGCGCCCTATTGCTCAAGCCAACGCACCGCCTCGGCACATCACCACGTCACGCCCGGCGTTGATGGCGAAGCGCAAGGCCTCGGCCGGCGACGACCAGCAAAACCCTCCGGCCAGGTTCTCATCCCGGTACGCCTCTTGGCGAGGCAGCCCCGCGCGCATCTTGATCACGACCACGGCCGCCACATAGCCGTAGGCATAGGCACGATCCAACGCGCCCGCATAAATTCGGTAGTCGCCTGCATCCACTTCGTCGAAATACATGATCAGCTCCAACGCAGTTGTATGTCTGCGCCGGTCGGCAACTATCGGGCCAAGCTTGGTGGGGGGATGGCCGAAAAAATGGGGCCCCCGAAAGAGGGACTTGTTAAATTGGCGGCCGCGTAGAATCGGTCACCGGGCCCAAATATTGGCGCCCGGTTTTGCGTTTTGCGTTTTACGCCGCTTCTTTTGCAGATCGGCAGCGCCAGCAAAGGCCGGACGTCCAAGTCAAGCGCTCGCAGCCCCAGGTGTGCACTGCGTGAACGCACACCCAAACTTGCGACCCTGTTAGCCACCCATCATGGAAATCTTTGACTACGACAACATCCTGCTGCTGCCGCGCAAATGCCGCGTGGAAAGCCGCAGCGAATGCGACACCTCGGTCCAGTTCGGACCGCGCCGCTTCAAGCTGCCGGCCGTGCCGGCCAATATGAAGACGGTGGTGGACGAAAACATCACCGAGCATCTGGCCCGCAACGGCTATTTCTACGTGATGCACCGCTTCGACCTCGACACGGTGGCCTATGCGAAATCGATGCGCGACAAGGGCCTGTTCGTCTCGGTCAGCTCGGGCGTGCAGGCGGCCGACTATGCGGTGATCGAGCGTTTGGCGGCCGAAGGCATTGGTGCCGACTACATCACCATCGACATCGCTCATGGCCACGCCGACAGCGTGCAGCGGATGATCGCGCACATCAAGAACAAGCTGCCCGACAGCTTTGTGATTGCCGGCAATGTCGGCACGCCCGAAGGCGTGATCGACCTGGAGAACTGGGGCGCCGACGCCACCAAGG
>JADMJQ010000239.1:2478-6086 GCA_018780415.1 Roseateles sp. | reverse complement strand
GCTGATCTCGCAGCTCAAGCATGCCGCCTCCAGCGGCCAACTCGCGCCCGATGAGAACAAGCTGAAGACGCGCATCATGCAGCGCATCTTGGTCAACGATGCCGAGATCCGCCACCTGGCCGAACCTTGGTTGGATGATCTGGATCAGGTCCTGACCGGGAAAAGCAAAACCCTGCATTGATTCCGACCGGCCGCTCGCTGAACACAGCCAGCGGCCGGTGTCGCATTTACAGTACCGCGTCCGTTGCCCTGCCGCCCTGAACACATGCCCACCCAAGCCCACCCAGCCCCAGCTGCCCAGCAAATTCACGCCGAGGCTGGCGACTTTCGCGTGCAGGCACCGATCGAGGTTTTGGCCTTGTTGCGCCTGCTGCAGGCGCAAGCGACCCGCATCAGTTTGACGGCGCCGAATGGCGCCAGCCTGAGTTGCAGCCTGCAGGACCTTGACCCGGAGCGGGCATCGCTGAGCTTTGACGCCGGCCCCGCTACCGAGCAGATTCAAGCCCTGCTGAGCGCCGACGAAATCACCGCCGTGGCCTATCTGGATCAGATTCGCCTGCAGTTCGAGCTGGAGGACCCGGTCCTCATCAACGGGCTGCTGCGTTGCACCAGCCCGGCGGTCATTTACCGCTTTCAGCGCCGGCAGAGCTTTCGGGTGCAATCCAATTTGCGCACGCCACAGGTGCGCCTGCTGCATCCTGTGCAGTCGGAGCTGTCCTTGAGTCTGCGAATTCTGGATTTGAGCCTGGGCGGCTTGGCCCTGCTCTTGCCGGCCGAAGTGGCACCGTTCCCGCCCGGCTGTGCGCTGGAGTCGGCGCAGGTGATGCTGGGCCGCGAGGTGCGCTTTCGGACCGGTTTGCGCCTGCAAAACTCACGCCCGGTGGGTGACAAAGGCAATCTCCAGCTGGGCTGGACCTTTACCCAGCTGAATGCGGAAGCGACGCTGTACTTGCAGCGCTATATCGATCAAACCCAGATCTTGGACCGCATGCTGCGCAACCGGCCGCCGGGTTGATGTGGGAAGCTCAGAGCTTGAGAACTTTTAGCTTCGCTGAAACTTCGTTTTGTAGCGAGCGGCCGTCAGGCTAGGCGGACGGAGCTGCGGATGTCGGAACGTACGCCCTGTACGTGAGGATTCTGAAGCGACGCCCAACGACGCATGGCGGTCGCGCAGTAAAAAGATCTCAAACTCTCAGACCTGCATATTCATGATTTCAGAATAGGCCGAGACCAAGCGGTTGCGCACCTGCAAGGTGGCTTGAAAACCGATTTGGGCTTTTTGCATCGCCACCATGGTCTCTTCCAGGCTGACCGTGGGGTTGTCCAGCTGCACCTCGCGCTGCAGCCGAGTCGCCTCCATCTGTGAGGCGCTGACGCCCTTCATGGCCTGCGCCATCGCGTCGCCGAAGCTGGCACCCTCCACCGCCCGGGTCTTGCCCAGGGGCTGACCATTGACGCCTAAGCCGGCGCGAGCCGCGGCTTGGGCGAAATCAAACGGTTTCAGTTTCAGGTCCATCACTACTCCAGCATCGCAGGCCAAGGAAACGCCGGGCCGCCCCAAGTTTCCTTGCTCCCCCTCGGGGGGCCGCCGCCGCGAGGCGGCTTTGGGGGCACTGAGTCCGGTGCGATGGGATGAATCCTAGGGGCAAGGGCCTGCCAATGAAGAGAGGAACTGCGGGCCCTTCCTCGGCTTGTTCACGGCTTTCTTGAGGGGCTAAAAAAGAATAATTCAAGGCATCGGTAGACCCTTCAGGGCTTCCGTGATTTAGCTCACAGCAAACCCGGCCTTCGCTCCATGGACAACGCAATCAGCCCCGCCATTACCACCCTGCCGGTCGCCGCCAACAGCGCGAACGCAGGTTTTGGCACCCGTCTGGCCGCGATGCCGGTGCGCAGCAAGTTCATGCTGGGCGGGGGCTTGGCGATCCTGGCCGGCACCGTCCTGGCCATCACCTTGTGGAGCAATCAGGGCGACTTCCGCCCCGTCTTTACGGGTCTGTCGGACAAGGACGGCGGCGCCGTCATCACCCAACTGACCAGCTTGAACGTGCCCTACCGCCACGAAGCCGGCGGCACCATCCTGGTTCCGGCCGCTCAGGTCTACGACGTGCGCATGAAGTTGGCCTCGGCCGGCCTGCCCAAGGGCAGCACGGTCGGCTATGAGCTGATGGACAAGAGCTCAATCGGCCAGACCCAGTTTAACGAGCGCCTGAGTTTCCAGCGCGGCCTTGAGGGCGAGCTGACCCGCACCATCACCGCGCTGGCCGATGTGGCCGACGCGCGCATTCACCTGGCCATCCCGCAACAGAACGGTTTCTTCCGCGAGCAGCAAAAACCCAGCGCCTCGGTGATGCTGACGTTGCGCGGCGGCCGCTCGCTGGACCGCGCCCAGATCGCCGGCATCGTCCACCTGGTCTCGGCCAGCGTGCCCGAGCTGTCGCCCAAGGCCGTCAGCGTGCTGGATCAAACCGGCGCCCTGTTGTCCAACACCAATAACGACGGCCTGGGCGGCAGCGGCCTGGACAGCCAGCAACTGCAGTACAAGCAGCAGATCGAGGCCAATTTCAACAAGCGCATTTACGAGCTGCTGGAACCGGTGGTGGGCCGCGAGAACCTGCGCGCCACGGTGACCGCCGATGTTGACTTCTCGCAAGTGGAAAGCACCGCCGAAGAGTTCAAACCCAATCAAGGCCAGAACGCCAGCGCCTCGGTACGCAGCTCGCAGACCAACGAGGCCATCAACAGCACGCCGGCCCAGCCCACCGGTGTGCCCGGTGCCGCCACCAACCAGCCGCCGGTGCCGGCCACCGCGCCCATCAATGGCCAGGCCGCGCCACTGCAGGCCGCCGGCTGCAACCCCAATAGCAGCACCCGGCGCGAGGCCGTCACCAATTTCGAACTGGACAAGACGGTACGCGTCACCCGCAACGCCACCGGCGCCGTGCGCCGTCTGAACGCGGCGGTGGTGGTCAACCACCGCACGACAACCGACCCCAAAGGCAAGGCGACGACGCTGCCGGTGTCACAAGAAGAGCTGGACAAGCTGACAGCCCTGGTCAAGGAAACCATGGGCTTCAACCAAGAACGCGGCGACTCGCTGAAGATCATCAGCGCGCCCTTCATGGTTGACAAGCAAAGCACGGTCGACCTGCCGCTGTGGCAGCAACCTTGGTTGATTGACATCGTGCGCGCCGCCGCCCTGCCCTTGGCCTTGGTCGCGATTGCGCTGATTGCGGTGTTCGGCATGGTGCGCCCGGCCATTCTGGCCGCTCGTCCGCTGCCGGCCGCCGAGCCCGAGGCGCCTTCGCAGCTGAGTGCCGTCGTCGACGACGACAACGAATTGCCCGTGGTGCTGGGCCCCGGCGGCCTGCCCGCCCTGGCCGGCCCACAGGTGAACGAGAAGTTGGAGCGCGCCCGCCTGCTGGCACGCGAAAACCCGATCGCCGTCGCCAACATCATGCGCGGCTGGATCGCCGGCGAAGTCAGCTGACCCCGCCCGAACTCAGCCCCACCAAGAGATCAAGAAAATCATGGACGACAAAGGTGTTGAAGATGCGGCCATCCTGCTGATGTCACTCGGCGAGGAGGAGGCTGCCGAGGTGTTCAAG
>JADMJQ010000239.1:0-2468 GCA_018780415.1 Roseateles sp. | reverse complement strand
CGAAACCATCGCCAAGCTGAAGGTGGTCGGCCGCGCCAAGGTGGAGGAGGTGTTGACCCGCTTTGATGCGGTGGCCGAAACGCAAAGCACCCTGGTCTCGGACACCGACGAATATGTGCGCCAGGTGCTGCGCAAGGCACTCGGCGATGACAAGGCTAACTTGCTGCTTGATCGCATTTTGCAGGGCAGCGATGTCTCCAGCATTGAAAGCCTGAAGTGGATGGACGCGGCCTCGGTGGCCGAGCTGCTGCGCAACGAGCATCCGCAAATCATCGCCGCCATCCTCGCCCACCTGGACTACGACCAGACCAGCTCGGTGCTGCGCGTCTTCACCGAGCGCCAGCGCAATGAGGTGCTGGTGCGTATCGCCACGCTGGACGGTATCCAGCCTATGGCCTTGAAGGACCTCAACGAGGTGATGCGCCAGGTGCTGGCCGGCGGCGAGCGCATGCGCAAGAGCAGCCTGGGCGGCGTCAAGACGGCGGCCGAGATCATCAATATGCTGGGCTCCAGCGTCGAGGCCTCGGTGCTGGACTACATCCGCGAGGCCGACGCCGACCTGGCCCAGAAGATTATGGACAATATGTTCACCTTCGACGATCTGGACAAGATCGACGACAAGGGCATCCAGGCCGTGCTGAAGGAAGTGCAGTCCGAGTCCTTGGTCGTGGCCTTGAAGGGCGCCAGCGCCGAGCTGCGCGAAAAGATCCTGCGCAATATGTCCACACGTGCCGCCGAGACGCTGCGCGAGGATCTCGATTCGCGCGGCCCGGTGCGGCTGTCCGAGGTCGAGGGCGAGCAGAAGGAAATGCTCAAGATCGTGCGCCGTCTGGTCGACGAAGGCACCATCGTGATGGCCGGCGGCGGCGACGACCAGTTCGTCTGAGGCTGAAAGAACATGGTTCAAAAGCCCCCCCGTCAAGTGCCCGCGCCGGAACGCCGCGAGGGCGAAGAGCGCCGCGGCAGCTATGCGCGCTTTATCCCGCGCGAAGAGTTGCAGGGCTTCGCGGCCTGGAATCCCGACTCGCTGCAAGGTGCGATGAATGCGCAGCGGCCGCCGATCAGCGCGCCCGCGCCTGCGGCATCGGCTGCGGCACAGGCCAAGCAAAGTGCGCCGGCACCGGCGCCCGAGCCCGAACCCAGCTTGCAAGAGCAGTTGCACGCCGCCCGCCAGGCCGGCTATCAAGACGGCTACCGCGACGGCTTGGCCGCCTTGGATGCCTTCAAACACAGCTTCGCCCAGCAAATGACGGCCCAAATCGGCACCTTGGTGCGCAGCTTCGACGCCGACTTCCGTGCGCTTGAGGGCGAGATGGCGCAGGCCCTGGCCCGCAGCGCGGTCGAGCTGGCGCGCCAAGTGGTGCGCAGCGAGATCAAGCAGCGGCCCGAGCACATTGCCAAGGTCGCGCATGACGCGGTCGAGGCGCTTCAGCTGTCGGCCCGCCATGTGCGGGTGCGCGTCAACCCGAGCGACTATCCGCTGGTGATGGACGGCGCCGGCGAAGAAATGCGTGCCCGCGAGGCGCAAGTCCTGCCCGACCCGGAAGTGCCACGCGGCGGCTGCAAGGTCGACTCCGACATCAGCAGCGTCGACGCCAGCCTGGCCACGCGCTGGCAGCAAGCGGTTGCATCGATGGGCCAGACCTCGCTGTGGGAAGACCGCCGCAGCAATGCGGCCGAGGCCAATGCGGCCTTGCTCAAGGATGAGGAGGACGCAGCATGATGGACCTAGGCGCCAGCGTTGTGGAGCAACAAGCGCGGACTGAGACCCGGCAAGGGCGCTGGCAGCAGTATCTGGACGATCTGCAGACCTTCGCCAGCACGGCCGTGCCCTTGGAGTCGCAAGGCAAGCTGGTGCGAGTGGCCGGCCTGGTGCTGGAAGCGACCGGCGTCAAGGTGCCGGTCGGCTCGGTCTGTGAAATTCATATGCCGAGCTCTAACTCGAATCCTCAACGTGGCCTGCGGCCGGTCAATGCCGAGGTGGTGGGCTTCTCGGGCGACCGCGCCTATCTGATGCCGACCGATGAGATTCAAGGGCTCTCAAGCGGCGCGATGGTGATTCCGCGCGCTCTGCCCTTGATGGCACCGGTCTTGGGCAAGGCCATGCAGCGCTGGCGCCGTGATGAGGACCGCGGCCTGCATCTGCCGATGGGCGACGGCCTGCTCGGCCGCGTGGTCGACTCGCACGGCAACCCGCTGGACCGCCGTGGCCCGTTGCAGATGACGCATGCCGAACCGATGGTGCGCCGGCCCATCAACGCGATGGACCGTGACCCAGTGCGCACCCCGCTGGACACCGGCGTTAGGGCTATCAACGCGATGCTGACGGTCGGCCGTGGCCAGCGCCTGGGCCTGTTCGCCGGCACCGGCGTCGGCAAGTCGGTGCTCTTGGGCATGATGGCGCGCTACACGCAGGCCGACGTGATCGTGGTCGGCCTGATCGGCGAGCGCGGCCGCGAGGTCAAGGA
>JADMJQ010000287.1 GCA_018780415.1 Roseateles sp. | reverse complement strand
TCGCGACCTCAACCTTGGCAAGGTTGCGCTCTACCAACTGAGCTATTCCCGCAAAACTTCAACTGCACAGACTCAGCGATCACTCAACTAAAATCAAAAACTTAAGTTGCTGACTGCTAGGCCGTTTTCGCCGAAGCGCACATTCTATACCAGATCAACGTCGCATTGCAAGAGATCAATAACACTTGGGCCTGCAACGTGTTGGTCAAGACCTCAATGGGTCGCGGCCGGCGCTGCCGCCGCACCCTCGGTCTTGGCTGTCGCAACGGGCTCATCATCCGCCAACGGCACGGGCATGGCCTCCAAAGCGACTTCCAGGACACGATCAATCCAACGAACCGGCACGATTTCAAGCTGATTCTTGACGTTCTCAGGAATGTCCTGGAGGTCCTTGACATTGTCCTCAGGAATCATCACCGTCTTGATACCGCCGCGATGCGCTGCCAACAGCTTTTCTTTCAAGCCGCCGATGGCCGTGACCTCGCCACGCAGGGTGATTTCTCCGGTCATTGCCACGTCGGCACGCACCGGAATACCGGTCAACGCCGACACAAAAGCCGTCGTCATCGCAGCACCGGCGCTTGGGCCGTCCTTGGGCGTAGCGCCGTCCGGTACGTGCACGTGCACATCGCGCTTCTCGAACAATTCGTCCTTGATGCCCAACATGCGCGCGCGCGACCTGACGACGGTGCGAGCGGCCTCGACCGATTCCTTCATGACGTCACCGAGCGAGCCGGTTCGAATGATATTGCCCTTGCCAGGCATCGCGGTGGCCTCGATGGTCAGCAGATCGCCACCAACCTCGGTCCACGCCAGGCCGACCACTTGACCGACCTGATTCTTCTTCTCGGCACGACCATAGTCGTACTTCCGCACACCCAAGAAGTCGTTCAGATTGTCTTCGTTAACCACCGCCTTGCCCTCAAAAGTCTTCAGAGCAATGCCCTTGACGACTTTGCGGCAAATTTTGGAGATTTCTCGTTCCAGCGAGCGCACCCCGGCTTCGCGGGTGTAGTAACGGATGATGCCGCGAATCGCCGATTCCAGGACCTCCATCTCCTCTTCCTTGACGCCATTGTTCTTGCACTGCTTGGGCAAGAGATAGCGCTGAGCGATATTGACCTTTTCGTCCTCGGTGTACCCCGACAGGCGAATCACTTCCATGCGGTCCAGCAGGGCCGGCGGAATGTTCATCGAGTTCGAGGTGGCGATGAACATCACGTCGGACAGATCGAAGTCCACCTCGACGTAGTGGTCGCCAAAAGTGTGGTTCTGTTCAGGGTCCAGCACTTCCAACAAGGCCGACGACGGATCGCCGCGGAAGTCCATGCCCAACTTGTCGATTTCATCCAACAAGAACAGCGGATTGCGCGTCCCGACCTTGGACAAGCTCTGCAACACCTTGCCAGGCATCGAACCAATATAGGTGCGGCGATGGCCGCGGATCTCAGCTTCGTCACGCACGCCGCCCAAGGCCATGCGCACAAACTTGCGCCCGGTGGCTCGCGCCACCGACTGACCCAGCGATGTCTTGCCCACGCCTGGGGGGCCAACTAGGCACAGGATCGGCGCCTTGACCTTGTCAACACGTTGCTGCACCGCGAGGTACTCGACGATGCGGTCCTTGACCTTGTCCAGGCCGTAGTGGTCTTCATTCAAGACATCGACCGCGTTGGCCAAGTCAAACTTAATCTTGGTCTTCTTGCTCCAAGGCAGATTAACCAAGGTCTCGATATAGTTGCGCACCACGGTCGCTTCGGCCGACATCGGCGACATCAGCTTGAGCTTCTTCAGCTCTCCATCGGCCTTCTTCTTGGCCTCTTTGGGCATGCGCGCCGCGAGAATCTTCTTATCCAGCTCTTCGAGGTCAGCGCCCTCTTCGCCATCACCCAATTCCTTCTGGATGGCCTTGACCTGCTCGTTCAGGTAGTACTCGCGCTGACTCTTCTCCATCTGCCGTTTGACACGGCCGCGGATGCGCTTCTCTACTTGAAGAATGTCGACTTCATGCTCGAGCAGGTCGAGCAAGGTCTCCAGACGCTTGCCGATTTCAGCCAGATTGAGCACCGACTGCTTGGCATCCAACTTCAAAGGCAGGTGGGCGGCGATGGTGTCAGCCAGGCGGCCGGCGTCGTCGATACCAGCGATCGAAGTCAGGATTTCGGGCGGGATCTTTTTGTTGAGTTTGACGTATTGGTCAAACTGCTGCGTCACCGCGCGGCGCAGGGCCTCGACTTCCGGCTTGGCATCGGCCTCAGGCGGAATCGGCATCACCTCAGCGATGAAATGCTCTTCACCGTCGGTGATGCTGTGCGTGGTGGCGCGCTGCAAACCTTCGACCAGCACCTTGACGGTGCCGTCCGGCAACTTGAGCATCTGCAAGATGCTGGAAACACAGCCCACCTCAAACATATCGTCTGACTTGGGCTCATCCTTGCCGGCGGCTTTTTGCGCCACCAACATGATTTGACGGCCGGCTTCCATCGCGGCTTCCAAAGCCTTGATGGACTTAGGGCGCCCCACAAATAGCGGGATGACCATATGCGGAAAAACAACCACATCACGCAGCGGCAGCAGCGGCAAGGTGATGAGTTCTGCAGGCAAAACAGGATGACCGGACATGAAAACCTCTCTTTCTCAGACCCACTTGTGGCCTGAGGGGGTAAATGCAAGACGCCGCGTTGAGTCAATCAGCCGGGCCGTTGCAACCCATTTCGGCCAATTGACACCAATCAAGCGCTAGCCTTGGCCTGCTCGCGATACACCAGCAGGGGCTTGGCGTTGTCATCAATGTTGTGCTCGTCGAGTACAACTTTCGCCACACCTTCCAGCGCGGGCAATTCAAACATCGTGTCGATCAGGGATAACTCCATGATCGAGCGTAATCCGCGGGCGCCGATCTTGCGCGCGAGCGCCTTGCGGGCGATCGCCAGCAGCGCCGAAGGTCGGACCTCCAACTCCACGCCGTCCATTGCGAACAGTTGCTGATACTGCTTCAGCAAGGCATTCTTTGGCTCGGTGAGAATTTGTACCAGCGCGTCTTCGGTCAGCTCACCCAAGGTCGCCACCACCGGCAGACGACCCACCAATTCGGGGATGATGCCGAACTTGATCAAATCGTCGGGCGCAACTTCACGGAAAATTTCCGACACCCGGCGCTCGGACTTGGTCTTCACCGTCGCACCAAAACCGATGCCTGATTTCTCCGAACGGTTCTGAATGACCTTCTCCAAGCCGTCAAAAGCGCCTCCGCAGATGAACAAGATATTGGTGGTGTCGATCTGCAAGAAATCCTGATTTGGGTGCTTGCGCCCACCCTGAGGTGGCACCGAGGCCATCGTGCCCTCGACCAACTTCAGCAGGGCCTGTTGCACGCCTTCGCCGGACACATCGCGGGTGATCGAGGGGTTGTCCGCCTTGCGCGAGATCTTGTCGATTTCGTCGATATAGACAATGCCGCGCTGGGCCCGCTCAACATCGTAGTTACAGTTTTGCAGCAGTTTCTGAATGATGTTCTCGACATCCTCACCCACGTAACCGGCTTCGGTCAGGGTCGTGGCATCGGCGATCACAAACGGCACATTCAGCAAACGGGCCAAAGTCTGCGCCAACAGCGTCTTGCCGGACCCGGTAGGGCCGATCAACAAAATATTGCTCTTGGACAGCTCGACCGTGTCCTTGGTTCCGGCCATGTGGCGCAGACGCTTGTAGTGGTTGTACACCGCCACCGCAAGGGTCCGCTTGGCAACATCCTGCCCAATCACATACTGGTCAAGACTGGCCTTGATTTCACTGGGCACCGGCAGGTCGGACTTGCTGGCGCGCCCCTGCGGCGTATCCGCGGGAACCTCGTCGCGCACGATGTCATTGCAGAGCTCGATGCACTCATCGCAAATGAAGACGGAAGGGCCGGCGATGAGCTTCTTGACCTCATGCTGGCTCTTGCCGCAGAAGGAGCAATACAAAACTTTTTCGCTGGAATTGCCTTTTTTCTCGGCCATGGATCTGCTTGTCGGTTCAGGCGTTAATGCCTGCTGGGATGATAGTTCAAACGCACCAGGGGGCCTTCGTTCAATAAGGCCCCCGTTCCGCGCCCTGTTGGGCTATGCCGCCTTGTCAAGGCGATAAAGCACATTAATGCGGCAATTTATGCGCGCTTCTCAAGCACCTGGTCGATCAGGCCGTAAGTCTGAGCCTCGGCGGCAGACATGTAGTAGTCGCGCTCGGTATCGACCTGGACCTTCTCCAGACTCTGCCCGCAGCGCTCGGCCAAAATACGATTGAGTTGCTCGCGGGTCTTGAGAATTTCTCGCGCGTGGATCTCGATATCGGTGGCCTGACCTTGCGTGCCGCCAAGTGGCTGATGAATCATGATCTTGGCGTTCGGCAGGGCAAGGCGCTTGCCCTTGGCGCCGGCCGCCAACAAAAAGGCGCCCATGCTGGCGGCCATGCCCATGCACATGGTCGAGACCTGCGGCTTGATGAACTGCATGGTGTCAAAAATCGACATGCCGGCCGACACGCTGCCGCCAGGTGAGTTGATGTAGAAATGAATGTCCTTGTCAGGATTCTCACTCTCCAAGAACAACATTTGCGCCACCACCAAATTGGCGACCGCATCATTGACAGGCCCGACCAAAAAGATGATGCGCTCGCGCAGCAAACGGCTGTAGATGTCGTACGCCCGCTCACCGCGGCCCGACTGCTCAATGACGATGGGCACCATGCCCAGATTGTTAATTTCCAGCGCGCTCATGAAGAATCCTTTGAAAATATTCGCTAACCCGTCAGAAGAGCGGCGCCAGCGTCGCTCCGATTGCCGCAACGATTCGTTGGCCAGTCAACTAGGTATGGGGGCTGATTATGAGGTGTCAAGATGCTGCCACAGAAATAGCAAGGGCGCCGACCTCGCGGCACGGCGCCCTTGGTTTACAGCGACCCCGTGGATCAGCTAGCTGTTGCCATCAGTTCATCGAAAGGCAAGGCCTTGTCGCTGACCTTGGCTTGCGCAAGCACGAAATCGGTGACATTGTTTTCCACCACAACGGCCTCGACTTCGGCCAGTCGAGCGCGGTCGCTCAGATACCAACGCACCACTTCGGCAGGCTTTTCATAGCTCTGCGCCAGCTCTTCGATATGCGCTTGCAACTGCTCGGGCTTGGCCTGCAGATTGTTGGCGCGCACCAACTCGGCCACCACCAGACCCAGGCGCACACGGCGCTCGGCTTGCGGCTTGAAGATCTCGGCAGGGATCGGCGCCTTGTCGGCATCCTTCACGCCACGCTTCTTCAGATCCTCACGGGCAGCAGCGATCATGCGCTCCGATTCACCGTCGACCAAGGCTGCCGGCACATCCAACTCGGCGTTCGCCACCAGGGCATCCATCACGGCGCCCTTGTTGCGGGCCAACACGCGGAACTTGACTTCACGCTCGAGGTTCTTCTTGATATCGGCGCGCAAAGCGTCGATGCTGGCATCAGGAATGCCCAGCGACTTGGCGAAAGCCTCGTTCACTTCCGGCAGGTGCTGTGCTTCGATCTTCTTCAAGGTCACCAAGAAGTCGGCTTCCTTGCCGGCCACGTCTTTACCGTGGTAATCCTCAGGGAAAGCCAGCGGGAAAGTCTTGGAGTCACCGGCCTTCATGCCGCGCACAGCCTTCTCGAAAGCCTCCAGCATCTGGCCTTCGCCGATGATGAATTGGAAGCCATCGGCCTTGCCGCCCTGGAACGGCTCGCCGTCCAGCTTGCCTTCGAAATCGATGGTCACACGGTCGTCATCGGCAGCCACTTCGGTGGCGGCGCGCTGAGCGAAGCTGCGGCGCTGCTTGCGCAGGATTTCGACCGTCTTGTCGATCGCAACATCGGTCACATCGCTGGCGACGCGCTCGACATCGGCGGCCGACAGGTCGCCAATCTTGACTTCAGGATAGACCTCGAAGGTCGCATCGAACGCCATCTGGCCTTCGGGCGATTCTTCCTTCTGGGCGATCTTGGGGGCGCCAGCGACGCGCAACTTCGCTTCGTTGGCAGCACTGGAGAAAGCCTCGCCCAGCTTGTCGTTCATGACGTCATACTGGACCGAATAGGCATAACGCTGAGCGACCACGCTCATCGGCACCTTGCC
>JADMJQ010000150.1 GCA_018780415.1 Roseateles sp. | reverse complement strand
AGAAGGCCGACTTCAACTCCTACGGCTCGCGCCGCGGCAACCACGACGTGATGGTTCGGGGCACCTTCGCCAACGTGCGCATCAAGAACCTGATGATCCCGGCCGCCTCCGACGGCTCGCGCGAAGAAGGCGGCGTGACGCTGTTCCAGCACGCCCACGGCAGCAGCGCCTACGTGCCGGGTGGCCTGAAAATGTTCATCTACGACGCCGCGATGAAGTACATGGCGGAAGGTACGCCGACGGTCATCTTCGGCGGCGAGGAATACGGCACCGGATCGAGCCGCGACTGGGCCGCCAAGGGCACGCAGCTGCTCGGCATCAAGGCCGTGATCGCGCGCAGCTTCGAGCGCATCCACCGCAGCAACCTGGTCGGCATGGGCGTGTTGCCGCTGCAGTTCAAGGCTGGCGATTCCTGGGAGTCACTGGGCATCCGGGGTGACGAACGTTTCGACATCAAGCTCGCTGCCGAGATCAAGCCGCAGCAGCAGGCCACGCTCGTCATCCACAGCCCCGACGGCACAAACAAGGAAGTGGCGCTGACCTTGCGCATCGACACGCCGATCGAGGTCGACTACTACAAGCACGGCGGCATCCTGCCGTTCGTGTTGCGGCAGTTGCTCGCGGCCTGATCACGCTGTGGAGCCGTTCAAGAACCTGATCAACAAGGGCACGGTCAAGGCCATCGGCGCGCAGAACGACCGGCATTGGGCGCAGATGGGCAACGGCGCACTGGCCGACTGGGCGGTGTGGCCGATGGGCGAGTAAGTGTCTCGGCGCGTCCTGCAGTCGCCTCACCGTGCGCTCGCCACCTTGCATGCGCTGTCCCAGCGTTTCACCGCCGATTGGCCGATCCGCGCGTTTATCGAGCAGCACCCAGAACGCACGTTCAAGACTCTTGCGCTATGGGCCAGCGAACTGCGCGTCAGCTATGCGGCGCTTGTTCGAACTGTCGGTCTGGCGCGGGCCGGGACATTTCGAGGGCACTGGCTGCTTGGCAACTCAGTGCCCACTGCTGCCTTCCAACTTGGTGAAACGAACTACCGCAATGGGCCTGCAGGAGCCGGTCGCAAGTGCTGTCCAATTCGCGGATGCTGGTAGTGTTTGCGTCGGAACAGTGGCTTGGTTTGCAGTGGAATATGTAGATAGTCTGGTCGTTAGCTGCTGAAGAGCAGCACCCCATTGAAGCTTTAACAAGCGGCGCTGAATCAGGTCAGAGTGTTACCCGCGTTTGAACCGCATCGCGTACTTTGCAAAGAATCCATGTGGGAAAGCCGAAGGGGAGGAGACCAAGAAATTAGTTTCTTTCGAAAATTGCATCGGCGGTCAACCAGCGGATGAGAGGCTTGCGGAGCTTCCCTTGCAACGCGCCACTAAGACGAACAACTGCAGTGCGAGGTACCGCCTAAGTCAAAGTACTCATCCCGCTTCTTGGTGTAATACAACGCGGCGAGCTCTGGCGACTGTTCACTGTAGGGGTCTGCCAGCAATGCGTGTAGGCGCCGCACTAGCGTGAAGTCCCCAGCGTCCGTGGCGCTGCGGTAAGCCTGCACCAGCATCCACTCCCTTGCGATGTACTTGGGGTTGACCAGCTTCATGGCCACCGATACCGCCAAGGGATCACGCCCGTCTTGCGCCAAGGCCGCGTGCCAGTTTTGCAGCCACGCGCTCCAGCGGGCCTCCATCACCGCCGGATCTTGGCCATAGGCCCCACGGCTTGCGTAGAAGCTGGGACGCAAGTCCGCCACCTGCTGGGGTAGGCTGGAAAGCTCCCGCCAGAAGATCGTGTAGTCCACCGGGGTTTGTGCCATCAGGGTGTGCAACTCGGCAAATAGTTCCGCGCGAAATTCGAGCAAGCCCATTTTTTGTGCCCACATGGCATGCAGAGCGCCCGCCATGCTGTCCGGCAGCGCCTGAACCACCGCGTCGAGTGCCTCAATGGCGCGGGTGTCCTGTCCCAGCAAGGGGACCATGGCGGTGCAGAACATCCTGAAATTGATCACTGCGGCCATGGGCTGGTTCATAAACGCGAAATGTTCCCCGCCACCAATCCACATTTGAAATGCGGGGTCATAGGCTTCCATGAAACCAAAGGGGCCGTAATCCAGCGTCCGCCCCCCCAGTGCACAGTTGTCGCTGTTGAAGTTGCCTTGGCAGTACCCCACCCGAATCCAATGGGCCATCAAATGCGACAAGCGCACACCAAACTCACGTGCCATGGCGACGACCTTGTCCGCTAGCGTTACCTCGGGGCCTTGCAGCGTGGCGGCCAAGTCCGGGTATTCGCGCTCGAGTGCATGCAGAAAAATTGCCTCCAGCTCGGCCAGCGCTCGCGGGTGCGCGTTGTGCCTAGCGCGCCGACCGAACAGTTCGACTTGACCGACCCGTAAGAAGGAAGGGGACGCCCGGGTAGTGATGGCGGCCGGTTCGTCCACCATGCGGTCGGGCTCCTCGGTTTTGGCACCGGGTGAATACCAAGGGCGTCTGACCGTTTCGCTGCCCGAGACAAAGAGGCACAGGGCCCGTGCGCTTGGCACTCCCAGCGCCGCCATGGCTTCCGAGGCCAAAAACTCACGGATGCTGGAGCGCAGCACCGCACGACCGTCGCCACCGCGGCAATACGGGGTGGTGCCGCCACCTTTGAGCTGGAACTCCCAATGCTGCCCGTCGGCGAGCAGCACCTCCAGCACCGAAATGGCGCGTCCGTCGCCGTAGCCATTGCCGGTTCTGAAAGGGCAGTTGTTCACCATTTCCTGCCCGTAAATGCTGAGTGCGTAGCCGGTCGCCCAGCCGCTGGCACGCACGGTGGGTGACACCCCGGCGGCGTTGGCTGCCTCCACGCGGGAGTCCAGATCACCCGTGAAGAACTGCATAAAAGCCTGATCACTGGCGACCTCGTCTGCCAACCCCAAGGCCTCAAAGAAGGCTGGGCTGTGAATGACGTAGCGGGGCGCTGGTAACGGGGTCGGGCCCACCTCAACGTAATGACCGGACTTCACCTGCCGTGCGGTCTTATTGGGCGCATGGCGGGCCTGCTCCGGGTCCGGGGTGAGATTTCGCAGCAAGCCGGACTGCGCCTGTTGCATCAGGTCGGTGAAGGTGAGCGGGGGGGTGCTATTCATAAAACGGCTTGCGGGTTTTTCAAAAGTTGGAATCGTCTGCCAAACCCACACCCATCAAACGGGAGGCCAGTGGGAGCTCAATTCATGCAGAGTTCTCAGCTCCAAATGAGGGCGGTTATCACCAAAGGTCCAAGAGCGCCCTTCGCGATTGAGCCAGACCACCTGCATGCCTGCCGCAAGTCCACCGATACAGTCTGCGTGAGCGTCGTCACCAATGTGCAGGACTTCGTGCGACAGGACACCTGCAGCTGCCGCAGCGGCGATAAAAATTCTTGTATCTGGCTTGGCAACGCCCAGTGATTGCGCGCTCACGCTGGCATGAAAGTGTTTTCCAATGCCAACCCGGTGTACGTCTGCATTTCCATTGGACAGCGCTACGACGGGGTAGCGTTGGCTGCAGAAGGCCAAAGCAGGCAAGGCGTCCTCATACAGATCGACACGCTGCCGTTCAGCAAAAAATTCTTCAAATGCGAGCTCGGCCAAGTGAACCGATTCACCGGCCATGAGCAGCAAGGATCGAATCGACTCTAAGCGCAAAAACGAGAGGTCATGCCCTCGATTGACATGCCGAGTGTTGACTTCGGCCCGCACCGCCATCTTGATCTCTGGCTGGGCTGACAGCGCTGCAGCAGCGGGCGCATGTTCATTCAGCCACGCCTGCAAGACGGCCTCTGCGCGGCTAATGGTGGGCCAGACTGGCCACAAGGTATCGTCCAGATCGAGGGTGATGGCTTTGATTCGGAAAATGTCGAGCATGCCATCAGGAGAATAACGCATTGCCTACATTCAAGAACCCGCTGATCTGGACGTCACCTGTGTTGGCTTCAGTGACTGCGGCGGCCTCCGCCGCTGAAGCCTTGACTTTGCGTTGCCAGCGATACAGCGCTGCCCGTGACAAGCCGTGCCGCCGGGCGCAAGCGCAGGTGCTGATCCCTTGGTCTTTGATCGCCTGGATGTGGCCTCACGCTCCCAGCCAGTTCCTGCCACTCGGATGCGCAATGGGGACTGCGGCAGTCAGAAGAGATTCTGCTGTCGGCTTGTGATGGCGGCAAAGTTCTCGCCAAGCGGCGCCAGCATTGCATCGGCAATCGGTTGCAGTTGTTTGCTGATGTAGTGCTCATAGTCGATGCGGGATTGGCACACTTCCAGCGGTTCCGGACCGCTCTGGGTCATCACATACTCGATCCAGCCGCCATTTTGATATTGCTTTCGCCGGTTGACACGTTCGTTGTACTCATCAGCCATCCGCGCGGCGCGAACCTGAGGCGGAGTGTTTGCCTGGTATTCGTCGAGACGATGGCGCAAACGCTTTCGATACACCAGCAGCCCGTCTTTCTTACCGGCAAGTGTTTCGTTGACGTAGTCCGCGATGAATCCGGTGTGAGGCTTTCCGTGGAATATGCGGGACAGCAGTCCTTCCTGGAACTGACGAGCGAGCAATGTCCAGTCGCTTCTGACCGTCTCCAATCCGCGATAGACCATTTCCTCCCTGCCACTGACGTCGACGCTCAGACCTGCATAGCGCTTCTTGCTGCCGATTTCGGTGCCCCGAATCGTCGGCATGAAAAACTTCTTGTAGTGGGTGTCGAACTCGATCTCCAAAAAACTCTCAAGGCCTTGCTCTGCCATCAGGCGCTCTTTCCACCAGGCGTTGATTCCAGAAGTTAGTTCGGCCGCGACGCAAAGCGCTTCTTGCGGGCTGTGTTGGCGCCCGAGCCAAATGAAAATAGAGTCGGTGTCGCCATAAATGACGCCATAGCCCCGCTGCTCGACGAAGTCGCGGGTGAGGCGCATCATTTCATGGCCGCGCAAGGTGACCGCGGAGACGAGTGCGGGGTTGAAAAAGCGGCAATCGACGGCCCCGAGTACGCCGGCAAAGGAATTCATCACCAGCTTTAGCGCCTGTGACAGCGGCTCATTGCCGGCGCGCTTGGCGTCGTCGCGGGCACTGGAAAGGGTGTTCACGATCTCAGGAAGGCAATGTTTGTTCCGGGAGAAAAATGTGCCCTGAGGTCCGCGGACTAGGCCCTGCCGCTCAGGGGTGTTTTGACCTTCGATGAATCCGACCGGATCTACGAGGTAAGTTCTGATGATGCTTGGATAGAGACTCTTGTAGTCCAGCACGATCACGGAGTCATAGAAGCCCGGCTTGGAGTCCATCACATATCCCCCGGGGTATGCCTTGCTTGTGATTTCGCCCACGTTTGGAGCGACATAGCCGAGTCGGTGCATGCGTGGAAGGTAGTGGTGGCTGAACGCGGCGATTGATCCGCCCCAGTGGTCTGCCGCCAGGCCGGTCGTGTGCGCGCGCTCCATCACGAAAGCCAGCAGTTTCACCTTTTCGAAGATGCGCAGCACCAGTTCGCAGTCGCGGATGTTGTAGATCGCGAGCGCCGGCTTGTCTTCCTGAAACCTGCGCTCGATTTCAGCCATCTTGTCGTAGGCGTCGCCGATGGCTTTGCCTTCACCAAGTAACTGCTGCGACACGGACTCCAAGCTGAACGAGGCGAAGCTTCGCCCGGCTGCTCTCAGGGCCTCAATGCCGTCGATGACAAGCCGACCGACGATCGGTGCAAACAAATACCCCTGCTTGCCGGGGTGCTTGCGCCATTCGATCTCCTGCCGATCGCGACCTATCAGTAGAGGCACCCCGCAAGCATCGGCATTCTTTTGCAGGACGCGCAGGTCGAACTGGATGACGCTCCAGCCGATGATCACGTCTGGGTCGTACTTCTCGAACCAGTCGTTCAGCCGCTTGACCATGTCATAACGGCTGGGGCAATACACCAGCGAAAAGTCCGCAGGGATGACTGGCTGATCTGGCGCGTGGCCCAGCATGAAAACGACCCGGTCATGGGCGCAATCCAGCGCGATCGAATACAACTCCTCGTGCTCGCTGGTTTCAATGTCCAAGGAGACCATCTTCAGCACTGGCCGGTAGTCCGTCGAGGGCTTCAGCCTGCAGTCAAAAATGGTCGTTCCTTCTTTTGCTCCCCCCTCGATCACCACGCCCGCCGTGATGAATCGCTCCAT
>JADMJQ010000220.1 GCA_018780415.1 Roseateles sp. | reverse complement strand
TTAAGTGTTGCTTGGCCCGCATTGCACGCCTTTGCCGGTTGGCTGACAAACGAGAAAATTTTGCAGATGAATTAGCTCACCTAATTCATACCAAGTCTGCCGGGGGTTTAGCCGGAACCGCGCTAGCATGGCAGCCACGTCTGCGGGAGCGAAACCTTGAACCTACTCGACCTTGAGCAGCTCTTGCGTTACTGGACGGCCGCGCAATGGCAGGCCAATGTGCTGATGCTGTTTCATCTGATTGGCGCGATGGTCTTGGGCCTGGTCTTGGGCTATGAGCGGGCCTTTCACGGCCGCGCCGCCGGCATGCGCACCTATGCGCTGGTGTGCATGGCCTCAACCGGCGTCATCATCTTGCTGGCCTACCCGCAGCAGTGGTACGGCGGCCTGCAAGCCGGCAGCCTGGCCCCGCAGCTGGCCGACCCGACGCGGGTGATCCAGGGCGTGGTCACCGGCATTGGTTTCTTGTGTGCCGGCGTGATCATGCGCGAGGGCATGAACATCAGCGGCCTGACCACCGCGGCCTCACTCTGGGCGGCCTCGTCGATCGGCATTTTGCTGGGCATGGGTTTCTATTTCGCCGCCATCATGCTGACCTTGCTGTGCGCCAGCCTGATGATGTGGGGCGCCAAGCTGGAATCACACCTGCCCTCGCACCCGGCGATTGCGGTGATGCTGCGGGGCGAGCCCAAGCGGCAGTTCAAGCAGGCCGAGTTGGTGCGCTTTGCCAACGACCTGGGCTTTCGGTTCGCGCCCGGCTCCTTGTCCATTGAGCTCAGCGATGAACGCGAGGTCTGGCGCTTTGTTTGCACCGCCAAACGTAATTTCGGCGGCGAGACCTTGACCCGTTTTGCCAGCCGCGTGCCCGAGATTCCGGGCGTGGCCGAGTTCCGGGTCGCGCATGCCCGCAATTGACCGGCCACTAAGCTCTAAACTGAACGGATGCACCCAGGTACTACGCGCTTCTTACTCTCGCTGTTCACCGCCGGCCTATTCGCGGTGAACTGTCAAGCCCAATGGCAGGCCCCTGCCTATGAACTGTGGCTGCGCCCAGACTTCGACAACCAGACCGTCTTGGCCCAAGCCAGCCTGACGCTGCGGCGCGGGCCACAGCCTGAAGCCGAGCTGCGACTGAATGCGCCTGATCTGGAGATCCACAGCGCCAGCATTGACGGCATCACCCTGAGCCCTGAAAAACTGGGCGGCCATTGGCTGATCAAGCTCAACCCCTCCTTGGCCGCAAGGCTGGAGTTGACGCTCAAGCTGGGCTACCTCGCGCGCGCCGGTGAGGGCCTGGTGTTTGGCAGCGACTATGCGTATACCGCCTTCCATACCTGCCGCTGGTTGCCCTGCGTGGGCTCCGACCTGGGCCGCGCCAGCCTGAGGACTACGCTGGAGCTACCGGCCGGATTCGGGTCCTTGGCCAGCGGTGTGCAGGTCAGCATGCCACCAGGATCTCCGCAACAGCAATGGTTTGAGGCCGCGCCCTACCCGCTCTATACATTGGGCTTTGCGGCCGGACGTTTCACGCGAGTCAGCCAGACCGCGGGCGACAAAACACTGCACTTTGTGGGTGTGAGCGACGCTAGCGCTGCCGCACTGCAAGCCAAGTTCAAAACCACGCCCGAGATGCTGGCCTTCTTCACCGACAAGGCCGGTCTGAGCTTGCCTCACCCCAGCTACAGCCAGCTGCTGCTGCCGGGTGCGGTCGCCCAGGAGATGAGCAGTTATGCGGCGATTGGGCGACAAATGCTGGACCCAATTCTGGACAACGAGCAAGAAGATTGGGTGATTGCGCATGAGCTGGCTCATCAATGGTGGGGCAGCTGGATCAGTTGTGAGGCGTGGAGCGAGTTCTGGCTCAACGAAGGCATCACCGTTTTCATGACCGCGGCCTGGAAGCAGCAGCGCTGGGGCCAGGCCGCCTACCAGCGCGAACTCGACATCGCCGCACGCGGCTGGCAGCGCGCCAAGGATGCCAACTTCGACAAGCCGCTGAGCTGGCCCGGTGACTACCCTTCCCTGAGCCTGAAGCGCGCCATCCACTACAGCAAGGGCGCGCTCTTCATGCATGCGCTGCGCGAAGACTTGGGGGATGAGGCCTTCTGGGCCGGCTTCAAGCGCTACAGCCAAAGTAATGCCGGCCGGCAGGTACGCGCAGCTGATTTGCAAGCCGCGATGGAATTGGCTGCGGGGCGCAACTTGCAGCCGCTGTTCGATACCTGGGTTTACGCCGCCCCAAACTCTCAGTAAACGCCAGGATAGGCGCCACCATCCAGCAAGATGTTCTGCCCCGTCAGGTAGCCGGCCTGTTCGCTGCACAGCATCGCGCAGATGGCGCCGAACTCGGCCGCCGTGCCGAAACGCTGGGCGGGGATGGCGGCGCGGCGCTTGGCGGCAAAGTCCTCGCTCGTCAGTCCCAGCTTGGCGCCGCCGGCCGCCAGAGTCTTGTGCAGGCGCTCGGTGTCGAAGGCGCCCGGCAGCAAGTTGTTGAGCGTCACATTGCGGCCGGCCAGGGCCGGCTGGCGCGCCAGGCCGGCGACAAAACCGGTCAGGCCGGAACGCGCGCCATTGCTCAAGCCCAAGACGTCGATAGGCGCCTTGACCGCGCCCGAGGTGATGTTGATGACGCGCCCGAAACCACGCGCGGCCATCGCATCTACGGTCGCCTTGATCAGCGCGATCGGGGTCAGCATATTGGCGTCAATGGCGGCCAGCCAGGTGGCGCGGTCCCAGTCGCGGAAGTCGCCGGGCGGCGGGCCGCCGGCGTTATTGATCAGGATGTCGATCTGCGGGCAGGCCGCCAGCGCCGCCGCCTGCGCCTCGGGCGTGGCAATGTCGCCGGCCACCGCTCGCACCTCCACCGCCGGGTTCAACAAACGCAACGCGGCGGCCGTCGCTTCCAGCGCCTCGGCCCCGCGTGCGGTGATGACGACATTGCAGCCCTCGCGCACCAGCGCCTCGGCGCAGCCCGCGCCCAGGCCCTTGCTGGCCGCGCATACCAAGGCCCAGCGGCCCGTCAGTCCTAAATCCATTGCATCTACCCCCTCAACGCCACTTCGTTAACAACCAAACCCCGCTCAAGACCAACAAGGTGCCCGCCGCCACCCAGGGCGTGAACGGCTCACCGAGTATCAGGGCGCCCATCAGAATGGTGGACATAGGCCCGATCATGCCGGTCTGAGCGGCCAGCGTCGCGCCCAGGCGCTCGATCGCCATCATCACCATCAAGACCGGCGCGAAGGTGCACAGCGTCGCGTTCAGCAGCGACAGCCACAGCACCGCCGGCGCCACCGCGAAGGCCGAGCTGAGTGGCCGCAGCAGCAAGAACTGCGCGATGCAGAGCAGGCAGGCGACGGTGGTGGCCAGCCCAGTCAGTCGCAAGGCACCCAGCCGCTTGACCTCCTCTCCGCTGAACAATAGATAGACCGCGTAACTGATCGCGCTGCCGAACACCAGGGCCGCGCCGAGCAAGGCGTCGGCGCCCTGCAAATGCAGCTCCTGGCCGAACACCAGGAGCACACCGGCATAGCTGACGGCCAGAGCCAATAGCTGCCGGCCCGTCACCCGGCGCTTGAACAAGAGCCAACCCAGCAGCAAGACGATGGTCGGATTCAGATACAGAATCAGCCTCTCAAAGCTGGCGCTGACATAAGCCAGGCCGGCAAAGTCCAAAAAGCTCGCCAGGTAATAGCCGCTGAAACCCAGGCCCAGCACGGCGATCCAGTTGCGCCGGGTCAGCGCCGGCTTGCCGCGCCCGGCCCAGATCGCCAGCGCCACAAACAGCGGCAAGGCAAACAACATGCGCAGCATGATCAAGGCGGTCGCATCGACGCCGTGGCGATAGGCCAGCTTGACGATGATGGCCTTGCCGGAAAAAGCCACCGCGCCCAGGGCGGCCAGCACAAGGCCGGGCCACAGCGGCGGGGCGGGGACGGAGACGGAGACGGAGGCAGTCATTGCGGGCGATTCTAATTTCCGCCGGTTCAGCATAGAGAAACGGCAATTATTGGCACTTGCCACGACCAGAGTAGCCGCGGCGCAAAACCCCGCTCAGGGCGGCGCGCGCGTGGCCGATATCAGCGCTTGCAGGCTTGCCGGGTTGCCGCCCAAGCAGCCCGCCACAAAAAAGCAAATGGCGAAGCTGACCGCCCTGGGGCAAAGCCACTGGGTCGCTGAGCCCCACAACAAGTCGTATGAGGATGGGATACCGGCAATGAGATACACCGACAGCATGGCGCGCAGTGCCGAACACCTGCGCGCGGCTCTGCCCCTGATGACCCAACAACGCGCCGCACTGCATCCGGCCAGTTATGCCGTTTGGTATGAGTTCGTCAGCGGGCGCAGCCCCAAGCTCAACCAGGCGCTGCAGCTGCAAACCGCCGGCGGCAAGACCTTGGACGAGACACAAACATGGGCTTTGTACCGAGAGCATGTCTGTGAGCTGGACCCGGCCGTGGGCGGCAAGATCGCCGATGGCTTCAGCCAGGTGCTGGACTCCATGGCCGCTTCGGCCACGCAGGCCGGCCAGGAGTCGGCGCGTTTTGACAGCTCGCTGGCGGTCTGGGTCGAGCAGCTGCTGAGCAACCCGCCGCAGCAAACCCAGGCCGATGTGCTGCAGGAGCTGCTCAGCGGCACGCGCGAGATCCGCGGCGCCTTGAGTGAGCTGCAGCTGCGCCTGGACAGCAGCCAAAACGAGATACACAGCCTGCGCGAGGAGGTACAAAAAGCGCGCGGCGAGGCCCTGCTCGACGCCTTGACCGGCCTGGCCAACCGGCGTGCCTTTGACCAGCATCTGCAGCAATGCACGGCCATGACGATGGATGACGCCGCGCTGGCGCCTTGCCTGGTGCTGGGCGATATCGACTTCTTCAAGCAGGTCAATGACAGCTTCGGCCACGCTTTCGGTGACCATGTCTTGCGGGCGGTGGCGCAGACGCTCAAGCGCGTGGCCGCGCAAACCGAGCCGTCCAGCTTTGCCGCCCGGGTCGGCGGCGAGGAATTTGCCATGCTGCTGCCCAGCGGCAGTTTGACCCAGGCCCAGGCGATGGCCGAAACCATGCGCAGCTGCGTCGCGGCCAGCCGCATCCGGCGTGCGGACGCCGAGCAGCAGATCAAGCGCGTAACGATCTCCTTGGGTGTCACACAAATGCATGCCGGCGAATGCGCCGAGACCTTCTTCAAGCGGGCCGATCGCGCGCTCTACGCGTCCAAGCACAGCGGGCGCAATTGCGTCACCGTCTTGACCGCAGCCGATATGCCGGCCGCCGTCGCGCTCGGGTGAAAGCCCTAACAACAGTCTGCGGAAGCGCGGCCGACTTGCCTCTACACTGGCCCAGCCAGAGTCCGCTTGGGTAGCTTGCCAGCCGGCGACTAGTAGCGGGCCGCCCGGAGCCCGACTTCTGGATGACAGCCATGGGGAGGAACTGATGTTTGAGCGCGCTTCGCTTCGCTACGCGGTGGTGATAGCCCTGCTGATTGGCCTGCTGGTGCCGACGGCTGTAGCCTTGTTATGGGATGCGCAGTCCACCCGCAGCACCGCGAAAGAGTTGTTGCACAAAGACCTTGACCGGATTGCCCAGGTGATGGCGCTGTCATTGGCGGAGCCGGTTTGGCAGGTTTCGCCCGACCTGGCCGAGCCGATGATCAAGGCGCAGGGCGACGACCCGCGCTTCATCTCGGTGGTGGTGCGCGAGCAATCCACCGCCGCGCCGTTTCAAGAGCAGCGCTGGCCCGAGCGCGCCAACGAGCCGGATCTGACCCTCAGCAAGACCTTGGCGATCAAACGCGATGGTCGCCAGATCGCCGAGCTGACCATAGAAATGAGCGCAGGGCCCCTGGTGGCGGCCAAGCAGGCCGATATGCTGCGCACCATCTGGCGCAGCGTGCTGACCCTGACTTGCTCCTCAATTCTGATTTTGTGGGTGATGCGGCGGCGCGTGCTGCAACCGATGACTCAGCTCACGCACGCGGCCGAGGAGCTGGCTGCCGGCAAGTTGCAGCAGCCCTTGGCCCTGAGCGGCCATGACGAGATTGCGCGCGTGGGCCTGGCCATGGAGCGGATGCGGCAATCGCTGCTGGCGGCCTTTGAGTCCCTGCGCCAACATGCCAGCACCTTGGTGGAACAGGTCGAGCAGCGCACCACCGAATTGACGGCCAGCAACGATGAGCTGACC
>JADMJQ010000344.1:568-6177 GCA_018780415.1 Roseateles sp. | reverse complement strand
TCGTCGCCGGAGTCGTGCATCACTTCGACGACGTGATCGAGACCGAGCAGGCCCTGCGGGGCGAGCCATGAGCCTCTGGACCGCAGACGAGATCGCCCAGGCGACAGGCGGCAAGGTGGTCGGCGACTGGCTCTATATGGCCTCGGACAATGAGGACCAAACCATCTACCGCAGCAATTTGCTGAGCGGCCATGTCGAGGAGCTGCTGCACATCCCCAAGCCCGCCGGTGATCTGGAGATCGAAGGCATCGCCATGCGTCAAAACGCCAACGGCTCGCTGGACATGTATGTGGAGCTGATTGTTGACCCGGACCGCAGCGACCATTCACCGTCGAATCCGAATCTGCACGTCAATCTCTATCACTACCAACTCGCCGCTGCGGTGCCCGAGCCGCAGAGCTACGCCTTGCTGCTGGCCGGCCTGGGTCTGCTGGGCGCGGTGCGGCGCCGCGCCGCAAGCCAGCGCGGCTGATTCAGCTCAGGCAGGCGCTGCCGTCGAGCCGTGATGGCAGCGCCGCTTGGCACCGGCCTGGCGTCACCAGCTTGCTGGCCACCGGGGTTGCTTTGCTCGCTTTGTCCAAGCCGGCTGCGGCGGGCGAGTACTGCGCCAACGCCAGCTCGGCGGCCCGGGTCAGCTCGGCGGCGCAGATGCGCGGGCATTCGCATTTGGCAATGCCGCTGACCAGGTTGGCATACAAGGGTTGCGGGGCCAATTCATAGGCGCCGCTCAAGACCCGCTGCAGCCGCTCCTGGATCACATAGACATTGGCGCGTTCAACGTTTTGCAGCAGCACACCAAAGCGCCGCGCGCCGATGCGGGCCACCACATCGGTGCTGCGCCCCCGGCAGCGCAGTCTTGCGCCCACGACGTCCAACAAGGCCGCGGCATGGGCCTCCTGCTGAACCGGCGCGCCCAAGGGTTCACACACGTCCACATCGATCAAGAGCACCGCCGGGCGCGTGCCGAAGCGCCGCGCCTGGTTCAGCTCGCGCCCCACCAGCTTGGCAAAGCCTTGCAAATTGGGCAGCGAGATCAAGGCGGGCAGGCCTGCCAGCACCGCGGGCTGACGCTCGGTGAACGGGGAAACATCGGTGGAGGCAGTGTTTTGCACGGCAATTTGGAATGGGGTGGCACCAAAGAAATCGAGCGGGGTGAGGATCACAAACGCCTGTCGACAGCCCTGCTTATTCGTCAGGCCTCCCTGTCGTCGGCAAATGTTCGTGTCCTCATTGCTTAAAACGCGGCGCCGACGCCAAACCCGACATCGCCTTGAAAATATTTTCAAGGGCCACCCGACGCCATGCGTCCTGTCACGGGCTGGCAGTTTGAGTTTGGGGGTCACCGGCCGCTGCTAGAGTGCGGGCAGCCACCTGGCTTGAAACCCGCCTCCTGCCCACCGCCACATGAGCGACATCACCGTTTTGTTACGCGCCGCCGGCCAGGGCGACGCTGCCGCCGCTGAGGCGGTGGTCGCCTTGCTTTATGCCGACTTGCAGAAGATGGCGCGCAGCCGCATGCAGCAGTCCGGCCATCTGACCCTGCTGGATGCGACCGGCCTGGTGCACGAGTCCTATCTGCGTCTGTATGCGCGGCTGCACCAGCAGGCCGATGGCGAGCAGCAGCAACAGCAACAAAGCTTCCCCGACCGCAAGCATTTCCTCGCCTATGCCTCGCGCGTGATGCACAGCATCGTCATCGATATGGTGCGCGCTCGCCAGGCCGTGCGGCATGGCGGCGAGTACCAGCAGGTGACGCTGAACACGGCCGTGGCCGAGCTGGCGCCGCAGGGCGACGACGAGATCCTGCGCGTGCACGAGGCCTTGGCCGAGCTGGCCGAGATGGACCCGCGCTTGGCGCAGGTGGTGGAAATGCGTTACTTCGGCGGCCTGCTGGAGGCCGAAATTGCCGAAACCCTGGGCGTGACCGAGCGTACCGTGCAGCGCGATTGGCAAAAAGCGCGGCTGTTCTTGTCGATGGCGCTGAAGCCATGATGATGAGTCAGCCGCCTCGCCGAAACATCGACAAGTCCCGCTGGCCGCTCTTGAGCCCGCTGCTGGACGAGCTGCTGGACCTGGCACCCGAGCAGCGGCCCGCCCGCTTAGGCGTGCTGGAGGACCAGGACCCCGAGCTGGCCGCCGACCTGCGCGAGCTGCTGTGGCGCCAAGACGCGATGGACGCCGCCAACTACCTGGCCACACCCGCCCTGCAGTCCATGGAGGCGCAGCCCATCAAGCCCAGCAACAGCGCCGGCCAGCAGATCGGCGCCTACACGCTGGAGCGCGAAGTCGGCCAGGGCGGCATGGGCACGGTCTGGCTGGCGCGCCGCACCGACGGGCGCTTCGAAGGCCTGGTGGCGATCAAATTCCTCAACGCCGGCCTGCTCGGCCGGGGCGACGCGGGGCGATTCGCGCGCGAGGGCCAGATCCTCGCCCGCCTGGCCCATCCGCATATCGCACGCCTGTTGGATGCCGGAATTGCCGAGCCTGGCGAGCAGCCCTATCTGGTGCTGGAATATGTGGACGGCCTGCCGCTGGACCGGTATTGCGAGACCCAGGCGCTCAAGGCCCGCGAGCGCGTGGCGCTGTTCCAGGACGTGCTCGCTGCCGTTGCCCATGCGCACACGCGGCTGATCCTGCATCGCGACCTGAAGCCGTCCAATATCCTGGTTACTTCAGCGGGTGAGGTGAAGTTATTGGACTTCGGCATTGCCAAGCTCTTGCATGAAGACGGCAAAGACAGTGAAGCAGGCGCAGCGACCGAACTGACGCGCCAGGCCGGCCGCGCCTTCACGCCCCGCTACGCCGCGCCCGAGCAGGTGCAGGGCGGGGAGGTCAGCACCGCCACCGATGTCTATGCCTTGGGCGTGCTGCTTTATTTGCTGCTGAGTGGCCAACACCCGACCGACGCCGCCAAGGAGTCGGAGCAGACCACGCCGCTGGAGCGGATGCGCACGCTGGTCGAAGTGGCGCCGAAAAAACTCTCGGACCAGGTCACCGACAACAAGCCGCTGGCCCGCGAGCTGCGCGGTGATCTCGACACCATCGTCGCCAAGGCGCTCAAAAAACTGCCGGCCGAACGCTATGCCAACGCCGCCGAGCTGGCCGAGGACCTGCGGCGCTGGTTCAACCATGAGCCGATCAGCGCGCGGCCGGACAGCGCCGCCTACATCTTCGCCAAGTTCGTGCGCCGCCACCGCGTCGCCGTGGCGGCCGCCTCACTCGGCCTCGTGGCGCTGAGCGCCAGCGTCGGCGTCGCGCTGCGCAACGGCCAGGAGGCGCAGGCCCAGCGCATTCAGGCCGAGGGCCTGATCGAGTTCATGCTCGGCGATCTGCGCAAAAAGCTGGAGCCGGTCGGGCGGCTGGATGTGCTGGACGCGGTGGGGGAAAAAGCGCTGGGCTATTACGCCCAGCAACAGCTAGGCAGTACCGACGCCGACGCGCTGGGGCGGCGCGCGCGGGCGCTGCATCTGATGGGCGAGATTGCGGAGAAGCGCGGCCGTAGGAGCGAGGCCTTGGCCCATTTCAATGAGGCCGCCAAGAGCACGGCCGAGTTGCTGGCGCGTGCGCCTGCCGATCCGCAGCGGCTGTTTGACCATGGACAAAGTGTCTTCTGGGTCGGCATGGCGGCACGTCAGCAAGGGGACACCGCCAAAGCGATGCGCCAGTTCGAACGCTATCTGGCGCTGTCCGAGCAATTGGTCAAGCTGGAGCCCGGCAAGCTGGACTGGCAGATCGAGCTGGGCTATGCCCACAACAATCTGGGCGTGATGCTGCTCGACAACGGCATGGCTGCTGCGGCCCTGCCTCGCTTGGAGAACGCCCGCACGATCTGGCTGCAGGTTCTGCCCAAAAACCCCGGCCTGCGCAGCGAACTCAGCAACACTTTGGGTTGGCTGGCCACGGCACAAGAAGATCTTGGCCAACTCGATGCAAGCATCCAAAGCCACCAGGACAAGCTCAAAACACTGGCAGACGCCGCCAGCAAGCAGAAAGATCGCGACGCCGAAGAAAGGCAGGCTGCCGCGCTCACCGCGCTGAGCCGCCTGCATCTCCACGCTGGCCGGGCGGCAATCTCGATGGAAACAGCCCATGCGGGCATGAGCATCTATGGCGCATTGTCCGGCGTGGATCCCGAGAACCTGGCACTACTATCAGGCTTGGCCTTTGGGCGCATGCAGCTGATCGATTCCGCACAGGCGCTGGCCAAGCACGAGTTGGCGCACCAGGAAATACTGAAACTAGGCGAGGAGTTGAGGCGTTTGCTGGCGGCCGATGACGGCAAGCCCGCCTGGGCCCTGCGTCTGCAAGGCCGCTGGCTGGCTGCGGCCAGCCTAGACCCGCACGGAACCGAGCCGCCGGCCCTCATGCGGGCCAAGTTGCAGCAGTTGATGGGCCGCTACCCGCCGGTGCTGACCGCCGGGCAGCCGCCGCACGAGGCCGCCAGCAGCCTCGTGCTGGCGCTCGCCGGCCTGCGCCTGGGCGATGCATGGGCTGTGGAGGTAAGCCGTCAGGCCCAGGCACAAGACCTCAGCAAGGCCAAGTCCGAGTCCGCCTGGCACTCGGTCTTGCTGCATCTAGAGCCTTTTGGCGCGGAGGCGCGCGACCCACGCGTGATTTGTTTGCGTGCCCTGGCCTTGCTGCGCCTGGGTCGAACTCAAGAAGCGCGTGCTTTGGCCGAAACGCTGAAGGCAAGCACGAGCTTCCGCCATCCGGTTTGGTTGGCGAGCTTGGCCGGGGCCACCGGCAACAAGTAAGGCTCTAGTAGGCCCCGCGCTTGCAGCTCGGTACTCGCGACCCTGTTCCCGCTCAACCATTCACACCGCAACGACACCACCATGCCTCAGCAAGCCACTCCCATCCAGACCAATGTTTTCCCCGTCACCGTCAGCGTCATCAGCGACCGCAGCGGCCAGCAATGCCTGATGTTCGACCCCGACCCGGTAGAGCTGACGAACGAGCCCAATGCCTTGATCGTCTACACGCTGGACGCCGCCGGCTACGCCTTCCCCAACGACGGCACGGCCCTGGTGATCAGCGGCGGCGACAGCGAGTTCCCGATCGCCTGGTATGTCAATGACACCACCATCTCGCTCGGTGACTACAACAACAATAGCGACGAGTACAAGTACACGATGACCGTCGTGAACAGCAGCGACGGCACCCGCATCACCACCGATCCGTCCATCAGGAATGGGCACGAGTGAGTCGACTCAGCCGGGGCTGGCTCAATTCCGCCGCTTCCCCCCCGGCACCACCAAGCTGACCCCGCTGAGCACCTGTTCGATGCTTTCGGACCAGGCGCGGGCGATCTTGAGGCAGCCGCTGTGGTTGAGGTGGATCTCGTTGTGCCAGTCGCCGCTACTGCCGCTGGTGCCGGCCGTCGCCGGCGCCAAGGGCACGGCGGTCGAGTCGAACACATGCAGACCCGGGAACTGCTCCTTGTCGGCCGCCATGCTTTTCAGCAGCAGGGCCAGATGAAACACCATCAAACGGCTGACCGCCGCCCAATCGGCGCTCGGCAGGGCGCAGGCCTTCAAGGCTGGATACAACCAGGGGCCGGACGCGCCTAACTCCGAGTTGGCATTGGCTTCGGCACCGGCCGGCCGGGG
>JADMJQ010000344.1:0-558 GCA_018780415.1 Roseateles sp. | reverse complement strand
TGAAGACCGGTTTGCCGGCGGATGGCCCCTGGTCGCGCAGCGTCAGCAGATGGCGCACATTGGTGCGCAGGTAGTCGCTGTACGTGGCCCAGCCGGGTTCAGAGAAGTAACGCGCTACGCCAGCGGATGGCGGGCCCCACTCGGTCTGGCGGCGCAGCAGGCGCAGATGCAGGGGCACGTCTTGGCCGTCGGCCGTGTGGGCGGGGGTCTGGGCGGCGGAGATCAGGTCATTGCCGCCGACCGACAGCAGCACGCCGTCCCAGACCGGCGCGTCCGGGCCGGTCAAGAGCCGCACAAAGTCGGGCGCCGACTCCAGGTCCACCATATGGCTGAGCGCCTCGCCGGAGCCGGCGCAGTTGACCGCGCAGGTGGGCTGCTTGAAATACATCTCCTGCAGCAGATTGGCATGCGCATTGAGCTTGGCGGTGGCGGTCGAGAACCAGGAGTCGCCTTGCGCCAGCAAACGCCAGCGGTAGGCCGACAGATCGGGCGCTGCGGCGCCGGTATTGGAAGACGCTTGCAGGTCCTTCGGGGTAAAACAGGCCAGATGATCCAAGA
>JADMJQ010000234.1 GCA_018780415.1 Roseateles sp. | reverse complement strand
TTCCAGCAGCTTCCGTCGGTGTCGAATGGTCTTCGATGCGCTCATCCTGAGCAGGTCAACTCCGGCCAGCATTGCTTCGCCACCCAGACGGCATTAACCAGAACTTCTGCGTGTTCGACGCCCCTGACGAGTTCTATGCCCGCCACGGCGTCAATCTGAAGGGCGTCAAGCGCTGGTTGTTCCAACATGTCATTCGCCAGCAGATGAATGGCAATGTAGAACGGATTCGCCGGAGCGCTTCTGCGCGACCGGTCTCAGGCGGCGTTGCCGGCATCACCGGGAAAGACCAGCCCGATTCGGGTTGCGCCGCCCGCTGACTCCGCGAAAGCGCGGCCTCCGTGCATGCGCGCGATGGCCGCGACGATGGCCAGGCCCAGCCCATGGTTGCGGTCGGCGTGGGTTCGTGAGGGGTCTGCCCGGTAAAACCGGTCGAACAGTTTGGGCAGGTGTTCTGCTGCAATCGCCGGACCCGCGTTTTGTACGGCGATGGACACCTCGCCGGCACTCTGGTGCTCAATGCGCATCAGTACGGCCGAGCCGGGAGACGCATATTGAGTCGCGTTGCCCAGCAGGTTCGACAAGGCTCGCCGCAGCAGCCGAGCGTCCACCTCGGCGGGCGCATCGCCCTGCACCTCAGCTGTCAGCCCCGCGTCGAGCAGGGCTGCTTCATGGAACTCGAGAACTTCCACGGCCAGGGCAGCGAGGCTGGGAGCCCATGCGCGTCGGGCCGGCACGCCTCGATCGGCATTGGAGAGGAAGAGCATGTCGCCGACGATGTTGGCCAGGCGGTGCAGATCTTCAAGGTTCGAGCCCATTGCCTCCCGCAGCTCTCCCGTGTCACGCGGCTTGCGTAGCGCCAGCTCGCAACTGCTGATCAGCGTGGCCAGCGGCGTGTTCAGCTCATGGGCCACGTCGGCATTGAATGCCTCCATCTGCTTGTAGGCCACCGAGAGGCGATCTAGTAGCGCATTGAACTGCCCGATCAACGGCTGCAACTCGTCGGCCTGTCCTGCCCCGTCGAGTCGTCGTTCCAGGTCCGTCGCGGTCACCCGTCGGGTTTGCTCTACAAGTTTTTGCAGGGGCGCCAATCCGAGGCGCACCAGCATGAAGCCTCCGACGGTCGCGGCCAGCGCCCCCGTCAGCGCGGCCAGGGCCAGGGTCCAGGCCAGGCGGGCCAGCAAGGCCTCGTCAGCGCGCTTGTCCAGCACCAGCGCGGCGTGGGCCGAGCCCCCCGAATCCGGTGGCAGACGGATGTCGAAGACCCTGCGTTTGCTGTCGGCCAAGGGAGGCTGGCGTGCGCTGGTCTCGAAGATGACCTGGCCATCGCCGTTGACCAAACGCAATGACAACTCGTCATGCCCGGCCAAAAAGTCCTTCAGCAGATGACGCACACCTGCCAGGTCGTGGGCGCCGCGTCCCTCGGTGAGCAGGTGCTCCACCGCCACCTGCTTCTGCGTCAGAGTTTCGTCCTGCCTTTGCGACAGCGTGAGCGCGATCACCACATAGACCGCCGCGCACACCAGACCCAGGCCCAGCATGGTCTGCAGGGCCAGCCAAAGCGACAGCCGGCCGCGCAGACTTGCGGTCGTTGCGGCCTCGCTCACGACTCTCTGGCCTCCAGCACGTAGCCCATGCCCCGTACCGTGTGCAGCAGCGGCCACTGGAAGGGCTGGTCAAGTTTGCCGCGCAGGCGGCGAACGGCCACTTCCACCACATTGGTCTCGCTGTCAAAGTTCATGTCCCAGACCTGCTCGGCCAGTTCGGTTCGCGACAGCACCTCGGTCTGGCGCCGCAGCAGCAGGCTCAACAAATTGAACTCCTTGGCGGTCAGATCCAGCCGCTGGCCCGCACGCGTGGCCTTGCGGCGGATCAGGTCCACCTCCAGATCGGCCACCTTCAACACGGTCGGCTCGCTGCCGTTGCGAGGGCCGCCTGCGCGCCGCAGCAAGACCTGGATGCGTGCCACCAGCTCCGAAAATGCGAAGGGCTTGACCAGATAGTCGTCCGCGCCACCCTGCAAGCCTCGCACCCGGTCCTCGATCTGGCTGCGGGCGGTCAACATCAGCACCGGCGTTTGCTTGCTCTGGCGCAACGCCGCCAGCACGGCCAGACCGTCGATGCCAGGCAGCATGCCGTCGAGAACCAACAAGTCATAGTCGGCCTCGGTCGCCATGTGCAGGCCGTCGATGCCGCTATGGGCCACATCGACCACGTAGCCTTCCTCACTCAGCCCCTTGCGCAAGTAGTCCGCGAGCTTGATCTCGTCTTCAATCACCAATAATTTCATGGTCGCAATTCTGCGGCCTGCACCAGATGGCCAAGATGACGAATTTGTCATCTTGGCGTTGGGTGCTTGTCTGGTTTGGCGCTTTACAGTTGCGGCGAACTCACCCAAAAGTGCCCAGGCAGCCGCTGACCTTATTGCGCTGTTGGACGCTTTCGCTACACTTCCGCCCTATGCAACGAATCGTGCTGATTTTTCTGATGCTGCTTCTGCCCGTCCAGTGGACGTGGGCAGCCGCCGCCAGCATCTGCCGACACGAGGCGAGCATCCATGCCAATCACTTCGGCCATCATGAGCACCGGCACGACCAGCAGGCGAGCGAGCCCGCTTCGGTCGATGTGGGTGGCAGCGCCGATGACAGCAAGGCACAGGGCGATTTCGGTGCCCATGCCGATTGCGCAAGCTGCCATGGCGCCGTCTCGGCCGTGGTGATGCAGGCGACCGTCGTCTTGAGCGCGCCAATGCCACCTTCGGCGTCTACCCCCTACCAGCGTTCCGTCACGACCGGCCTCCCCGAGCGCCTGATCCGCCCGCCTCACGTCCGCCTCGCCTGACCAGCGGCGAGGGCCGGTTCCGTCAGCCCATGTGTGGCGACGGCATCGTGCACAAGGGCTGCGCCTAGCGGCGCCCATTCCTCGCCAGCATTCCGGCTGATACCGCAGCAGCCAGTAGTCAATTGGCCGCTGCCGACGAGGACACCATGGATTTCTATTTCCGGACCGCGCCTGCGGCCTTGCGCCCGCGCGCATCTTTTTCGAACCTGTGTGCGCTCCTGCTCGCTCTGGGCGCGACGACCACTGACGCCCTTGCCCAGGTAGCCACGGTCACGAACCTCAAACAAGCCTTTGAAGCGGCTTGGCTGCGCCAGCCTGAGGCAGCCAGTAACGACCTTTACAGGCAGGCTGCCCAGGGCCGCAAAGTAGCGGCGCAAAGCTGGACGGCCGAGCCACCGTCTTTGGAGGTCTCGGCCAAGTCGGACCGCCTCAACCGCAATGACGGCAATCGGGAGTACGAAGTTGGCGTGGCCGTGCCCTTATGGCTGCCCGGTGAGCGAAGCCGCAGCTTGGCCCTGGCAGAGGCTGAGGCTGGCGCGGTTGACAGTCGCGCAGCGGCAGCACAGTGGCGACTCGCCGGCAACCTCAGGGAGGCTTGGTGGGGCCTGCACCGGGCCCGAGTCGAAGTTGGCCTAGCCCGAGCCCGGAAAGAAAGTGCCGCCCAATTGGGGCGCGATGTCGCCCGGCGCGTTGCGGCCGGTGAACTTGCTAAATCCGATCAGCACCAAGCGGACGGCGCGCTGGCTGCAGCACAGGCCGAGTTGGCTGTGAGTCAAGCGGCGCTGACTCAAGCGGAGCAGGCACTGCGGACACTGACAGCCGAGGCTCCGGCCGCAGGGCTGGCTGATGCTGCGGAGGCCGCGGCGACCCCGTTGCCCGACGACACCGAGCCGGCGCCGAATCACCCGGCGCTGCGCGAATTGAGCGATCGGGTACTGATGGCCGAGCGCGCCCGCGATCTCACTGGGGCCCGGCAGCGCGCCAACCCCGAACTGACGCTGGCGACGACCCGAGATCGAGGTGGTTACGGGGAGCGTTACGGTCAGACCGTGACCCTGGGTCTGCGCTTTCCTCTGGGTTCCAGCGGAGCCAATCAAGCCAAGCTTGCCGCGGCGGGAGCCGAACTCGTCGAGGCTCAGACCCAATTGAGCCTGGAGCGCCAGCGCCTAGCCGGCGAATTGGCAGGGGCTGGTGCGCGGCTGGCGGCCGCACAGACGGTAGCTGAAGCGGCGACCCGACGTGCCGCGCGGGCGCGCGAGACCCGAGGTTTCATCGAGAAGTCCTTCCGTGTTGGCGAGGCCGACCTGCCCAGCCGCCTGCGGGTCGAACTGGAAGCCAACGAGGCCGAGCGCCAGGCGACGCTTGCCCGACTGCACGTGAACCAGGCCATCTCGGCCCTGAACCAGGCCCTCGGCCTGCTGCCGCAATGAGTAACCCTATCTTTTTCAGGAAGCAAGTCATGACCCTCGCTCCCCTTTGCAATTGCAAGATGCAATCTCTCTCGCGGCCATCAATGGCCCGCCCCCTGGCCGCAGGTCTTTTGCTGGCAGCCCTCTGGATGGCTGTCATGCCGGCGCAAGCCGGCGATGGTCATGATCACGGCGAGGCCCCGGCTGCGGCCGCAGGCTCAGCATTGCCTCGTTTTACCGCCGGGTCCGAATTGTTCGAGTTGGTCGGCGTGCTCAATGGCAAGCAATTGACCCTGTATCTTGACCACGCGGCCAGCAATGCTCCGGTCAAGGATGCCAAGCTGGAGCTGGAGTTGGGCGGTCGCAAACTCAGCCCAAAAGCCCATGGCGAGGGTGAGTTCGAGCTCACCCTCGACGAGGCTCCCAAAGCAGGCGTCACGCCCATCACGGCGACGGTATCCACCGCCAGTGAGTCCGATCTGCTGGCCACAGAGTTGGACATTCACGAGCAAGCACATGCCGACGAGGCCCATGTGCACGGCTGGAAGGAGTGGGCCCTCTGGGGCGCTGGCGGGGCGTTTGCGCTGGCCTTGCTGGGCCTGATCGCGCGTCGCACCTCGGCTGGCCGTGCACTGCGTACCGGAGTTGCAGCATGAAGCGTCTGAATCTGAACCGAAGCCTCTCGGTCTGCGCGCTCGCCATTGCCTTGTCTCTGAGCCTGACACCGGCGCAAGCGGGTGACGGCCATGATCATGGCGACGCCCCCGCTGCCACGAATTCCAACGGTCCTCAGCGCCTACCAGACGGCAGCGTGTTCCTGCCCAAACCGGCACAGCGCCAGATGAGCGTTCGCACGCTGGTCGGTGTGGAGCAATCACTGCCTCGCGGACTGGAGCTGAATGGCCAGGTCCTGATGGACCCGAATGCCGGCGGCAAGGTGCAGGCCATGGCGGCAGGGCGGCTGGAGCCAGGCCCGCGCGGCCTGCCCTCGGTTGGTCAAGCGGTGCGTAAGGGCGAGGTGCTGGCTTATGTGCTGCCCTCGGCAGGCAGCCTGGAGCGCTCCAACCAGCAAGCTCAACTGGCCGAGTTGCGTGCTGCGCGAACGCTGGCTGAAAAGCGTCTGGCGCGTATGCGAGATCTTGCCGATACGGTGCCGCGCAAGGACATCGAAGCGCTGGAGAGCGAGGTCGCGAG
Source organism: Roseateles sp. (assembly GCA_018780415.1). GTDB lineage: Bacteria > Pseudomonadota > Gammaproteobacteria > Burkholderiales > Burkholderiaceae_C > Paucibacter_A. The sequence continues at coordinate 793 of JADMJQ010000234.1, read as the reverse complement.
CCTCGGCGAGCGCGCTCAGGCGGTGGGCGGCGGGCTGTCGGGTCGGGAGGCTCTGCTCGCACCGGCCACCGGCGTGATTGCGTCTGCCCATGCGGTGGCCGGTCAGGTCATCGACGCACGAGAGCTGGTGTTCGAGGTGGTGGATCCGCAGAAGCTGCGGGTCGAAGCCCTGGCCTATGACGCCTCGGTGGCCAATGACATCGCCGGTGCCTACATCCCGGTCGGCAACGGCAAGGTCGCACTGACCTTTGTTGGCGCTGCCCGCAGCCTTCGCGACCAAGTGTTGCCAATCAGCTTCAAGGCCCAGGGCGAAGGTTTGAACCAACTGGCCGTGGGCCAGCCAGTTCGAGTGATTGTGCAGACGCGCAGTCAGGTCAAGGGAGTCTCGGTCCCGGCATCTGCCCTGATGAAGAACCCATCGAATCAACAAATCGTCTGGATCAAGACCGCTCCTGAGCGGTTTGAGCCACGTGTCGTGACGGTGGCGCCGCTGGATGGCGCTTCTGTGGCGGTTACCGCCGGACTCAAGGCGGGCGAGCTGGTCGTGACCGACGGCGCCGGTTTGCTCAACCAGATCCGCTGAAGGAAACCCATGTTCAAGTGGCTTCTCGACAACAGCCTGTCCAATCGGCTGCTCATCATCATCGCCAGCCTGGTGCTGGTCGCGTATGGGGCATTCACCCTGTCACGCACCCCGGTGGACGTGTTTCCCGATCTCAACAAGCCCACTGTCACCATCATGACGGAGGCCGGCGGCATGGCCGCCGAGGAGGTGGAGCAGCTGATCACCTTC
>JADMJQ010000162.1:62748-65438 GCA_018780415.1 Roseateles sp. | reverse complement strand
CGAGTACCAGCTGGCCGGCGTGGTGCAGATCCCGGTGAATGAAAAAAAAGGGCTGACCTTCGCACGCGGCCTGCGTTCGGTGCTGCGCCACGACCCCGACCGCGTGATGGTGGGCGAGATCCGTGACGCCGAAACCGCGCAGATCGCGGTGCAGGCGGCGCTGACTGGCCACTTGGTGTTCTCGACCGTGCATGCGAACAACGCCTTCGATGTCGTCGGCCGCTTCATGCATATGGGGTTGGATTTGTACAACGTGGTGGCGGCGCTGAATGGCGTGCTGGCGCAGCGGCTGATGCGGATCAACTGCCTGCATTGCCGGCGGCCGGTCAGCCCCACTGTGGCCGAGTTGGAGGCGCAGGATTTGCAAGCTCTGCCGGACGACAAATTCATGCAAGGCAGCGGCTGCACGCATTGCCGCGGCACCGGCTACAAGGGCCGCCGCGCGGTCTCGGAGCTGCTTTGCCTGGATGATGAATTGCGCGACCTGATCGCTGCCCGCGCACCGATGAGCCGCATCAAGGTGGCCGCCCGCGAGCGCGGCATGCGCACGCTGCGTGAGGCCGCCGTCGCCCTGGTGCGGCGCGGCGAATCCACTCTGGAGGAACTCGATCGTGTCACTCTTGCAGACTGAATCACGCTGGGCGCGCTGGTGGGACAAGCTCACCAGCAACAAGGCGCCTGTCATTTCGCTGTACTGGGGCGAATCGGGTTTGTGGAGCTACGAGGCTGAGGGCGCCGGCCGGCGCTGGCCCGACTTCGAGCAATGGTGCGCGGCTCATCCGGGCCAGCAATTGCGCATCTGGGTCGGCGGGGCTTGGGTGCACAACGTCAGCGTGCCGGCCGATATGCCGCTGACGGACGCGCAGGCGGTGCGCGCCTATGCGCGGCTGCAGTTTGTGCATTACTTCGGCGCGGCGGCACAGGCCTGGCCGCTGGCGCTGTGGACGCAGGGCGGTCAGCGCAATGCGGTGGCGCTGCAAGAGCAGGCCGGCCTGAGCCTGAATGCGCTGACCGGCGCGGCCCGCCAGCATGGCGTGCGTATCTTGTCGGTGCGGCCGGCCTGGAGCCACGCCCTCGCATTGGCCGCCGCCGCCGACAGCAGCTGGGCGCAGGCCGAAAGCTCGGGCCTGGGCCTGCTGGAGGGCCGCATGTTGAGTTGGTTGAGCCTTGCACGCGGCCAACTGATTGATGTACAGCAGCGCTACCTGGATCAGGGCGACGAGGCCGAGTTGCAGGCGCTGCTGCAGCGTTTGCAGCCGGCCGCCGGCAATAGCCATGCGCCCAAGCTGATGGGTTGGGGTGTGACCGGTGAAGGCTTGGCGCAAGTCACGACCGGGCCGCACAGCGCACTCTGGCTGGCGACGGAGGCCGTGGGCTGATGGCTTGGACGCGACTTTACAGAGGCACAAGCGGCCCAAGCAGCCCGAGCTGGCCGCAGCCCGATTTCATGCCCGCGCCCGCACGCCCCAGCCCACTGATGTGGGCCTGGTTGCTGGTGGCTGCCTGCGCAATGTTGGCGGCCGGCTGGCGTTGGCATGAGCTGCAAGATCAACGCGCCGTGCTGAGCGAGCAGGCTGCCTTGTTGAGCCGAATGGCCCAGCCGGAGCAGGCCGCTGCCCCGAACTCGGCCGAGCTGCAGCGCCGTGCGGCGGCTTTGGCTGCCCGGCTGACGCCGGCCAAGGGAGAGGATTGGGCGAGCCGCTGGCTGGCGGTCGAGCAAGCGCTGCCGCCGGGCCTGCAGCTGCAGGCGCTGGAGATGGAAGGCGCGTCGCTGCGGCTGGAAGGCTTGGCGCCGCAGGCCGATCTGGTGATGCAGCTGGTGGATCGTTTAGCCACGCAGGCGGCTGGTCAGCAGCAGGGATTGGGCGGGGCCAGCGAAGTGGTGTTGACGCGCTTGCAGCGGCCGGAAGGTACAGCCGAGGCGGCAGAGTCGAATGCCTTGCGCTTTGAGGTGGTGCGCCGACGCGCCAATGGGCAGCGTTCATGAAGAAGCTAACTTTTAACTTCAACACCCAATTTCAGCGTCTGCCCGAGCCCGCTCAGCAGCTGTTGGCGCGCCTGGGTTGGCCCGGTGCCTTGGCCGCCTTGCTGAGCCTGCTCGCGCTGCTGACCATGCTGTGGTTGTTGCCGGCGCAAGAGCGGGCGCTGGACGCGCAGCGCGAGCAGGTGGCGGCACAGCGCCTGGCGCTGAAGCAGCAAGCGCAGCGCCGCGAGCAGCAGTCGCCGCAGCGCTTTGTGCAGAGTTTTCCGCTCGACGGCGAGCGCCAGGCCCGCACCGCCGCACTGCTGGCGCTGGCCACGGAGTTGGGCCTGCCCTGGCCGCGCAGCGAGTTTCGCTATGCGGCCGAGACTGGCCTGGGCCTGGCCGGCTACCGCATCGCGATGAATGTGAACGGCAACTACGAACAAATCCGCCGTTATGTCGGCGAGGCGCTGCGGCTGGACCCGGCGCTGAGCCTGGACTTCATCAAGCTGCGCCGCCTGCAGCCCGGCGCGCCGGAGCTGGCGGCCGAGCTGAGCTGGGTTTTGTATATGCAGCTGCCCGCCCAAGCGCCGGCGGAGCCGAAGCCATGACGGCGGCAGCACCCATGCGCAGCCGCGTGTTGATGGCCGCGCTCGCCCTGAGCTTGGCTGCCACGGCCTGGGTGGCCAGCCGGGATGAAGACAATGACAGCAGCGCGGCGCTGCCC
>JADMJQ010000162.1:59841-62738 GCA_018780415.1 Roseateles sp. | reverse complement strand
GGCGCTCTCGCCTGCGGCCAGCTCGGACGGCCCGGCCTGGCCGGCGCCCGAGGCGGTGGCGCGCCAGAGCTGGGGTCTGGCGGCCGAGTCGTCCGCGGCCGAGGCTGCCGAGCCCGCCGTGACGCTGGCAGCGCCAAAAAGGGCCACCGACAGCGAGGTTCAAGTGCCGGTCGCGGCGCCACCCGTCGCCTACCAGTTACTCGGTCGCATGGACGAAGCGGGCCGCCCGCGCATCGTTTTGAGCAATGCGCAGCGCACCTTGGTGCTGGGGGTGGGCGAGCTGATCGACCAGCAATGGCGCATCGAGGCCATCGGTCCCACCGGCGCGCAGCTGCTGTGGCTATCCGGCGGACAAAAACAAAACCTGGCCTATTCGAGCCCCTGACACAAATGACGCTCTCTTTTTTTTCAGCCCCTTCCTGTCCGCCGCTGCTCTGCCTGAGCCTGGCGCTGGTGTTGACCGCCTGCGCCGCGCCCGCGCTGCGCGAGTCGGATGCGCTGTTGCAACGCGGTGAGCATGAGGCCGCCTGGCGCATGCTGCGCGATGCCAGTGCGGCCGCCCCGCAAGACATGGCCCTGCGCATGGCCTACTCGCGCCAGAGCGAGCGCAGCTTACTGGCCCTGGCCACACAGGCGGAGACGGCGCGTGCCGTCGGTCAGCTCGACTTGGCTGAGGCGCTGGTGCAGCGCATGGAGATGGTCGACGCCCAGTCGCCGCGCACCAAGGGCCTGCGTCAGTCCATCCAGCGCGCCCGCCTGCATGACACACGCGTGCGTCAGGCCAGCCAGCAGCTGCAGGCCGGCCAGCTCGACCAGGCCCGCGCCAGCGTGCAGCAGGTCCTGGCCGAAGACCCCGGCCACCCGGGCGCCTTGGTCTTGAACCAGCAGCTGCGCCAAAAATACGCACCGCCGCCGCTGCCGTCCGCGCTGGCCGCCGCGTTTCAAAAGCCCATCAGCCTGGAGTTCCGCGACGCGCCACTGCGCACCGTGTTCGAGGCGATGGGCCGCGGCGCCGGCGTCAATTTCGTTTTCGACAAAGATGTGCGCGGCGACGCCAAGGTCACCATCTACCTGAAGGATGTCACGCTGGACGAGGCGATGCGGGTGATCCTGTCCACGCAGGCGCTGGAGCGCAAGCTGCTGAATGACAAATCGGTGCTGATCTACCCCAATACCCAGGCCAAGCAGCGCGAGCATCAGGAGCTGGTGACGCGCAGCTTCTATCTCAATAACGCCGACGTCAAGCAGGCCCAGGCGCTGGTGCGCATGATGGCCAAGACGCGCGATATCTTCATCGACGAGCGCCTCAACCTGCTGGTGGCGCGCGACACGCCCGAGGTGATTGCGATGATCGAGCAACTGGTGGCCGGGCTGGATCTGCCCGAGCCCGAGGTGATGCTGGACGTCGAGGTATTGGAGATCGAGACCAACCGCGACGACCAGGTCGGCATTGAATGGCCGGCCGAGATCGGCTACGGTCTGCCCGGCGTCGGTGGGTTCGCCAATGGCTTGGTCGAGTTAGGCCAGCACCGAGGCTTCCGCAGCATGGTCGCCAACCCGGTGCTGACCGCCAAGCTCAAGGGCGGCACCGGCGCCAGCAATTTGCTGGCCAACCCCAAGCTGCGCGCCCGCAACAAAGAAAAAGCCAAGATCCAGATCGGCGACAAGGTGCCGGTGTTCACCAGCACCTCGACCGCCAATGTCGGCGTGTCCACCTCGGTGACCTATATCGACGTGGGCCTGACCCTGGAAGTGGAACCCAGCATCCAGCTCGACAACGAGGTGGTGATGAAGGTCAATCTGGAGGTCAGCAACCTCGGGCTCAAGGAAAGCTCGGGCGGCTCCCAGCCGACCAGCGCCTACCGCATCGGCACACGCAAGACCAGCACCTCGCTGCGCCTGCGTGATGGTGAAACCCAGGTGCTGGGCGGCTTGATCAGTGACGAAGACCGCAAGAGCATCAGCGGCCTGCCGTATTTGTCCGAGGCGCCGCTGTTGGGCCGCTTGTTCGGTGTCCACGGTGATAACCGCAAAAAGAGCGAACTCGTCTTGCTGATCACGCCGCGCGTGCTGCGCAATCTGAACCTGCCGGAAGCCAGCCGCACCGTGCTGGCCTCGGGCTTTGATGCCAACCCGGGTGCTGAAGGGGCGCGGCTGAAGCCGGCGGCGGCGGTGGCGTTGCCGATGGCGGGTGGGGGAGGGGCGAGTGGCCTCAATCTGGCTGCTCCGGCGCTGCCTGCACAGGGTCAAGCTTATGGCATCGACGCCGTCTCGGCCCAGCCGACGCTGGAGATTCAAACCACCGGCAACACCTCGGTGGGCGACACGTTATCGGTGACGCTGTACAACAAGTCGCCGCTCAAAGTTCGTGGCGAAATGCGCTTTGATGTCAGCGCCTTCATGCTGGCCGAGGCCGGCAATGCAGGGACCAACGGGGTGATCGAGTTCGACTTGGTCGGCATGGGTGAACGCGTGGTCGTGCTGCGCGCCCGGCCCGGTTCGGCCGGCAATCGCTCCAGTATCGAGCTGAGCAATATGGTCGGCATCAATGCGCAAGGCGATGTGCTGCCGGTGCAGGTGGAGGGGGATGGCAATGTCTCGGTCACCGAGAACTGAGCCAGGCGCGCTCGCGCATGGCTTGCGCGGCTTCACCCTGGTCGAAATGCTGGCCGTGGTGACCATCGTCGGCATCCTGGCCGCCGCCGCCCAGCCGCTCAGCGTCTGGATGAACAAGCGCCATAAAGAGGGCGAGTTGCGCCAAGGCCTGCGCACGCTGCGGCTGGCGCTGGACGCCTACAAGCAGGCCAGCGTCAGCGGCCAGATCGCGGTGCCAGCGGATGCCAGCGGCTACCCGCCGAACCTGACCGCCCTGGTCGAGGGCGTGCCCGATGCCAAAG
>JADMJQ010000162.1:13446-59831 GCA_018780415.1 Roseateles sp. | reverse complement strand
GCGCCGCCTGCCGCGCGACCCGCTGGCCGACCCCACGCTGCCCGCCGCCCGCTCCTGGGGCTTGCGCAGTTATGAGTCACCGGCCGACGCGCCGCAGCCGGGCCGCGATGTGTTCGACGTCTACTCCCAGGCCAGCGGCATAGCCCTGGACGGCACGCGCTACCGCGATTGGTGATCAGCGGTATGACTCGCCAGTTCGCCCAAGCAAGACGCGGCTTTACCCTGATCGAGCTGATCGTGGTGATGGCCATCGTCGCCTTGCTGGCCGGCATCGCCGCGCCGCGCTATTTCGCCAGCGTCGACCGGGCGCGGGCGAACAGCCTGCGCACCTCTCTGCAGGTGATGCGTGGCGCGATCGATCACTTTGTGGCTGACAAATCGCGCTACCCCGAGTCCTTGCAGGAGCTGGTTGATGCCCGCTATCTGCGTCAGATCCCTGAAGACCCGCTGACCAGCAGCACGGCCAGCTGGGTCGCGCTGGCGCCGCCGCCGGAGTTGGAAACTCCCGGCCAGCTCTTTGATGTGCGCAGCGGCAAGGCCGGCCGCGCGCCGGACGGGAGTTTGTATGCGGACTGGTAGGGCAGGGCCGGCAGACAACCGTGGCTTCACCTATCTGTGGCTGCTGTTCGTGGTGGCGCTGGGCGGCGTTGCACTCGCTACCTTGGGTCAACGCCAGCAGACGGTGCAGCAGCGCGAACGTGAGGCCGAGCTGCGCTTTCGCGGCGACGCGATCGCCAAGGCCATAGGTGCTTATGTGCGGGCCAGTCCGGCCGGCAGCAACAGCTTGCCGCAGCGGTTGGAGGATCTGGTGGAGGACAAACGCAGCGGCAAGGTGCAGCGTCATCTGCGCCGCCTCTACACCGACCCCTTCACCGGCCGCGCCGATTGGGAGTTGATTCAGGGCCAGCTCGCGCTGCAGCCGCCAGCGCAGGACGGCGCTATCGATGAAAGTGAACAGCTGATGCACAAGAAGTCAGCTGTCGGCGCCGCGCCACCCGGGCCTTCAGTCAACACGCCGCTGGGCAGCGCCAGCCTCAGTGGCGAGCAGGGCACGGCGCTGGCCAGTGGCATCGTCGGCGTCAGCAGCCGCTCCAATGCGCTGTTGATGGCCACCGGCGCGCTGGCAGCGGCAGGCGCTACAGCCGGTGACTTGGCCGACAGCGCGCCGGCCCAGGCCCCAGTCACCCCAGCAAAGTCCACAAAAAAGCCGCGGGTCTCCGATCTGCAGTTCCTGGCGGCCCCCGAAGTTCTTGCGTTCGAATGAGCCGAACGGCTCATAGCCGGTTTGTTTTTTCAACACCCGGTCATCTGGCCTTACTAAAGTGCGTCCGCAGCTCATCAGCACTGCTGGCCACTGTTCTTCCAACCCCTCGTCGCGCCCATGTCAAAACACCATGCACAACAATGAAATGAACGACGCCGTGCTGTTGAGCAACAGCCATATCGAAGCCATTGTGCGGGCGGCCGAACAGTCTTTGGACGTGCGGCGGCGCTACCAATTCTTCGTCTGGACGCAAAGCAATCTGCAGCTGCTGATCCCGCACCAGGTGGCCATCTGCGGCGCCTATCAACGGGCGCAGCGCGAGTTGGTGTTTGATGCGTTTAACAACGTCACCATTGCCGACGAGGTGCTGCTGAGCCTGACGGCGCCGCGCTGCGTGCTGATGCAGCAGCTGCAAGGCCTGTGGCTGGAGGCGCGCTGCAAGCCGGTGCGCGTGACCATAGAGCAGATGGAAGGTCAGGCCCTGCAACCGCAACTGGCCGGCCTGCGCGCGGCCGGCATCCTGGAGCTGCTGGTGCACGGCGTGTCACGCCCGCAGCGGCCCAGCGAGATCGAAAGCTTTTTTGTCTTCGCGCTGCAAAACGCCAAGCTAACGCCGCAACACAACAGCTATCTGGAGCTGATGATGCCGCATATCCATGCCACCTGGCAGCGTGTGCAAGTGGTCGAGCGCGAGGTCAACACCGCGCCGCAGCCCGCGCCCGTCAATGGCGCGCGCCAAACCGGCATCACCGAGCGTGAAAGGCAAATCCTGTCCTGGCTGCGTGAGGGCATGAGCAACCAGCAGGTCGGCGAGGTCTTGGGCATCAGCTCGCTGACGGTCAAGAACCATGTGCAAAAAATATTGCGCAAGCTCAACGCCGCCAATCGCGCGCAGGCGGTGGCGCGTGCCATGTCGATGAATCTGCTGGACCGCGCGCCGCTGGAGATGAGTAGCAGGGTGCCGGCCAGCACCAGCGCCGGCGCCACCGGCACCACAACCAACACCCCGACAGCCGCAGCGGCGGTCTGAAGTGACTGGAAAAGAAGCAGCAGCAGCAGCGGGTGCATGAGCAAGCAAGCAAGCAAGCAAGCAAGAGAAAAAGCCCTGCTGCCCCCCGAACAAGGGGGTATGAAAGTTCTATACAGGCTTGTCCCTAGTCCATTCGGACTGTGAATTAGTACCGCGGCACCGCAGCGCTGTCACGGGGCTAAGTCAAAGTTCGAAGTGTTCTTGAGAGCGCTCTTTTGATCGCTCCCAACTTGTTCTTTGTTTGAGGGCCATGAGGCCCAGGCGCCCAAAGTCACCGCCAATCGCAGCGACCTTCTTGCATAAAAGAAAGTTGAAACAAAAAAATTGCGATTCAGGGGAGGCGGCACAGGCGTAGCGGGCAGGCCCGGGATGGTCCCGGTGTGCTGCCGAAATTTTTTACTGAAGTTTTGTTCCTTCATTTATTTCCTAACGGAGAAAATTATGCAAATCAAGAAAATCGCCCTGGCCGCTTTGGTCGCTGTTGCTGCTTCACCTGCTTTCGCTTTGATCGACGGCGCTGGCTTGCCTATGGGCCAAGCCGAGCTGGTGTTCATCGCTTACAACGACAAGGCTTCCTTCGTCAAGGACCTGGGCATCACGACCGATGCTTTCTTGGCCCAAGTGAACGCCGGTTCCTTCAGCGTGTCGGTTCTGGGCAGCGAGTACAGCCGCTTCCTGGCTCAAACCAGCGGTGTTGCCACTGAGTGGTCTATCGTCGCCGCCAACCCGATCGAGTTCGGTTTCAACCCAGGTGAAATCAACTACTACGGCACCAAGAATGTTGACCAAGCCACTTTGGGCGTGAACAACCAGTTGTTCAATGACGGTGTGCAAGGCCTGTCTACCTACTTTGGCACTGTCGACGATGCCGCCAACAATGCCGGCATCGGCATCGATGCAGGCATCAACAACATCGAGTGGACCGGCATGGCCGGTACGGTTGAATACGCTCGCGGTTTTCATAACCTGGGCAATGCCTACGCCACCAACAACCTCGTTGGTGTCGAAGCCGAAATGGTCTATCTGACGTCCAGCAGCGCCAACAGCACGCATTTGGTTGTTGGTGGTGCTATGGGCAACCCAACTCTGCGCGCTAATTTTGATGGCGCAAACATCACAGCCAATGTCGCTCTTGTCCCTGAGCCAGGCACCTACGCCTTGCTCTTGGCCGGTCTGTGCGCTGTTGGCTTCGTCGCCCGCCGTCGCCAAGCCTAATTCCCCGCGTGTCCTGAACCTGAAGGCGTGGCCATTCGGCCGCGCCTCTGGCGCAGCTTTGCCTGGTTTTTCTGAATTCAACTTACCACCGAGAACTCATCATGATGAAATTTCGTAGCTCCCTGATCGCCCTGGCCGCTTTGGCCGCCATTGGTTCGGCCAATGCACTGACACCAGCCGAAGTCGTCGCAGCTCGCGGCGATGGTTCCTTGAAAGAAATCCGCATTGCGGGCGCATCTGCCCTGCGTTTGGCCATCGGCGGTTTCATTCAGGCCGACTTGGCTCAGCCTGGCACACTTGATGTGTTTTTCAATGACGCTACTGGTGCGAGCCATCGCGCGTATTCGTTCAAGTTGAAGGATCCAGTGGGAACTTGGCCTGCCGGGACACCGATCTTGGTGACTAAGCGTGATGCCGGTGGCTCTGGCCAAGGCGTTGGTCCGCTGATCGCGGTTGACGCAACCCAAACTCACATGAAGGTTGACGGCGCTTGCACGGTCGCCGCCGGCGGCGTCTCGCCTGCCACCGACATCCAGAAGCCGGGCTTCCTTTGCTCGGCCACCGTTGCAGCCTTGGCCGATGCCGGTCTGTCCGACGTTGAGCCAGCGTTGCTTGAAGCCACTATCAATGCAGGCGCCGGCCGCAACGTTGCTAACCTTGATTCCGAAGGTTTCGTGCAGAACATCTTCGGCGTCGCCGTCAACAAGAAGTTGTACCTGGCTTTGCAAAAGGCTCAGAGCCTGGTTGACGCAAGCGCGACTGTTGTTGATGAAGACGCCGCCAAGCAGCCTAGCTTGCCAATCCCGTTCGTTCGTGGTGCTTTGACAGGTCAACTCTTGGGCAACGATGCAACCACCAAGAAGGGTTGGAACCTCGTTGTGCCAACGTCGGTTGATGCAGCCGTCAACAGCAAGAAGATCAACGTTTGCCGTCGCGTCGCTGGCTCGGGCACACAAGCTGCTTCTAACGCCTACTTCGCCAACAATCCTTGCGGCGGTGCCGACATCTACGCGCCGGCAAATGCTGGTGGTTCTATCAGCGCGACTGGCGCTTTGGGCGTAGTGGCCGGTTCTGGTACAGGTAACGTCGAAACTTGCTTGGGCACTACTGCTGAGAATGCATCCGGTGGCGCATACGCCTTGGGCGTGATCGGTCGTGAGAACAACCCACGTCCGATGGTCAATGGCGTGCAACAAGACAAGGGCTATCGCTTTGTCAAGCTGAGCGGTGTTGCTCCTGAGCGTGCCAACGTGATCAATGGCTCGTACGAGTTCGTGGTTGAGTCGACGATGCAGTGGACCAAGTCTGGCGCGAATGCACCGACGGGCGACAAGCTGACTTTCCTGAAGCTGTTGCGTTCCAACATGGGCAAGGCCACAGTTTTGGCGGGTTTGGATGTTGACTTCCAAGCCGGTCTGGCTGCCAGCCCATCCACCATCGTTGGTGCCTGGGCAGACTTGCCACCCGCCGTGCAGGCCTTCACTTCACACAGCGCTCGCAAAGCTGCCGCAAGCTGCACGCCGGTGCGCATGTCTAAGTAATCGGTCGAGCGGCTCGATGCGCCGATGAAGCCAGAGGCTCGATTCATCTGAGTCGAGTCCGGGTGGGAAGGGGGATTCAATACTCCTTCCCACTATGTATTTTTTGATCCATCCGATCATCATCCAATTTTTCAGCAAAATACTAAATTGAAGAAGCCTTCTGAAAGGGTTTCCACTTTGAATGTTGGTTGTCGGTCCCGCTGCTTTGGCATCTAATATTTGTTTGAGTCATCCATCATGAAAAAATCTGTTTTACAACGACTGTTTTGCGCCTCGGCGGGTTTGGGTCTGTTTGCGGTGGCAGGGGGCGCGCAGGCGCTGATCGCTGGTCCTACAGACGGAGAAATCGGACAGATTAGAGGTTCTGATAAACCCGAATTAGTGCTCTGGATGTTTGACCCCGTCAAAGAAGTTTCCTTTACCAAAGACCTGGGTACTTACGTGGCACCGTTCAATCCGGATCTCAATAACAGCAAGAACTTTTTTGTTCAAGCTCAACAGGACGGTGGCTACCAGAAGTTTTTTGAGCCCCTGAACAGCGATGCTAATTTCCAGAAATTTTTGAGCGTTTCAAGCAATCCGGCCAATCAGCTCTGGGGAGTTTACGCCTCTGGAGATGCAGGTTTTGGCCTTAGCCCAGGGGAGAAAAATTTCTTCACTACGTTAAAGAGCACGGACGTCGATGGCCAGCTGAACCAAAACTACACTTCATTGTTGGGTGTAAAAAATGAGCAGCTCAACCTCGCAGTGTCTCTTGTGGCGACTGCATTTCAAAGTTTAAATGAATCAACTTCATCTACGCCGGGAGTTGATACTGATCCATTTGGTTTTAATATATATAACTCCCATAAAAACTTGGTGGAAATTGGTGACTCAGAAGAGCTTTTGCTGTACAACGGTTCGAGTTTTGATCAAAAGGGCATTACTTTTCCTTACTATGGTGGGATACTGAGAGATGGAAAGATTTCTGGCGACATTCCGCCTAGTATGAATGCCGTAGGCAGTTCGTCATGGTTTTATTATTTGACTGCCAGTAGCGCGAATGACACATCGTTGATACTCGTCGACGAATTCGACAACCTCGGCCATGACGGCTATTGGGGTTTAGCACTCAACGATAAAAGTGAATACATCCTAAGCTTCACCATGCAGGCACACATGACTGCTGCATCTACTGCCCAAGGCCTCGCCCGCCGCAACCGCACCGACTTCTCCGCCCTCTACGGCGGCGTACGCAGCCTGACAACGCCCACCGGCGAGTTCATCGGCTGGGCGCCCAACGGCAGCTTCACGACGACCGTCAGCGCCGTGCCCGAGCCCGCGACCTATGGCCTGTTCGGCCTCGGCTTGGCCGCACTGGCATGGCGCCAGCGCAAGCAGGCCCGCAACAAAGTCTGCTGATCTTTTTTCTCAGTCACCGCTGACGCCTCGCGTCTAACAAGGCCTATCAAGCCTGCGCCGCTTCGGCAGCGCAGGCTTTGTCGCGACTTGGCGCCTTCTGACCCTCGATATGGACTACCGCATGAGCCGAACGGCTCATGCCTTTCACAACGGATTCACCGGCCCTGGTGACACTGCGTTCATGGAACTTTTCTTGTTCAAGATCCGCGCCCACTACCGGGCGCGGCTTTACTTTCGGGCGGGCATTTTTTCGAGCTTGCTGCTGCCGTTGGCGGGCTTGGGCCTGCTCGCGCCCGCGTGGGCTCAGCAGCCCGCCGAAGCTGCGGCCACCGCAGCCGCCGCCATCCCCGCGCCCAAGTTCGACATCCTCGAATTCGAGATCGACGGCAACACCCGCCTGAGCGATGTTCAGATCGAAGCGGCGGTGTTGCCCTATCTGGGCCTGCAACTCGGCATGACCGAGGTTGAAGCGGCCCGCGCGGCGCTGGAAAAAGCCTATCAAACCGCAGGCTATCTGACTGTGTTTGTCGATGTCCCCGAGCAGCGCGTCGACGGCGGCGTGATCCGCTTGACGGTGCTGGAGGGCCGCGTCGGCGCCTTGTATGTGACCGGCTCGCAGTATTACGCCCAAGGCCGCATTCGTGCGGCGGTGACGGAACTAGCCCCCGGCCAGGTGCCTAACTTCAATACCGTGCAGCAGCAAATTGCCTCGGTCAGCCGTGGCGACGAGCGGCGCGTACAGCCGGTGCTGCGGCCCGGCCGAGTGCCCGGCACGGTCGAGGCCGAGTTGAAAGTTGAGGACCGGCCACCGATCGGCGGCAGCATCGAGATCAGCAATGCGGCAGCGCTGGATACCGATCCTTTCCGCATGGCCGCCAATCTGCACTACGACAACTTCCTGCAAAAGGACCATGTGATCTCGCTCAGCCTGATGGGCGCGCCGCTGAGCCGCAAGGAGTCGCGGGTGGTGGTGTTCAACTACACCGCGCCGCTGGCCGATGGCGACTCCTTGAACTTCACCGCCATCGACTCCAGCAGCGATCTGGAGTCGCTGGGTGGTACCCGCGTGCTGGGCCGCGGCACCACGCTGGGCTTTCGTTACGGCATGAACAAGAACTTGGCCGATTCGGTGCATTCCTTGAGCTTGGGCGCCGACTATAAAAACCTCACCGAGGACGTGCGCAGCAGCGCCGGCGTGATCGCGTCGCCGCTGAAGTACATGCCTTTGCAGGCCGGCTATAACGGCGCCTGGTGGGGCGACTCGCTGCAGCAGCAGCTCAGCGTAACGGCGGTGTTGGGCCTGCGCCCGCTGCTGGAAACCACGCGTGACGACTGCCAGTTGCTGGACGGCAACTTCGGCCAGGCCGATCAATTCGCCTGCAAGCGGCGCGGCGCCGACGGCGGCTTCGCCACGCTGCGCGGCGACTGGCGCGCCACCCAGCGCTTTGGCCATGCCGAGCTGGCCCTGCGTTTGAGCGGCCAGCTGGCCAACCAGGCCTTGACCAGCGCCGAGCAGTTCTCGATCGGCGGCGCCGACACGGTGCGCGGTTATGACGAGGGCGCGGTCGCCGGTGACCGCGGCCTCTTGGCCTCGCTGGAGTTGCGCAGCCGCAATCTGGCGCCTGGCCTGTTGGCCGCCTTTGAGGGCGCCAACTTGCCGCCGTTCAGCGAAATCGTGTTCTACGGTTTTGCCGACGCGGCGCGGGTCAATTTGTTCAACCCCGAGCCGGGGCAGCAAAGCCGCACGCCGCTGTTGGGCACGGGCTTGGGCTTTCGCCTGGCGCTGCAGCCGGGCCTGAGCCTGGCGCTGGATTGGGCGCAACGCCACCGGCCGGTGCCGACCAACCCGGACGCGTCCTCGGAGCATGTGCATGTGCGCGCGGGCCTGCGCTTTTGATTGAGGCGCTTGCGCTCAACCCAGCAGCAGCCCCGCAGCGCACCACCCTAACGCATCAATAGAACGAATCAAGACACCCGCCATGGCTTCCTCTTCCACACCCCGCACGACGCTGAACCAAAAGGCTGCAGCCAAGAAGCTTGCCCCGCGTAGCCCTGGCTGGGGCTGTATGGTGCTGCGTCCGCTGGTGGCGGCGCTGTCAACGGCCTTGCCGTTGCAGGCCATGGCACAAGCCAAACCGGCGCCCGCGGCGCTGCCGGTGCCGGTCAACTCGATGGCCGGCTGGCGCATCAGCGGGCAGGGCCAGGCCGGTCTGCCCGCGGGTATCCCCAACAGCCTGGGTGGCCGGGACATGCGCATCGAGCAAAGCAGCCAGCGCGCAATCTACAAATGGCAGAGTTTCAATATCGGCGAGGCCAGCTCGGTCACCTTCGAAATGGCGCAGCCGGGTGCCAGCGCCCTGAACCGCATCAGCGGCGGCGCGCCGAGCCAGATTCTCGGCAAGCTGAAGGCAACCAATGGCGGCGAGTTGCTGATCTACAACCCGAACGGCATCTTGTTCGGCGCCAAGTCCAGCGTGGACGTGGGCAGCTTGCTGGCAACCACCTTGAGCCCGACGAACAATGACTACCTGAATGGCTTCGTCGGCAATATCACCGGTGGCTCGGCGGCATTTCGTTATGACAAGAACAACGAAGATCAGGCGCCTTTTGTTGCCAGCTCCAGCTTTGTTCACGTGCAGCCCGGCGCCGAGCTCAAAACTGCCGAGGGCGGCCGTATTTTCTTGTTTGCCAAGCAGGTCATCAACGAGGGCAGCCTGACAGCGCCCGGTGGCCAAGTGGTCTTGGCCGGCGGCGCCGAGGTCTATTACAAGCAGCCCAAGGACGAGGCGATCTATGCCTCCGAGGTGAATGCCAATGTGCCGGCCTTGCGCGGCCTGCTGGTCGAGGTGGGCAAGGCCGGCATGAGCAGCGAAGTGAGTAAAGGGGCTGTGACTAACAGCGCGGCAACACCACCCTGGTCGGCATGGCGGTCAATCAATCCGGCCGCATCAGCGCCAGCACCAGCGTCAGCCAGAACGGCTCCATCATGTTGCTGGCCCAGGGCGGTGCACTGGACGCCGTGGCCGACAACATCAGCACCGGCGACCCGCGCTACAAGCGCGCCGCGAGCAGCGGCGAGCTGGTGATTGGCGCTGGCAGCCGCACCGAGATCGTTGCCGATGGCTTAGGCGCCGACGGCAAGCCGCTGCTGGCGGATGACAACGCCACCTTTGTGCGCTCGCGCCTGGACCTGGCCGGCGCCAATATCAGCATCGGCCAAGGCGCCGAGATCGTCGCCCCCGGCGCGCAAGCCCAGCTGCAAGCACTGAAAACCCCCAACTATGTGGCCGGCCTGGTGGACAGCCAGCGCCTGGACATGGCCGATCAAGGCGGCCGCATCATCATCGATGCCGGCGCCCGCATCGACGTCTCGGGCACCCGCGATACCGAGGTGAGCGCGGCTCGCAACTTCGTCACCACCGAGTTGCTGGGCAGCAATGATCTGAAGGACGCGCCGCTGCAAAAAGACGGCCTGTTGTATCGCAACAAGGTGACGCTGGACATCCGCCAAAGCTCGCTCGTCTTGGGTGATCTGGACAGCTACCGCAAGAGTGTGCAGCGCAGCGCCAGTGAGCGCCTGGCCAGCGGCGGCAGCTTGAAGCTGCTGGCCGGCGAGGGCGTGTACAGCCATGCCACATCGACCTTGTCGGTGGCCGGTGGAAAAGTGAGTTATGTAGCCGCCGAGGTGCGGCCGACGCAACTGTTCGGCAGCAATGGTCAGGCCTACACGCTGAACAATGCGCCAAAGGACCTGCTCTACACCGGCATCAGCAATGCCGGCGCCAACAAGGTCAAGTACGACCGCTGGGGGCCGGTGGTCAGCTACGGCAGCGTGTTGTCGGCCCAGCAAGAAGCCGGCTATGTGGAAGGTCGCGCGGCGGGCAGCTTGAGCATCATCGCCCCCCGGGTGACGCTGGACGGCGGCCTGTCTGGTGGCACGGTGCTGGGGCGCCGCCAGGCGGCCGGTTTGGATGCGCTGGCCGCGGCCGGGCAATTGCGCCTGGGTGCGCTCAGGCATGTCAGCGAGTTTGGTGACGGCAGTTACGACGGAGCGATTCTTGAACGCTTTGTGCTGGGCAGCAGCGGCGCCCGGTTGAGCGAAGTGCAATGGGCCGGCTTGCGCGGCGACGCTGCGTCCGCCTTGGTCGTGGACTCGGGGCTGTCGGCCGCCGGTCTGATGGCCTCGGGTTTTGGAGATGTGGTGGTGGCGGCGCAGCAAGGCGTTAGCTCGAGCCAGGGCCTGACCCTGGCCAGCGGCGCCAAGCTGAGCCTGCTGTCGGAGCAGGGCTTGGTCAAGGTCGGCGCCGACATTCGGGCGCCGGCCGGCTCGCTGACGCTGCGCAGTCTGGGTGGTGCCGTTGAGGTGGCACCGGCGATCAAGCTGGATGTGTCGGGCTTGTGGGTCAATGCCGCGATGGACCCGCAGGCAGCGCTGCAAGGCCTGGCCGGCGGCAGTTTGACGCTGCAATCCGGCGGCTCGGTCACGCTGGGCCAGGGCGCGGTGCTGGATGTGTCCGGCGGTGCCTTGGTGACCGGTGCGCTCAAGCGGGCCGATTGCACCGCCGACCGCATCTGCGGCGCGGCGGCCGGCGCCATTGTGTTGAGCAGCGGCGTGGCCAGCTTCACCGAAGATGCGGCGGCGCGCAGGCTGAACTTGAACAAGGCGGAACTGCGCGGCTACTCGATGACACAGGGCGGCAGCCTGAGTCTGGCGGCCGCCTCGGTGCAACTGAGTGATGGCCTTGCTGACCCGGCCGCCAATCTGAACCTCGGCAGCGAGTTCTTCAGCCAAGGCGGGTTTCAGAACTACACGCTGGATGGCCGTGGCTTTTTGAACATCGCCGCTGGCTTGCAGCTCAAGCCAAGTTTGCAGCTATGGCAGGCCGCGCCTGTGGCCCGCGTGACGGCCAGCACTGCGGACAGCAGCAAGGTACAGCAGCAATTGATGATGAAGGCGGGCTCGCAAACAGCCGGCTTCGCCAAGCCGGTCAATATCAGCCTGGCCTCCAGCGGTCTCGGCGTGGGCCGTGCCGAGGGCCAACTGAGCATGGACGCCGGCAGCGCGATCACGCTGGACCCGACGGCCAAGCTCAACCTCTCCGCCGGCACCAGCTTGAAGGTGGACGGCAGCCTGACGGCGCCCGGCGGCCAGGTCAATCTGCGCCTGGCCCGGAGCACCAATGCCGAGGACATCAACACCGCGCGCTATCTGTGGTTGGGTGCCAATAGCCGCATCGATGTGGCGGGCCTGCGGCAACTGCAGCCCAGCAGCGACGGGCTGCTGCAGGGTCGGGTATTGCCCGGCGGCAGCGTCAGCCTGGAGGCGGCGGGCAGCCAGGCCACAAGCCTGATCTGGCAGACCGGTGGTCAGATCGACATCAGCGGCGCCGCGGGCGAGTTGGACCTCAAACAACGCGTGGAGGGCAGCGAGCAGCTGACGCGCCGGTTGATCGCCAGCAGCGCCGGCAGCTTGAGCGTGCGCGCGAATCAAGACTTGTTGCTGGAAGGAAACTTGCGTGCCTTTGCCGGTGCAAACGGTCCAACAACAGACCAGGCCGGCGGCAAGGTCAGCGTCAAGCTGGAGCTTGGCACGGTCAGTGCCAACACTGATCAGCTGCCGCCGCTGCGCGAGCTGCGCTTGGGGGCCCAGCAAACCCAAATTT
Organism: Roseateles sp.; assembly: GCA_018780415.1. Taxonomy (GTDB): domain Bacteria; phylum Pseudomonadota; class Gammaproteobacteria; order Burkholderiales; family Burkholderiaceae_C; genus Paucibacter_A. The sequence continues at coordinate 47,717 of JADMJQ010000162.1, read as the reverse complement.
CGGCCAATCTCAGCCCCGAGCAATTGAAGGGCGCGGCCGAGTTGACGGGCAGGGCGCAGCTATCGGCCGCCATGCTGCAAGCCTCTGGCGCGGACGAGCTGAGCCTGAGTGCGCGTGAGCGCATCGCCGTTGATGCCGGCGTGAGCCTGAATCTGGCCCGCGCCATCAGCCTGGATGCGCCGGTGATTGCGATGACAGGCGAGGCGAACGGTGACAAGAGCGCTGCCAGCCTGTCCGCCGCCAATCTGGTTTGGGCCAACACCCAAGCCGCGGTGGAAGCCACTGCGGCCAAGCGGCCGCTGCCGCTGGCCAGCGTTGGAACTTCCACGCTGACGCTGCAGGCCAGCGAGCGCTTGCTGCTGGACGGCGAGTTGGTCACCCAAGGTGTGGGCGATCTGAACCTGGTCAGCGGCGGTGACCTGCTGCTGCAAAGCCATAGCTACAAGCAGGGCCAGCTGTTTGGCAGCCTGTCGACGCTGGCCGACACACGCCTGAGCGCGGCGCAGATTTTCCCCGCCACCGACACCCAATTCCTGTTGTCTGCCAGCGGCCACAAGCTTGAATTTGGCCTGCAAGGCACAGCCACGCCCGCCGCGCCTTGGAGTGCCGGTGGCAGCTTGCTGGCGCAAGCCGACACGATTGTGCAGGGCGGGCGTCTGCGTGCGCCGGCCGGCCGTATCGAACTGCAGGGCGCCAAGAGCGTCACCCTGCTCAGCGGCAGCGAGACCAGCGTCAGCGCCGCCGGCCAGGATCTCTTGTTCGGCACATGGTCGGGCGAAAAATGGTTCGCGCCGGGGGCCGAATCGGCCGTGCTGACGGCCGATGCCGCGCCAGCCAAGGCGGTGTTGTTGAACTCCGCCCAAGGCAAGGTGCAGGTCGACGCCGGTGCCAAGCTGGACCTGAGCGGCGGCGGCAGCCTGAGTGCCTGGCAGTTTGTGCCCGGCCCCGGCGGCTCCAGCGATGTCTTCAGCGGCAGCGACGGCGCCTTTGCCATCGTGCCGACTGTGGCCAGCGGTGGCAGCGCCGATGTCGGCCTGGTGAACGCCCCCGGCGCCGGCCGTCAGATCACCGTCGGCGCGGGCGCCCCGGTGCCGGCCGGCACCTACACCTTGTTGCCGGCCCGTTATGCCTTGCTTGACGGTGCCTTCCTGCTGCGCCCGGTCGCCAACGCCGGCACGGGGCTGGCCATGGGCACGGCGCTGAAGCGCGACGACGGCACGGTGCTGGTGGGTGCGAAGTTAGGTGTTGCCGGCACAGCGGTGCAAGACGCGCTGAGCAGCACCTGGCAAGTCTTGACCCCCGCACAGGCGCGCAAGGCCAGCGAGGTCCGCATGGCCGAGGCCGACACGTTCTTCAGCGCCTTGGCGGCCAAGCAGGACCGCGCCACCCCGGCGCTGAGCCGTGACGCCGGCAGTCTGGTGGTGGCCGCGCAGCAGGTTGATTTGCAAGGTGCAATGCGCTTTGATGCGGCCAAGAACTCGGCCGGTGTGCAGGGCAGCGGCGGGGCCGCCTTCTTTGCCGCTCAGAACATCCAGGTTGGCGGCACGCCGTCGGCGCAGGCGGGCGACACGCTGTGGCTGAGCCCGGCTCAGCTGTCCAGCCTGGGTGTGCAAAGCCTGGTGCTGGGCGCCGTGCCGGCCAGTTTGAATGACCCGCTCAAGCTCGACGTTCGTACCAACAGTTTGAAGGTGCTGAGCGACGCCAGCCAGCCGCTGCAGGCAGCCTCGCTGCTCCTGCTGGCCAAGGACGAGCTGAGCCTGGGCCAGGGCGCGACCATCAGCGCCTTGCTGCCGGCGGGCGTGGGTACTTCATCCGCCGGCCAGGACTGGCATATCGCCGGCGACGGCGCGGCGATTCTGCTCAGCGGCAATACCGCCAGCGGCCTGACCCGCAGCGCCGCCCAACGTGCCATCGGCAGCCTCAGCATCGCCGACGGCGTGAATCTGCAGGCGGGCAGTCTGCTGCTCGACGCCACTTTTGCCAGCAGCTTCGGCAACGGTGTGAACCTGGCCGCATCGCAGATCGGCATCGGTGCGCCGCGCATTCAGATTGGCGGCGACGCCGCCTTGTTCAGCGACAGCTTGCTGCTGGACGCTGCGCTGCTGGGCAAGGTCGGCCAGGCCGATCAGCTCTTGCTGCGCAGCTATTCCAGCATCGATCTGCTTAGCGGCGCTCATTTGGGCTCGGCCACCTTGGGTCAGCTGAGTTTGGATACGCCGATGCTGCAGGTGATCGGCGCTGCCGCCGACGCCGAGGCCGCCCATGTGCAGGCCGCCAGCCTGGTGCTGGGCAATAGCACCGGCCTGATGGCGCCGGCGCCGCTGCCTGGTGAGCCGGCGCAAGGGCAATTGCTCATCAGCGCCGGGGGCAGCAAAGATCTCAGCAATACCGACCTGGGCACCATCACGCTGGCTGCCGGCGAGCAACGCTGGCGCGCGGCGCAGGTTGAGGTGTCGGCCGAACGGGCGCTGCTGCTCAGCGGCAAGAGCCGTCTGCAGGTGGAGGGCGAGTTGCTGCTGCGCACGCCTGTGCTGAAGGCCAGCGCGCTGGCCGATGCCGATTGGCAGATCCGCGGTGCGGCCAGCTTGCTGGCTCATCCCGCGCAGCCCGTCGTCACTGGCCCGGCCGCCGATGCGGCCGTGGCCAGCCGTTTGAGCGTCAAGGCCGAGTCGCTGCAGCTGAACACGATGATTGATTTGCCGGCGGGCCATTTGAGCCTGCAGGCGACCGGGCCCGCCGGTGATGTGAATTTCGACGGCGCCGCTCGCGTCAATGTGGCTGGCCGCAGCGTCAAGATCGGTACGGCGCCGAACGCGCCGGTGGCCGAGCTGGCCGCCGGCAGCCTGACGGCGCGCAGCGAGCAGGGCGATGTCGCGATGCGCGCCGGTGCGCGGTTCGATTTGTCAGGGTCGGGTCTTGCCTTTGGGGCCGAGGGCGGCGACGCCGGTAGCTTGGAGCTGAGCGCGCCCCAGGGTCAGCTGGTTTTGCACGGTGAGCTGCGTGCGGCCGCTGCCTCCGCCGAGCGCGGCGGCAGCCTCAGCCTGGACAGCGCCGAGGCACTGGACCTCGCCGCCCTGAGCCAGGGCCTGCAGCAGGCCGGTAGTTTTGCTTTTGCCGACAGCATCGCGGTGCGCAACCGCGTCGGCGACCAGGTGCTGCCCGCAGCGGCCAGCTTGAGCGCCCAGCGCATCACGCTGACCGCCGACGGCGGCGCCTTGGCGGTAGCCGGCAGCCTCGTCAACCCCGGTGCCGCCGAGGCGGGCCATATTGCCCTCAATGCCCGTGATGACATCACGCTGCAGCCAGGGGCCAGATTGAGTGCGAGAGGTGGCGAGGGCGGCACGGTCAGCCTGAACAGCCAGCAGGGTTGGCTGCATCTGCAGGCCGGCGCCAGCATTGATGTGTCCAATGCAGCCGGTCAGACCGGCAGCGGTGAGCTGCTGCTGCGTGCGGCTCGCAACGGTCAGGATGTACGGGTCGAGAAGATCAATGCAAGCCTGACCGGCGTCAGCCGCGTCGACGTCGAAGCATTCAAGGTCTATGACGGCGTCAAGCAGCTGTATGACGGGGTCGCACCGACGACCGCCCCAACGCCGGCGCCGACCATCGCGCCCACCACCAAGCCGACCGTCGCGCCAACGCGCGCGCCGACGCCGCAGCCCACCACCGAGCCCAGGGATCCGGCCACCAATCCGTCTGCCGGCAACGGGGCCACAACGGGTGAGGTCTTGCCGCCGTCACCGCCGATGCCTGCACCGCCGACGGCATCCGCCCAGACCAACGACGCCGGTGGCACGGCGACCGCCGGCCCCAGCGACCAACCGTCGCCAGGCAATGGCGTGACGACGCCGGTCATCAAACCGCCACCGGCGCCGACCGAGCCGACGGCGGCACCGGTGCCTCCGCCTGCACCGACCCCTGCACCGATACCCACCACGCCGTCCACCGGCAACGGCGAAACCACGCCAACGGTGAAACCACCGCCGGCACCGACCGGGCCGACGGTTGCGCCTTCGCCCGGGCCAACTGCTGGGCCGACCGCTGCACCAACACCGGCACCGACGGCGGCACCAACGCCGGCTCCGACCGCAGCACCTACGGCTGCACCGACAGCTGCCCCCACCGCGGCACCAACAGCAGCGCCAACGCCAGCGCCGACCGCAGCACCAACAGCTGCACCCACCGCTGCGCCGACCGCCCCTTCGGCCGGCAACGGGGGCACGACGGGCACGATCAAGCCACCCGCGCCACCAACCGGCCCGACGGGTGGCCCAACCGTGCCGCCAACGAATCCGCCTACCGATCCCTCGACCGGCAATGGCAGCACGACCGGGACCGTCAAGCCGCCGGCGCCGCCCACCAAGCCGAGTGTTGCGCCTACCGGCACACCGACGGTGGCGCCGACCGCTACTCCAACCGTTACGCCGACGGTGACGCCCACCGTTACGCCTACGGTGACGCCGACCGTTACACCAACAGTGATGCCGACGGGGACGCCAACGCTGACGCCGACGCTGACGCCGACCAACCCGCCGACGGTCCAGCCCACCACACCGCCCTCCGAGCAGAGCTCGCTGGGGCTTAGCCAGGTCATCGCCGACAACCAGGCCTTTATGGGCGCCGACAACGGCAGCGCCGAGGCCATGGCTGTGCGTCTCAGCGGTGGCAATACCGAGTTGAAGCGCATCTTGCTGGTACGCCCGGGCGTCGAAGTTCGCTCGGCCGAGGACTTGAAGTTGCAAAACAACTGGGCCATGCCGGTCTTGAGCAAGGCGCAGATGCTGCAGTCTGCGCATGCCGGCGAAGCGGCGATCACGCTGCGGGCGGCCGGCGATTTGCTTGTGCAAGCCGATCTGTCGACCGGCCTGCGGCCGTCGCCCATCGACGGCCAGGGCTTGATCGGCACTTCCGTGCGCGCCGGTGCCATCCGCATGGTGGCCGGCGCCGATCTGAGCAGCGCCGACACCCTGGCGATCCGAGCGCTTGACCCGCAGTCGCAGGGCAAGGGATCGATCTTGATCGGCCAGACCTCCGGCGCAGCGGTCAAGCTGCGCAGCACGGTCGGCCGCATCGAGCTGGCCGCCGCGCAGGATATCCAGCTGCTGAACTCGGCCGCCACCGTGCTGAGCCTGGGCGCGCCGGTTGGTGTGCTCGATGTGGTTGTGGACCCGACCGATCCGGAGCTGCCGGAAGAACCCGAGGCAGGCGCCGAAGGTTTGGCCGGCGCCAGCGCTTTGCTGCGCGCGCAGGCTGCGGCCAATGTCAGAGTTGCCGCCGACGGTGTTGCTGCCACCGAGCCGTCACCCGGCAATGGCAGCAGCACCGGCAATGTGTTGCCGCCGGCGCCGCCCGTCGCGGCGGGTCAAACGGCCGCGCCGACCCCGCCGCCAGCGCCGCCGCCACCGCCACCACCGCCTCCACCGCCCCCGCCGCCGGCACCTGCCGAACCCGATCCCTTGCCGGTCACCGTCCATCCAGTCATTCTTGAGGGCTTGACCCAGGACCTGGGCAGCAGTGGCGTCAGCCCCTTCACGCAAGGCGGGCGCGGCATCACGCTGCGCGCTGGCCGCGACATCAAGGGTAGCGCCCCTGTGGAAGCGCAGCGTTATGTCAGTGACTGGCTGTGGCGTGCCCGCAGCAGCGACGTCAATCGCACCTGGTATGCCCGTGCCGACAAATTCCAGCAGGGATTTGCGACGCTGGGCGGCGGCGATATCCACGCCAAGGCGGGCCGCGATGTCGAGCATTTGCGTGCGGCAGCGGCCAGCAGCGGCTATGCCGGCTTGTCGGCCGATGCGGCGGCGGCGCTGGCGGCCCTTGGTACCTCGGCGGCCGATCAACAGTTCGGAGGCGGCTCCGTCACCGTGTTGGCCGGGCGCGATGTGATCAGCGGGCAGTTCATGGCGGCCCGGCGTGGCCTGGACGTGAAGGCCGGTGCGGCGGTGCGCAGCGACAGCAGCGTCAGCACCAATCTGGACCCGGGACTGCAACTGATCTATCAAGACGGTCAGGTGCGGGTGCAGAGCGGCGGCGATGCGGCCGTGGCCAGTGTGCGCAACTTTGCCTATGCCTACATCACTCCCGACAACAATATGGGCTTGGACCTGAGCCTGCCGGCGCTTGATTTCAATGCCGGTTTGTTCATGCAAAGTGCCGGCGGAACGATTGACTTCTTGGGCGCCGATCAGCTGCGTGCGACCGGGGTCAGGGCCAATGAGCTGTCCTATGTGTTGCCGGTTGATCTGCGCGTGCTGGCACCGCAGGGCTCGGTCAGCATGGGCACCGCCTTGCAATGGAGTGCGGCGGCCGATCCGGCCAAGGCGCGCACGCTGATTGCGGCGGAGCAAGAGCTGAAGCTGGGGCGCCTTGAGGTCCTGGCCTTGGCCGCCGAGCCCGTCAGCGCGGGCTCCGACATTCTCAGCCTGGCCCTGGGGCTGCAAGAGGCGCGCACGTTCAGCCGCGATGCCAGCGGACAGGCCACCTTGGACCAGAGCAACCGCAGCCCGGTTCAGCTGCTGTCGGGCAGCGGCGATGTGCGGGTTGACAGCGTGTTGGTGTCGGCGCGTCCGCTGGAGCTGACGGCCGGCCGCGATGTGCGCTTTGCGCAGTCCGGTCAAGTGTCTGTTCAGCATCAGCCGCCCGGCGACGGAATGGCCCAGGAAAGCTCGGTCATCAAGGCCGGCCGCGACCTGGTCTTCAACAGCAGCAACAGCACGGCCGGCATCAACATCGCAGGCCCCGGCGAGCTCTTGGTCCTGGCCGGCCGCGATATCGACCTGGGCGGTGGCGCCGGCATTGTTGCCAACGGCAATCTGGCCAATGGCGTTCTGCTGCCCGCCCAGGGCAGCAATCTGACCGTGGTGGCGGGCTTGCGTGAGGACGGCGCCGATTACAGCGCGGCGGCACAACAGGGCTTCCATGTACTAGGTGCTTCGGGCCTGAGCGGCAAGCAGGGCCAGGCCTTCAGCCTGCTGGGCGGCGCGCTGACGGCGGCGCAGTTCGACGCCTTGGGCAGCGAGCAGCAGCTCGCTGCGGTGCGCGGCCTGCTCGGCGACGCTCGCATGGACGCAGCGCTGGCCGCCTATGTGCGCGGCTTGCCGGCGCGCGCCACGCTGGATGAGCAACGCCTGCGCATGGCCGCTTCGCTGGGCCTGCCGGCGACTGACGCGGCGGTGGATGCGGCCTTGAAGAACCAGACCAGCCTGGTTGAGCCGGCCTGGAGCCGCTTGAGCGCGGCGCAGGCGCTCAAGGTCAGCGCCGAGCTGAGCCCGGCGCAGCGTGAGCAGGCGCTGAGCCGACTGCTGCTGGCCGAGTTCGGTCAGCAGACGCCGACCAAGCGGGTGCAACTGCTGCAAACGCTGGCCGACCCGGCCCAGCTGAAGGCGCTGGCCGACTATGTGCGGCTGAACACCGGCGAGGCGCTGGCCAGCGATCCGGCGCAGGCCTTGGCCCGTTTTGAGGCCTTGCCCGTCGCGCGCCAGATGCCGTGGCTGAACCGGGTGCTGATGGCCGAGCTGCGCGCAGCCGGCCGCGCGGCCTCGCAGCTCGACGGTGACGCGCGCTGGGCGCGCTATGGCAGCGCCTATATGGCGATCGATATCTTGCTGCCGCAGGACCGCCCCAAGTCGCAGATCCTGATGTCGTCCAGCCAGATCAAGACCATGCAGCGGGCCGACATCACGCTGATCAACGCCGGCGGCGGCGCGGTGGCCGGTGACCTGGTCGCCAAATCGGTCAAGGCCGGCGGCAAGAGCGCCACCGATCTGGGCTTGGTGACGGTGGGTGGCGGCGACATCAATACGGTGGTGGCCGCCAACTTCGAGGTCAATTCCTCGCGCGTGTTCACGCTCGGCAAGGGCAATGTGCTGATGTGGTCGTCGGCCGGCAATATCGATGCCGGGCGCGGCGCCAAGACGGTCAGTGGCGCACCCGCGCCGGTCTTGCGCCTGGACGCTGAAGGGCGCCTGGTGTTTGACACCTCCGGCTCCTTCAGCGGCAGCGGCATCGCCGTCTTGAGCGCCGGCAGCGACCTCGATCTGTACGCGCCGACCGGCGAGATCAACGCCGGTGAGGCCGGCATTCGCTCCAAAGGCAACGCCTTCCTGGGCGCCGAGCGCCTGGTCAATGCCAATGACATCAAGGTCGACGGCGCGCGCGCCGGTGCGGCACCCGAGGTGGTGGCCGCGGCACCGATCACGCTGCCGGCCAGTGACGCGCTGACCAATGCCACCGCCGGCCTCAACAGCGCCGACAAGGAAGACGACGAGAAAAAGCGCCGGCGCAGCCGACGCAGTCTCTTGCTGGAGTTCCTCGGCTTCGGCAATGGTTGAGTCGACCGCGGCCTGGTTTCAAAGTTTTATCGCTATCTCTTGAATTTTTCTGGATCATCAAAATGCGCAACGCAAGCTTATCTAAGGGCCTGATGGCCCTCGCCTTGATCGCCTCCGCCTTGCCGGGCACCGCCCAGGCCTGGTGGAACCCCGATTGGAGCGGCCGTACCCGCATCACCTTGAACACCTCGGCGCAGGGCAGCGAGACCAAGGAGGCGGCCAGCAATGTGGCGGTGGCGGTGCGCCTGCATTCGGGCAACTTTGACTTCACCTCGGCCAGGGAAGATGGCTCCGACCTGCGCGTGATCGCCGGCGACGACAAGACGCCGCTGAAGTTCAGCGTCGAGCGCTTTGACGGCCTTAACGAGCTGGCGGTGCTGTGGGTGCAAGTGCCCAGCGTGCTGCCCGGCAGCGACAAGAATCAGTTCTACATCTATGCGGGCAACCCCAAGGCCGCGCCCGAGCCGGGCGACACGGTCGCGGCCGCCGGCTTTGACGCCGCCACCGTGGCCGCCTTCCACTTCAGCGACAAAGAGCCTGCCGGGGCCGACCACCAGGGCGGCGTCAAACCGGCCGAGCCGCTGACTATTGAAGCCAACGGCTTGCTGGCGGCCAGCGCCAAGCTCAGCGGTGCGCCCATCGTGTACCCCTTGAGCGACAAGGCCATCGTCGACGGCGGCAACCAGCTGACCGTCAGCCTATGGGTCAAGTTGGATGATGTGACGCGCGCCGGCGTGTTGAACTGGGGTGACTTGAATCTGGCCATCAAGGCCGGCAAGCTGGTCGCCAATGTCGGCAACGCGGGCAAGACCGAACTGGCCGGCGGTGAGATCGCAGCTGCCAAATGGACCCATCTGGCGCTGCGCTTGGGCCTGGGCAAGGCGACCTTGTTTGTTGGCGGCGTGCAAGTGGCGCAGGGCGATATGGCCACACCCGCCTTGGGCAGCAGCCTCAAGGTGGGTGACGGTGCGGTGGGCTTGCTGGATGAGTTGCAGGTTTCCAGCAATTTGCGCAGCGCCGAATGGCTGGCCGTGTCGGCCGGCGCGCAAGGTGCGGAGAGCCGCCTGGTGGCTTCGCAGCGCGAGACGGCCGAAAGCGGCGACGGTGAAGAGCATGTTGGCCATTTCGCGATTCTGGTCAAGAACCTGACCGTCGACGCCTGGGTCGTCATCATCATTTTGGGCATTATGTTTGTGGTCGCCTTCTGGGTCACGGTCGCCAAGGCGATCTTGGTCAACCGCGCCGCCAAAGACAATCTGAGCTTCCTGCGGCGCTTTCGCGATGCCGACAAGGACCTGCTGACGCTGGCAAAGACGGGCACGCACAAGTATTCACCGCTGTTCCGTCTTTATGAAGCCGGCATCGCGCAGCTGGATAAGCGCAAGGTGGGCCACGTGGGTGGCCCGGTCTTGAGCGGCCCGGCCATGAATGCGGTGAAGGCCTCGGTGGACGCCGACTTTGTGCGCGAGAACGCACACCTGAACTCAAACATGGTGTTGCTGACGATCGCGATTGCCGGTGGCCCCTTCCTGGGCCTGCTGGGCACGGTGGTCGGCGTGATGATCACTTTTGCCGCGATTGCGGCCGCCGGTGACGTCAACGTCAATGCGATCGCTCCCGGCATTGCCTCGGCGCTATTGGCCACAGTGGCCGGCCTGGCGGTGGCGATTCCAGCACTGTTTGCCTACAACTATCTGGCCGCGCAGATCAAGAACGTGTCGTCCGATATGCAGATCTTCATCGACGAGTTCATCACCCGCGTGGCTGAGCTGCACGGCGCGCCGTGACGCTGAATTTAGCACTGAACTTGACCGTTACCTGGAGCAGCCCTCATGTCGGCCGACGTCAAAAGTGACAACCAACCGTATGACGATATCAACGTCACGCCGATGCTGGACCTCGCCTATGTCTTGCTGGTGGTGTTCATCATCTTGACCACCGCCTCGGTGCAGGGCGTCAAGGTGAAGTCGCCGACCACCCATGCGACCAGCAACCTGGCCAAGCCGCAGACCCGGGCCATCACCATCACGGCGGATGGCGCGGTGTATCTGGATGCCTACCCGGTCGACATGGATCAGTTGCGTGACACATTGGCGCAGTACAAAGCAGGCAATCCAAATTTACCGGTGGTGCTCAAAGCCGACGCGGCGGCGCAATACGACAAGGTGATGCAGGTGCTGGAGGTGGCCAAGAAGCTGGACATCACCGAGATCGGCCTGGTCACCAAGCGCGCTGCCCCGGAATAAACCCAATAGGCACAAGCCATGCAAGTACAAAACGAAGTCAAACCGATCGACACCATCAACGTCACGCCGATGTTGGATCTGGCCTATGTGCTCTTGGTCGTGTTCATTTTGATGACCACGGCCTCGGTGCAGGGTGTGTCCATCACCATGCCCAAGCCCAGCAACAAGCCCAGCACCGAAAAACACGACTTGAAGATCGTGCAGGTGATGGAGGGCGGTGCGGTCTTGATCAATGGCGTCGGCGTCACGCTGGACGAACTGGAGGCGCAGCTGCTGCAGGCCAAGAGCCTTGATGCGCAGATGTCGGTGGCGATCAAGGGTGATGCGCGCACGCAGTACGCCAGCGTGGTGGCGGTGATCGATTTGTGCAACAAGTTGCAGGTCAATATGGGCCTGGTGACGGCCCGTATTGGGACTTGAAGGGGCTGACCATGAGTGGATTAGCAGAAGATCATTTGGATGATTCACCCGGCCGCAAATGGCTGATCAGGATCGGTGTGGTGTTGGCATTCCTGGCCGTGGTGGGCGCCGGGGTTTGGGCCGTCAAAGGCATGAAGAGCCAAGAAGGCCCCAAGCAAAAGGTCGCCAAGATCACGATTCTGCCGGACAGCCCGCCGCCCCCGCCGCCGCCCAAGCCCGAGTTGAAAAAGCCCGAGCCACCCAAGGACGAGCCCAAGCAGGTGATGCGTGAGGACCAGATCAAGCAGGCCGAGGCGCCGAAGGCAGCCAATGAGCCGTTGAAGATGGAGGGTGCGGCCGGCGACGGCCCGAGCGCTTTTGCGGCCGGCTCGGTCGGCAAGGACTACAGCGGCGGCACACCGGCCAGCGGCCCGGCCGGCGGCGGCGCCACGCCCGCCGACCGCGCGCAAGAACGTTTTTACGCCAACAGCGCCAAGCAGCTGCTGCGCGATGAACTCGAGCGCCGCCTTAAAAGCGACGCTGCTCAGCTGACCGCCACCTTCGCGATCTGGCTGGAGCGTGACGGCAGCATTCAGCGTTATGAATTGACACCGACCGGCGACACCGGCAATGACTCGGCCATGCGCTTGGCGCTGGATGAAACCAGCCGCCAGTTCAAGCTGCCGCCGCCGCCGGCGCTGGCGCTGGCGCAACCGATGCGTTTTCGGCTCAGCGTGCGGCCGCAGGCCTAAATCGCCTGAATCGCCTGATTCCTCCCAATTCCTTTCCAATACTTGTTCCCCAACATGACCAAAGCCAAGCAGAGCACGCTGTGCTCGCCCTCACCACTCAACGCCATGCGCCTTTCGGCGCTGGCCATTGCCGCAGCCGTCAGCTGCGCCATGCCGGCCCAGGCGCAGAGCATCAGCGTTGACGAGAAGCAAGAGCTGGCCGCGCTGCGCGCCACCACGCAGGCGCTGATCGAGGCCCTGGTCGGCCAAGGGCTGATCACCCGCGAGCGGGCCGATGCGATCGTCAAGCAGGCTCAGCAGCAGCATCAGGGTGCGCCGTCCCCCGCCCAATGGGGCACACCACTGGCTGCAGGTGCAGCAGCCGGCACGGCCTCCAAAGTCGTGCGCGTGCCCTATGTGCCCGAGACCGCGCGCCAGCAAATTCGCGACGAGATCAAGACCGAGGTGCTTGCGCAAGCCAAGAGCGAGCGCTGGGGCGAGCCGGGCGCCTTGCCCGACTGGCTAGGCCGCATCCGCATCGGCGGCGATATGCGCGTGCGCGCGCAGGGCGATATGTTCGACGAGGGCAATGTGCCTGCCTCGGTCTACCGGGCCCAGACCAGCTCGCCCGCCTGGTCGCCCGACCTCAGCAACACCAATACCGACCGCCAGCGCATGACGTTGCGCGCGCGCCTGGACGTAGACGCGCTGCTGTCCGACCAGGTGCAGGCCGGCCTGCGGCTCTCCAGCGGCGGCCAGGCCGGGCCGACTTCGACCAGCCAGACCATGGGCAGCAGCAATGGCGGGGGGTTCAACCGTTATGCCCTGACGCTGGACCGGGCTTGGTTGCACTGGCAGCCGCCCGCCGGATTTCAGGGCCTGAGCGCCGACTTTGGCCGCATGCCCAACCCGTTTTACAGCAGCGATCTGACCTGGGCGGATGACCTCAACTTCGACGGCGTTGCCGCCAAGATGCAGCATTATGTGGCGCCGCAACAGGGCTTGTTCGCCAATGCCGGGCTGTTCCCGATCGAAGAGCTGAGCCTGAGCAGCAGCGATAAATGGCTGCTGGGCGCACAGGTCGGCGGTGAGTTCGCGCTGGCCAAGGGCGTGCAGCTGAAGCTGGGCCTGGCGGTTTATGAATTCAAGAATATCGAGGGTGTGCGTGAATCTGATCCGCCGCCGGGCAGCCCGCGTACCGGCACGGTCAGCTATTTCAGCAGCCAATACCCGGCGGCCTGGCGACAAAAGGGCAATACGCTGATCAATATCAATGACCCGACCAGCGTGGCCGCGCCGACCTGGGGCCTGGCCTCGAAGTTCCGGCCGGTCAATTTGACGGCGGGCCTGAGCGTGGACGCTTTGGCGCCGGTGATGCTGAACTTCAACCTCGACTGGGTGGAGAACACCGGTTTTGACGCCGCTGATGTGCGCCAGCGCGCCGGCATGGCGCTGACCGATCTGGCCGCCAAGACCACCGCCGTGCAAGGCCGCGTGCAAGCCGGTTCCGCCAAGCTGGCCAAACGTGGCGACTGGCAGAGCTATTTGAGCTACCGCTATATGGAGCGCGACGCCTGGGTCGATGCCTTCACCGACACCACCTGGCATCTGGGCGGCACCAACTACAAGGGCTGGTCGCTGGGCGCTAACTACGCCTTTGATCGCAACTTCTGGCTGGCCGGGCGCTGGACCAGCACCCGCAATCTGGACGACAAGGTGCGCTTCCTGGCGGTGCCGACCGATCCGACTTCGGTCAGCGGCAACCTGAGCAGTGCACCGCTGCGCATCGACGTGATTCAGCTCGATCTGAACGCGCGCTTCTGAACATGGGGCCGGCGATGAAGATGAAGAAGTTGTCCTCATTCAGAACCACGGCTTTGCTGGCTTGCTGGGCGGTGCTGTGCGCTGCCGCTCCGGTGCAAGCGCAAGATGCCAGCAAAGTCTCCAAGGAGCGCGAGGCGTTGCGCCGCTCGCAGACCGCGCTGAAGGCGGCGCAGGAGCAGCAGTCGACGCTGACGGCCGAGAAGGCCAAGCTGGAGAAAGAAAAGCTGCAGGCCGAGCAAGACGCCGACAAGGCCAAGGCTGCGGCCTCGGGCCAGGCGGCCAAGCTGAGGGCGCTGGAGCAGCAGACGCAGAAATTGCAGGCCGATTTGCAGGCGGCCGAGGCGGCCAAGGCGGCCTTGGATGCGGCGGCGCAAACGCGTGAGAAAGAGCTGCAGCAGCAATTGCTGGCGGCCCGCCGCGAAAGCGCCGAGCGCCAGCAAGCGGTGCAGGTCACCGCCCGCCTGCTGGAGCGCAGCACGCTGGCGCTGCAAGAGGCCGAGGCCAAGAATCGTAAACTTCATGCGATTGGCGAGGAAGCGATCAAGCGTTATTTAAGCCGCAGCCCGTCCGAGATCACAGGCATTGGTGATCCGCTGTTCGGCTTCAACGATATCCGGCTCGAGAACGTGGCCGAGGAGCTGCGCGGGCAGATGGAAGCGCAGCGGGTCAAGTAGGGGCGATGAGTCGCTCGATCGACACGGTGAGCGGATCGCAAGAAGTTTTGTTGGTTTTTGAAACTTTTTCATCCCCTCCATCCAGGCAAGAAATTCTCATCAGGCCTTCAGATCGCCGCGCATCGATCGTTGGCCTTGTCCGAGCTTCCCGTTTACTCACTTGTGCAAGCAAGCAAGAAATTTGAGCCAGGATGGAGGGGATGAAGGGGATAAAAAAAGGCGAATGCGGAACTGAGCTGATCAGCGGTCGGAATTCAAGAGTGGCGGCCACGCAGTGAAAATTTCTCGGCCTCTTCTCAGTACCCGAACCTCGCCTTGTAACTGAGCGGTGCAATGCTGCGCGCAGCGTAATCAATACCGCTGAAGGCGGCATAGTCGGCCAGGCTGCGCGCGCTGCCGAGACCGTAGATGCCCAGATCGGCACCATGCCATAACAAGTCAGCCAAACGGACATTGGCGGCGTCGCTGAGCACGCTGGAGCGCTGTTGGCGCTGTGCGTCCAGCTCGGGAGACCAATGCATGGGCCGGCCCGACCCGCCGGGGCCGACATAGTGGTGGTACAGCGGCACGGCGGGCACATGGAAGATGTCCCAGCCGCGCGTCCAGGCGCGCAGGGCAAAGGACTGCTCTTCGCCGTGAAAGTACAGGAACGGGTCATAAGGCACCGCGTTCACGATCCCGCCCGGCGCGAACAGGCAGCCGGCGGCGATGTGCAGGCCGTAGACCGGCTTGTCGCTGGCCACCGGCACGCCCTCGAAATACAGCACCGGGTGCTGGGCGTCGAAGCGGCAATCGGTCTTCACCACATGGGCCAGCACCTGCGAGCTAACCAGTTGCGCCACCGGCTGGCCGTCCTGCATCTGAAACGGGTTGGGGTAGGCGGTGATCAGGCAACGCGGATTCAGCGCTTGGGCGGCATGGCCCCAGCGGATCAGGCGCTCGTCCCAGCCGGGCTCAAACCAGGTGTGCGAATCAATCTGCAAGAACCAGCGCTCGCCTTGGTACAGCGACATCGCAATGGCCCGTGCCCAGCAGGGGCCGCGGGCTTGCAGCGGGTCGATATGCACGCTGCGCAGTTGCTGCGCATAGGGTTCGGGAATCTGCACGCGCAGCGCCGGCACTTGCTGCTCGACCAGGCCGATGAAGACCTTCTCTGGCCGGCTGGCCTGGGTCAAGGCGCTGCGTATCGTGAACTCCAACAGCGGGTCGCAGAAGGCCGCGATGCTGATGAAGATGCTGTCTTCGGCCGCTGAGTCTGCGCTGTTCACGCCGGCCGGTAGACGGTTTCGCGCCAGTGATTGACCAGGCGCAGGCGCGCCGGCCGCACCAGGGTTTGGCGCTCATGGAATTCATGCACGGGCAGGGCGGCGGCGTTGATCTGCTCCACCAATTGCTGCAGGCTGACCTTTGCTGGCAAATAGCCGCGCAACAGGAAAACCGACACCGAGCGGCAGTTGTCCCAGGCCCAGAGGTCGTGCCAGCCCAGATCGCGCTCGCTCCAGACCGATTGATGGGCCTCGGAGATGACGCCGTCGACGGCGCCTTGCAGCACGAACTCGGGCGAAATGACCAGGGTGTAGGCGCTGCGGTAGGTCAGAAAATTGAGCAAGTCCAGCCCCGCGCTCTTGGGCATTTGCGCGAGGCAACTGCCCAGGATAGCCAGGTCGTATTGCTTGTCTATGGCCTGGCTTTGCCAGTCTGCCGCCGACCCCCTATGCAGCTCGTGATAGAGCTCAGGCAGGCCGAATTTCTCGATATAGCTGGGCTCCACCTCGACGGCACTGCGCTGGCAGTCGGGCGCCAGACGCCGCAAGGCTTGGCCGTATTTGCCCGCGCCGCAGCCAATATCGAGCGCCGACTGCGGGGCTATTCGACCGATGAGTTGTTCCACCAGGGAATCGAAGACGACAAAGGATCCGGGCATCGCGTCATTGTCGGGCGCGGATATGACATCCGTTTGACGGTCGCCGCAGCAAAAATGCTTACTTCTCGAACTTGAGCAAATCGCTGGGCAAGACCTTGACCGAGCTCAGGCATTTGCCCTTGGACTCGGTGAACTTGTTCAGCTCGCCCATCTCGCAGCGGTCGGCACCGGTCACTTGCACCTTGTCAATGTCGTTGCAGGCCAGGCCGGCGAACTGGATAGAGCGCTGGCGCGACTCGCCCGGTTTGATCGCGGCAAAACTGGTCAAGGCACTGCCGTAGACGGCGCCATTGGCGCGCAGCGCGATGAAGTCGGGCACCAAATTCTTCACCTCATGCGGAAAATTATTGGCCAGGCTGAGGTCAAAGCGGCAGCCACCCGGTGCATCGAAGCGGCGCAACAATTGCAGCTCGATCATGTCCTCGATCTTGGGCTCGATTTTTTCTGCCGGCGCGGACGCGGCGCCGTCCTTGGGCGCCAGGACACGCCAGGTGCCGTTGTCCTTCAAGAGCAGGCGCCGGCCTTTTTTGTCGGTCAACTCAAAGTCGGCGCGCGCATGGCCGATCGTTCCGGCGACAAGGGCAAGCAGCAAAAAGCTGGTCTTTGTAAGGTTTGAATTTCGCATGCTTTGGCGTCTCTCAGGGCAGCAGTGGGGGCATCGATAAGGCGATGGAGCGTGATTGTGCCCGCAGCTCAGGCCAGCATGAAGCTGAGCCTGGCCTCACCGTCAACGCCGGCGCCCTTGATCTGAACCAGGAAGTCTGATCGGCCCGTGTTGTTGGCGATCAGATGGGCCAGTTTCTCGGCCGGCTGGCTGCTCAGTCGGGCGGCATTGAAGCTCGGTGCGTCGCTGGCCGCGCGCTTTTTCAGCAGCGGCGCCATGGCGCGCATGAAGCGGGAGGCCTGCTCAGTTTGTTTGGGACTTGGCTTAGCCTGCTGCTGGCTGGCGCGGACTTCTTGTGGGCTGCAACCGGCGGCCAGGCCGCCGATCAAGCAGCAAGCGTTGCAGTCGAGCAGGCCGACCGCATACACGCCTTGGCGCCCGGCGCTGCTGTACAGCGCAATCATCTGGCTGCTGCTTTGTATGAACTGCCCCTGGCCGTCGCTACGCCGCAGCTCGAAGCCGCGCATGCCCAGATGGGCGAACAAGACTTGCTGGGTCAGCGCCAACGACTCGATGGCCGGCAGGTCCTTGGTCGGCGGCGGCAGCTTGTCGGTGGCTGAGCCGGCCGGCTGGCGCGGCGCCGAGCGAAAAGAGCTACGGCCCAAGCCCAGAGCGACCGCGCTGCGCAGGGCCGGAGCGTCAAAGGGCTTGTTGAGCACGAACAAGGCGCCGTTGCTGCGCGCCTGGGTTCGGCATTCGGCGGCGGTGTCGGTGGTGATGAAGCCGAAGGCGATGGCGCCGTGGCCGCTTTGCCTGAGGGTTTGCAGCATCTCGATGCCCGACACACCCGGCATATGCCAGTCCGACAGCACCAGATCCGGCTTGAAGGAGGCTACCTTGTCCAGCGCGTCGGCGCCGTCATGGGCGGTTTGAAACAGCAGCTCGCCCAGTTCCTCGCATTCCAGCGTGCGGCGGATGATGGCCTGGATGGCGCGGCTGTCGTCGACGATCAGAATGCGCTGTTGTGCGACGTTGCTCTTCGGGGCAGTGCTGACCTTGGTGGAGGCTGGCATCGGTAATTCATCCTCGCGGCCCGGTGATGACGTCGGACCGACTGTTTTTCTGGCCTTGCTGAGCTCCCCGTGACCATGCCGCCGATGGGCGTGCTGGTGATTTGCCCTTGACTGCAGGGCTTGTTGGGTGCGCAGTTTCAGCGTTTTGCGTGGCGGCCATCGAGGCAAAAGCGCTGCCAACACCGGCTAGATTCGCGTTTAGGAAAGTACCACCGGCGGGCCGCGCATTACTGCCCAAATCGACGGCCATCGCGCTAGGTGTTTACGCCTAAGGTCTGCCCACGCCGCACAATCGCGACATGGAAACAGCGGTCGAAAGTGTTGATGCAGTGGTGATCGGTGCCGGGGTGGTGGGCCTTGCCGTGGCGCGCTTGTTGGCGCAGCGCGGGCTGGAGACGCTGCTGCTGGAGCGTGCCGAGCGCATAGGCTCAGGCGTCAGCTCGCGCAGCAGCGAGGTCATTCACGCCGGCCTGTATTACCCGCCGGGCTCGCTGAAAGCGCGCGCCTGCGTGCAGGGCCGTGAGCTGCTGTATGACTATTGCGAGCGGCGACATGTGGCTTTCCAGCGTTGCGGCAAGTTGGTGGTGGCGACCGAGCCAGCGCAAGTAGCCGGCCTGCAGGTCTTGGCGGCCAAGGCGCACAGCAACGGCGTGGATGATTTGCGCTGGCTGGACGGCGCGCAGGCGCGTGAGCTGGAGCCCGAACTGCGCTGCACGGCGGCGCTGCTGTCGCCGTCCACCGGCATCGTTGACAGCCATGGCCTGATGCTGGCCTTGCTGGGGGATTTTGAAGCGGCCGGTGGCGCCCTGGCCCTGTGTTCGACCGTCACTGCGCTGCAGCGCCACGCCGAGGGCTGGCAGCTGCAGGTGGAGGCCGACGGTGCCGAAATGGCGCTGCGGGCAGGCATCGTCATCAATGCGGCCGGCCTGTGGGCGCCGGGCCTGACCCAGCGCACCGACGGCCTGCCGCCAGCGCGGCTGGCCTCGGCCTTCTACAGCAAGGGCAGTTACTTCTCCCTGGCGGGACGGGCGCCGTTCAGCCGGCTGATCTATCCGCTGCCGCAAGACGCTTGGCTGGGTGTGCACCTGAGCCTGGATCTGGGTGGTCAGGCCCGCTTTGGACCCGATGCCGAATGGTTGGAAGGCATCGCCGGCCCGGAGCAGCTGGACTACCGGGTCGACCCTAGCCGTGCCGACGCCTTCTATGCCGATGTGCGGCGCTACTGGCCGGGCCTGCCCGACGGCGCGCTGCAGCCGGCCTATAGCGGCGTGCGGCCCAAGATCCATGGCTCCGATCAGCCTGCGCCTGACTTCCGCGTCGACGGCCCGGCCCAACATGGCTTGCCTGGCTTGGTGAATCTGTTGGGCATCGAGTCGCCGGGCTTGACCAGCAGCCTGAGCTTGGCGCAGCAGGTCTTGATGCATTTAGCGCTGCCCTTGTAACCGGCCCGGGTCTCAGCTCAGGATGGGAGATTGGTCAAGCGCAGGTAATCGCTTATTTGCTCGAACGGCACCGGGCGGCTGACCAAGAAACCCTGCATCTGATCGCAGCGCAGCAGGCGCAGAATCTTCGCCTGCTCCTCGGTCTCCACACCCTCGGCCACGACCTTCAGGCGCAGGGAGTGGGCCATCGAAATCATCGTCGCCACCAGCGTCATATTGGCCGGCTCCTCGAGCATGGTGTCGATGAAGGCGCGGTCGATCTTGAGTAGATTGGCGGGCAGCTTGGAGAGGTAGGCCAGCGATGAGTAGCCGGTGCCGAAGTCGTCAATCGATAAATGCATATCGAGCCCGCGCAGCGCCTGCAACTTGTCTATCGTGGCCTCCACATCTTCCATGATCAGGCTCTCGGTCAGCTCGATGTCCAAGCCGTGCGGCAGGCCGGCCTGGCGCAATATGGCCTCGACCTTGGCCACAAAATCGGGCTCGCGCAGCTGTACCGCCGACACATTGACGGCGATCCGCGGCGCTGCCAGTCCCAGCTCGCTCCAGGCGAGATGGTCGAGCGCGGCGCGCCGCAAGGCCCACAGGCCGACCGGCACGATCAAGCCGGTCTCCTCCAGCAGCGTGATGAATCTGAGCGGCGGCACCAGGCCCAGCTCGGGGCTGTTCCAGCGGATCAAGGCCTCGACGCCGCAGAGTTGACGCGTGTCCACGTCGACCTTGGGTTGGTAGTACAGGACAAACTCCTCGCGCTCCAAGGCTCGCCGCAGCTGGGTTTCAAAAGCCAACTTCTCGGCCACCAACTGGCTGGCGCGGGGGTCATAAAAAAGCATCCACTCGGTGCTGGCCTTGCACAAGCGCACGGCCGCCTCGGCGTTGCGCAGCAGGGTGGGGGCATCCTGGCCATCGGCCGGGTAGACCGCCACGCCGAGTTTGGCCGAGATTTGCAGCGCCTGCCCGTCCAGCATGAAGGGCGGGTCGAACCAAAGCCGGTACTGCTCGGCCAACAGCCGCCCGAGCTCGGCCATACCGCGCACATCGGGCAGCAAAATCGCGAAATGATCGGCGCCTATGCGGGCCAACTGGGCCCGGCCGCCCATTTGCTCGCCCATCTGTTCGCTGAGACGGGCACTCAGCTGGCGCAGCAACGCGTCCCCGCCATGGCGGCCGAAAACATGGTTGATGTCCTTGAAGCGCTCGATGTCCAACACCAGCAGTGCCAACATCTGCTGCTCGGCCTGGGCGGCGGCCAGGGCTTGCTCGATGCGCTCGGTCAGCAGGCTGTTGTTGGCCAGGCCGGTCAGGGCGTCGTAGTAGGCGAGGTAGTTGAGCCGCTCGCCTTTTTGGATATGGTCAAGCGCAAAGGCGATGTCGCCGGCCAGGTCCAGCAGCAGCTTGACCTCTTGCTCATCGAAGGCATCAATCTGGCCCGAATTCAGCGTCAAGACGCCGATCACCTGCTGGTTGACGATGAGGGGGAAGCTGGCTTGCGCGCGCAGACCGCAGGCGAGCAAATCCTCGCGCAGTGACTGCATGGCCGGGTCGTTCTCGATGTCATTGGTGATCACCGCTTGCTGGCTGCGCAGCGCCCGGCAGCAGGGCCGGTCGCTGTCCGGCAGCCCCGCGAGCCGAGTCAGGCGGATCTTGCTCTCCAAGCTGGCACTGCCGCCATGCCAGGCGGCCATGCTGCCATGCGATGCGTCGGCATCGATGACGCCTATCCAGGCCAGGCGGTAGGCGCCCACCTCGACGGCGAGCCGGCAGGCTTCACGGAACAAATCGTCGGCGCTGCTGACGCGCACGATCAGCGCATTGATGCTGGAGAGCAGCTCGAACACGCGGCTGATGCGGCGCATTTTTTGCTCCGCCAGCCTTTGCTCGGTCACGTCCTCGGCAATGCCGGCGACGCGGTAGACCTGGCCGGCTGCGTCATTGATGGGGAAGCCGCGCGCGCGGATCGAACGCTGGCTGGCGTCCGGTCGCAGGATGCGGTACTCGACCTCGAAGGCGCTGGCGCGCGCGCCGGCATCGTTCCATGTGCTCAGCAGATGCTGATCATCGGGGTGTATCGCCCGTCGCCAGGACTGCGGGTCCGCATACAGGCTGGCGCAGCTCTTGCCGAAGATCTGCTCATAGGCCAGGCTGACGTAGACGAAGTCGCCGCTGTCGGGCTGCATCAGGAAGAAGACGTCGCGGATGTTCTCCGCCAATTGGCGAAAGCGCAATTCGCTCTCCAGCAATCCCTCGGTCGCCCGTTTGCGTTCCGCCATCTCGACTATCAGCAACTGGCTGCTGCGCTGCATCGCCAGGTAGAGCAGGCCGGTTTCGTAGATGCGGCCGGCTTGGGCGGCATGAATCGACAGCAGATGTTCGTCATGCGGGCTGAAGTCGGGCGCACCGATTTTGTCGATCAGCAGCAGCCAGCCGTGGATCTGCTTGGGTGAAGCAAGCGGCACCAATAGCCCGGCGTTGACGGCCGGGAAGCAGTCCGCCAGGCCGGCGCTGACGGGGTCGCCGGCCGGGTTGACGAAGCGCTGCGGGCGGCCGTCCAGCAAGACTTGCCCGAGTTTGCCGGCGTCTATGCTCAAACCGCTCAAACGTTCAGTTTGGGCGGCATCCAGCCCCCAGGTGATAAGTTGATCGGGCGCATTGTTGTCCGCAGCACGGGCGGCCAGTACCGCAATGCGGGCGCCCAGCAAGTCGCGCGCGCCGCGGCAGACCTTTTCCAGCAGGGCCTGCGGATCAAGCTCGGACGCCAATTGCAGATTGAGCTCGGTCAGCGCCGCCAGGCGCAGGTTGGCGCCTTCCAGTTCGTCGACCTTGGCGGCCAGCTTGTTGGTGATCAAGCGCAAATGCTCGCGCTCGAACTCGGCCGCATCCTGATGCTCCTGTGGTCCGCCAGTTTGGCTCAGCGCGACTGCGACCACGCGCAGGATTTCTTCCGGCTCGGCCGGTTTGACCAAGACCTGAGTCACGCCGCAGGCCAGGGCGAGTTGGCGGGCCTCTTTCTCCAGATAGGTCGCGGTATAGAACACCACCTGGGTGGCGGCGATCAAGGGCTCGGCGCGCAATTGACGCACGAACTCGAAGCCGTCCATGCTGGGCATTAGCAGATCACAGACGACCAGCTCGGGGCGCTGTTCGCGCACCAATTGCAAGGCCGTCAGCCCGTCGGCCGCCTCCAGTGGCAAATGACCGGCATGCTTGAGCAGGGTCACGACCAGGTCGCGGTTAGCGGCGTGATCGTCAACAACCAGCACTGTTGCCATTTTGTAGAACTCAGTTCCCGGCCGGTGGCGGCCGCGCCGTGCTGCGCAAAGCGGGTGGTAAGAATTGTTCGATCTGACTCACAAAGGTTTCCGGGTCTATGGGTTTGGAGAAATAGCCATTGAAGCCGGCCTGCATGACGTTTTCTTGGTCATGCGGCATTGAAAAAGCGGTCACCGCCAGGATCACTGCGTCCACCTGCTCGCGCAGCTGTGCCAGCACCTGGTAGCCGTCCAGACCCGGCATCTGCAGATCGCACAGAATCAGATCGGGGCGCTGCTGCAAGGCGGTGGCCACGCCCTCCAGGCCATCGCAGGCCAGCAGCACCTCATAGCCATTGAAGGCCAGCAAATAGCGCAGCAGCTCCAGATTGGCCGCGTTGTCTTCGATGATCAAAATGCGCGCGCTCATGGCTGGGGCCCCTCGCTGGGCAAGATCAGCGAGAAGCTGCTGCCGCGCCCGCTCTCACTGCTGAAGATGATCTTGCCGCCCAGCAAGGCGGCCAGTTTCTGGCTTAAATGTAGGCCAAGCCCGGTGCCCTCGGGCGCATTCGGGCGGGTGCTGTTGACGCGCGAAAACGCGCCGAACAGCTTGTCCTGGTCCTGCAGCGGGATGCCGACGCCGCTGTCATCGACGCGGACTTCGATCGCGCTGCGCCCCTCATGCAGGCGCTCAATCACGAGCAGGTCGACATGGCCTTGTTCGGTGAACTTGATGGCGTTGCCGGCCAGGTTGAGGATGATTTGGCAGAGCGCCCGTCTATCGGTGTGCAGTGCCAGTGGCTGCTCGGGCATTTGCACCGTGAGGGCGAGTTTTTTGAGCTCGGCCTGCGGGCGCAGTGTGGCCACCACCTCGTCCAGCACGGCTCGGCAATCGACCGCCGCAAAAACCAACTCGACCTTGCCGGCTTCGATTTTTGACACGTCGAGCAGGTCATTGATCAGCGCCAGCAGATGGCGGCCACTGGCCTGCACGGTGCGCAATTGCTTTTGCTGTTCATCGTTCAAGGGGCCGGGCAGGCGCATCAGCAAGGTGCCGGTGAAACCGATGATGGCATTCAAGGGCGTGCGCAGCTCATGGCTCATGCCGGCCAGAAAGCGGTCCTTGGCCTGGTTGGCGTTGGCCAGCTCCAAGTTTTTTTCCTGCAAGGCCAGCTCGATGCGCTTGCGTTCGCTGATGTCGCGGATCGCGCTCATCACAAAGGCCGACTCCTCGGTGCGCAAGGGGCTCAGGCTGATCTCGATCGGGAACTCGGTGCCGTCCTTGCGCAGGCCGGCCAGGTCCAGACCCGAGCCCATAGCGCGCTTGCGCGGCTGCTGGAAGTAGTTGGAGCGGTGGCCCACATGGGCGTGGCGATAGCGCCCCGGCAGCAGCAAATCGACCGACAGGCCGCGCAACTCGCCCGCCTCATAGCCGAACAGCCGCTCCGCCTGGCTGTTGGCGATGACGATATGGCCGGTCGGATTGGCCATCACGATGCCGTCGGGGGTGGACTCCAGCAGGTCGCGAAAGCGCGCCTCCATCAGCTTGGCGTCACGCATCACCTTGATATGGGTGACGTCTTTTTCGGCCGACAGGATGCAGTCTTCACCGTCCTGCCCCGCTACCCGCCGGGTGGTTACGTCCACATAGAGCAGGGAGGCGTCTTTGCGCCGGCGCACCGACTCATAGGTGGCGGTGCCGGCCTGCAAGGTGGTTTGGAATTGCTGGCTCTGCTCGGCACCGTGGTCGGGCGGCACGATCAGCTCGGTCAGCATTTGGCCGCAGGCCTGCGCGCTGTCATAGCCAAAGATGGCTTGCGCCCCGCTGCTCCACGCCAGCACTCGGCCCTGCGCGCTCAGCATGATGAGCGCGTCGGGTGACTCGCCCATCATGATGAGATTGGACGTCATGGATCCCCCCTAGGAATCTCGCTTTATTGACCCTATGGTAGCGCTATGGTGCGTGGTCGGGGGGGATTTGACGTTAGCAAAACCATTTTCAATGGCTTGGCTTGGCTTGACTTGACTTGAGTGGGCGGGCGACTAGCTCTCAAGCTCAGCGCTGGCCCAGACCCCGTCCTGCAGCAGCTGGTAGGGTTTGAAGTCGGTCTTGTAGGCCATCTTCGGGCTGGCGGCGATCCAATAGCCCAGATACAGATGGGTTAGCTGCAAATCGCGGGTTTGCTGGATCTGCCAGAGCACGTTGTAGGTGCCGTAACTGGTCTTTTCCTCGGGCTCGTAAAAGGTGTAGACGGCCGACAGGCCGTCGCTGAGGATGTCCAGAATCGACACCATCTTCAGTGCCAGCGAGCCGTCGGCCTGCGGCTCGCGGAACTCGACCAGGCGCGAGTTGATGCGGCTTTGCAGCAGGAATTGGGTGTACTGGTCGACGCTGTCATGGTCCATGCCGCCGCCCGAATGGCGGCCGGTCTGGTAGCGCAGATAGAGCTCGTAATGCTCTTGGCTGTAACCGAGGCGCATCACCTTGGCCTGCAGATTGCGGTGCTGGTGCCAGGCGCGGCGTTGGCTGCGGGTGGGCTTGAAGCTCGCTGCCGGCACGCGCATCGGCACGCAGGCCTTGCAGCCATCGCAATAGGGCCGGTAGGTGAACAGTCCGCTGCGCCGAAAGCCCGCCGCCACCAGCCCTGAGTAGGCATCGGCGTGAATCAGATGGCTGGGGGTGGCCACCTGCGAGCGCGCCTGCCGGTCGGGCAGGTAGCTGCAGGGGTAGGCGGCGGTGGCATAGAACTGCAGTTGCGCCAGCGGGAGTTCTTTCGGATGGGTCACGATGGTTCGGCTTTAGTCTTGATCCAGCAAGGCCCAAAGGGCTGGATGATAGGTCCAGCTGCTGGGGCCGGGCTCGGCTACCGCCTCGCGCACATGCGCCTCAAACGCCTCGCGCGGCACCTCGGCCGCACCCAGCGAGGCCAGATGGCCGGTGTTTTGCTGGCAGTCAATCCAGTTGATGCCATGCTTGCGGCACAGGCAGACCAGGGCGGCGAGTGCAATCTTGGAGGCATCGCTGCGGCGCATGAACATCGATTCACCGAAGAACATGCGGCCTATGTTGACACCGTAGAGCCCGCCCACCAACTCGCCGTCGATCCAGGTCTCGATGCTGTGGACCGCGCCCGACTGCTTCGCCCATTCAAGATAGGCTGCCTGCATCTCGGGCAAGATCCAAGTGCCGGCCTGGCCCTCACGCGGCGCGCCGGCACAGGCGCTCAAGACCTCGGGCAGGGCGCTGTCGATGCGGATCTCGCAGCTGGCCGAACGCCTGAAATGGGCCAGCGTCTTGCGCAAGGAGCGCGCGAGTTTGAAGTTCTCGGTCTGCAGCACCATGCGCGGATCGGGTGCCCACCACAGTGGCGGCTGACCGGCGCCATACCAAGGGAAGATGCCGCGTGAATAGGCCGCCAGCAAGCGCTGCGGGCTCAGGTCACCGCCGGCCGCCAGCAGCCCCGGCGCGTCCGAATCGGCGCCCAAGGCCTGCGCGCTGGGCGGGAAGTCCAAATTGCCGTCATCAAGCCAATCGATCATGTGATCATGTTAGCGTGCGCCCCATGATTACCGTCTATGGCATCCCCAATTGCGACACCGTCAAGCGTGCGCGCGCCTGGCTGACCGAGCAAGGTCTGGCCTATCAGTTCCACGATTTCAAGAAGTCCGGCGTGCCGCCGGCCGAGTTGGCCGCCTGGTGCGAGCAGCTGGGCTGGGAGCGGGTGTTGAACCGCGCCGGCACGACCTGGCGCAAGCAGGGCGAGGCCGACCGCGCAGCGGTGGTCGACAGCGCCTCGGCCCAAGCCCTGCTGCTGAGGGAACCCAGCGCCATCAAGCGGCCGGTCGTGCGCTGGGGAGATGGTCGTTGGTCCATCGGCTTCTCGGCGGCGCAATTTGCTGAGCTGATAAGCTGAGCGCCCTTCAAACCAGCGTCTCATCTCAGCCATGTTCACAGGCATTGTTCAAGCCGTCGCCCGCGTGGCGGCCATCACCGACCGGCCGGGTCTGCGCAGCTTCACGCTGCAATTTCCGCCCGGCTTTTGCGCCGGCCTTGAGATCGGCGCCAGCGTCGCCTGCGACGGCGTTTGTCTGACCGTCACCGCCCTGGGTGCAGCCGACTCCGCCGATTTTGATGTGATGCAGCAAAGCCTGAACCTGACCACCTTGGCCGACTTGAAGCCGGGCAGCTTGCTCAATGTCGAGCGCGCCGCGCGCGACGGCGCCGAGATCGGCGGCCATCCGCTGTCCGGCCATATCGACTTCATGGCCACGGTGGCGGCGATACAGCGGCCCGAGAACAATGTCTGTGTGCGCATCCAGGTGCCACCCGACTGGATGCGCTATATCTTCGCCAAGGGCTATATCGCCATCAACGGCGCCAGCCTGACCGTTGCCGAGGCGGACCGCAAGGCCGGCTGGTTCGAGGTCTGGCTGATCCCTGAGACGCTGCGCATGACCACCTTCGGCGCCAAGACCGAGGGCGCCCGGCTCAATATCGAAATCGAGCGCCAGACGCAGGTCTTCGTGGACACCGTCCGGGCCGCCATCGACGAGCGCTTGGGGCCCTTGCTGCCGGCGCTGGAGAAGCTGCTGGCCGCGCAGGGCCAGAGCTTGGATGCCTTGGCCGAGCCGCCAAGGCCTTCAACAGCAGGCTGAACGGCGCGGCAAGGAAAAAAGCAGTAAGTTTGATCTGAAATCAATTCGCCTAGGGTTGACCCTCGTACACTGCCTGCCAATTGATCGGCTTGTCGGTCAGAGAGGGGAACTATGGACCAGCCTTCAACGCCGACTCAAGCCCTGAGCGCTTGGTTGGCTGCGCAGCAGCCCGGCGCGGTGCTCGATGGCGTGCCGGTGCGTGTGTTGCTGGAACATTTTCTACAGGCGCAGGCCAGCGGTTCGGCCGCTGCCGAGCATGAGCTGAAGGTGCTGGCGGTGCTGGTCATGCATTGGTTGACGCGCCTGCAATCCGATATCGCCAGCTTCCCGCCCAGCGCCGTGGCCGTGTTGCAGCAGCAAAAGAAAGCCTTGGTGGACATGCACAAGGCCTTGACCGAGTTGCAGTTTTGTTTGCAGGCACTGCTGCCCGCTAAAGCAAAGGCGCCCAAGCTGCGCCTGCTGGCGGCTGGGCGGCCGATGTCATGGCAGCGCACCCAAGCGATTTTGCAGGCGCGGGTGCTGCCTGTGCCACGCGCTTGAATCTGGCTTGAATCAGGCGCGGCCGTGCAGCTTGGCGTGCACGCGCCGGGTCGCCCGCCAGACCGACCACAGCACCAGCGGGATCACCAGCCCCACCGCGATTTCAGGGTTGAGCGGCACACCGGCCGACTTCAAGGCCTTGGCGCCATAGAGCAAGAGGCTCACCACATAGTATGAAATCGCCGCGATGGAGAGCCCCTCCACCGTGGTTTGTAGGCTCAGCTGCAAGTCCTGGCCATGCGTCAACTTGGCCAGCAACTGCTGGTTTTGCTGCTCGGTGGCGATATCCACCCGGGTGCGCAAGAGCGCGCTGACCCGCTCGATGCGCTGCGACAGCGACGCCAGCCGGCCGGCGGTGGCGGCCACCGTGGCAATCGCCGGTGATAGCCGGCGCTGCATGAATTCACCCAAGGTCTGGGTGCCGGGGATAGGCTTCTCGCGCAGCTCGGCAATGCGCTGGCGCACCAGCGTGTCATAGGCCTGGGTGGCAGCGAAGCGGTAGGCATGTTCGGCGGTGGCGCGCTCGACCCGCGCGGCGACGTGGATCAAGGTGTCCAGCAACTCGCTCTCGGAGGCCTGCCTGGCCTCGAGTTTGAGCGTCACTTCGGCCAAACCCGCCTCGGCCTGTGCCAAAACCGGCACGATGTCCTTGGCCACCGGCAGGCCGCGCAAGGCCATCAGGCGGTAGACCTCCAGCTCCAGCAGGCGCTGCGAAATCCGGCCCATGCGGGTCGGGTTGGTGCCCGGCGGCGCAATCACCAAGATGCGCTCGAAGCCGCTGGGCAGCAGCCGGAAGTTGGTCACCACCATCGAGTGCCCGCCGCTTTCGGCGTTGCCCATCATCGAGGCGACCACGGTGCGCCCGCCGAACCATTGCTGGCCGAGCGCCAGGGCCTGGTCGGGCCGGCTGATGTCATGCTCCAGCATCACCAGCTTGACGGCGGCCACCGTGCGGCCGGGCAAATGGCGCAGCCAGTCGGCATCCACCAGCGAGGCGCTCAGCAGCTCGGGCTCACTCGCACCCAGCAAGGCACTGGCGGGCAGCGGCTGGACGATGGCATAGCGGGTGAACTCGCTGTGGCGCTCCCACTTGACCGTGTGGCCGGCGCAGCGCAGGCGCAGAAAATTGCCCTGCATGGCGTCGAGCAACAAGCCCTCATGGCCGGGCAGGCGACGCAGATGCTCGCACTCGGTCTCGCGGCTGATGCCGTCGTTGAGCACCGCCACGCTGATCACCAGCGCCGGCAGGCGTATGCGCGCCGAGGGCCGCGCATGCACCTCGTTGTGCAAGACATAACGCAGCGCGTCGTCGGGAGGGAGATTTGAACGGGAGGCTGATTCTGATGCGGTCAACATGGCTTGCGGCAGGAGTTGGGGGGAGCAGGATGCACCGTGGCGGCGTTGAGTCATGCCGTCACCAGGGCGCCAACATGGGCGCGCCGGCTGGATAAGCCGGCGCGTGAATACATGTCTTGTGCTCCGCCCCCTGTCTTGCAAGTGGCCGAACCAGGCAGTCAGCTTAGCGTAAGTCGCTCAAGCCACGTCAATCTAAGCCTGTCGATCAAGCCAAATTGCGCAGCTCCCGCAGCGCGACCGACAGCATCGCCAAGTCGACGCCCTTGGCCTCGCTCAGCTCACCCAGCAGCTTGTGGGCGCGTGCCAGCGCATCTTGGTTGGCCGCATGCCAGTTGCTGAGCAACTCGTCCGAGCCTTGCTGCGCGCCGCTCTGGCCCAACACGTCCAAGGCAATAGCGCGCTGCAGGCCGGACAAATCGTCGCCCAGCGCCGCCTTGGCCTGGGTCTGCCAGTAGCTGTCGATGGGCAGGGCGTCGATCTGGCTGCGCAAGCGCTCCAGACCCAGGCGCTGGGCCAGCTTGGCATGAACCTCGCAAACCACGGTCAATGGATGCTGGGTGGCGTCGGCGATCTCGGCAATATCGAGCGCGGCAAACAGCTCCTCGGCATGGCTGACGTCACGCGCAATGTCGATCGGCACGCCGGCGGCGACCCGGGCCGAGGCCCGCGCCGACAACTCGTTTTGCTCCACCAGGGTAGCCCGCAAGGCCTCGACCGCCGGCACAAAGCGCTTCAGCACCTGCTCCATAGGCTCGGCCAGCCGGCGCGAGCGCAGGAACCAGTTGGTCGCGTGGGCGCCCAAGCGGCCCAGCTCGTCGATCATGTCGGCCTGCACCGCGTCGGGCACCTGGTTGTCCAGCGCCTCGATCTTCAGCCACAGCGGCACATAACCGAAGACCTCGCGGGTAGCCAGGTAGGCGCGCACGATCTGCGCCGGCTTGGCACCGCTGGATTCGCTCAAGCGATGCACAAAGGTGGCGCCGACCCGGTTCAACATGCTGTTGAGTACATGGGTGACGATGATCTCGCGCTTGAGCGGATGGCGCGGGATGTAGGCCGCGAATTTCTCGCGCAGCAGGGCGGGGAAGTAACGCTCTACCGCCGTGCCAATCCAGCCGTCCTCGGGCAGGTCGGACGCCATCAGCTCATCCGACAACCACATCTTGCTATAGGCCAGCAAGACCGCCATTTCGGGCGTGGTCAGGCCGGCGCCGCGCGCCTTGCGTTCCTTGATCTGGTCATCGGTGGGCAAGAACTCGATCGCCCGGTTCAAGCGCCCGCCGCGTTCCAGGAAGCGGATGAAGCGCGCTTGCTGGTCGATCAACGCGCCGGCCTGGCGGTTGGCGATGGACAGCGCCTGGGTCTGGAAATAGTTGTCTCGCAGCACCAGCGACGCGACCTCGTCGGTCATCTGCGGCAGCAGGATATTGCGCTGCTTCAGCGTCATCTCGCCGTCGCCCATGGCCAGGCCCAGCAAGATCTTGATATTGACCTCATGGTCGGAGGTGTCGACACCGGCCGAGTTGTCGATCGCGTCGGTGTAGATGCGCACGCCAGCGAGTGCCGCCTCGACCCGGCCACGTTGGGTGCAACCGAGGTTGCCCCCTTCGCCGACAACCTTGCAGCGCAGCTCGGCCCCGTTGATGCGGATCGCGTCATTGGCGCGGTCGCCGACATCCGCATGGGTTTCGCCGGCCGACTTGATATAGGTGCCGATGCCGCCGTTGTAGAGCAGGTCGACCGGCGCCTTCAGGATCGCACTGAGTAATTCGTTAGGGGGCAGTCGGTCGGCGGTGATGCCGAGTACCGCCTGCGCTTGCGGCGAGATCGGAATCGACTTTTCCGAGCGCGCCCAGACGCCGCCGCCGGCCGAAATCAGCGCCGTTTCATAGTCGGCCCAGCTGGAGCGAGGCAGCTTGAACAGGCGCTCGCGCTCGGCAAACGCGACGTCGGCCTTGGGGTTGGGGTCGATGAAGATATGGCGGTGGTCAAAGGCCGCCAGCAGGCGGATGTGCGGCGACAGCAGCATGCCGTTGCCGAACACATCGCCCGACATATCGCCGACCCCGACGACGCTGAACTCTTCGCTTTGCGTGTTGACACCAAGCTCGCGGAAATGCCGCTTGACCGATTCCCAGGCGCCGCGTGCGGTGATGCCCATGGCCTTGTGGTCATAGCCGACGCTGCCGCCCGAGGCAAAGGCATCGCCCAACCAATGGCCATATTCCAGGCTGACCGCATTGGCGTAATCGGAGAAGGTGGCCGTGCCCTTGTCGGCGGCGACCACCAGATACGGGTCGTCTTCGTCAAGGCGCACCACCTGCGGCGGCGGCAACACTTGCGCGCCGGCGTAGTTGTCGGTCAGGTCCAAGAGCGCGCGCAGATAGTCCTGGTAGCAGCTGATGCCTTCCTTCATGAAGGCTTCGCGATCCGACTGAGGTGGCGCCTTCTTCAAGACAAAGCCGCCCTTGCTGCCGACGGGGACGATGACGGTGTTCTTGACCATCTGAGCCTTCACCAGGCCCAAGACCTCGGTGCGGAAGTCTTCCGGCCGATCCGACCAGCGCAGACCGCCACGCGCGACCTTGCCGCCGCGCAAATGGATGCCCTCGAAGCGCGGCGAGTAGACCGAGATTTCATACAGCGGACGCGGCTCGGGCAGGCCGGGGATCTTGGCCGAGTCGAGCTTGAAGCTGAGGAAACTGCGGCGTGGGCCGGCCGCGCCGGTGTGGCCGACGCCGGTGCGCCAGAAGTTGGTGCGCAGCGTGGCCTGTATCAGGGCCAGCAGCTGGCGCAGCACGCGGTCTTCTTGCAGATTGCTGACCTTCTCCAGCGCCTTCTCGATCCCGTTGACTTGCGCGTCGGCGCCCAGCTGGTCATGGGCCTGGGGATCAAAACGCAGTTTGAACAGAGTCACCAACATGCGGGCGATGCGCGGGTGCGCCGCCAGCGTGGACTCGATGGTCGCCTGTGACAGCGCAAAGCCGATCTGGCGCAGGTACTTGGCATAGGCGCGCAGCACGACGATTTCGTCGTTGGCCAGGCCGGCACGCAGCACCAGGCGGTTGAAGTCGTCGTTCTCGACCTCACCGCGGAAGACCCGTGCAAACGTGTCCTCGAACAGACGCGCCAGCGCTTCGGGCTCGATGTCATCGGAGACGCTGGCCTGCAACTCGAAGTCATGCAGCGAGACGCTGCTGTCCGGGCCGTCGGCGGCGGTGGCGTCGAGAATGCGGTGGTTGTGCTCGCCCAGCACGCGCACGCCCATATGTTCCAGCATCGGCAGGCTGTCGGACAGCACCACCGCCTGGCCCAGACGGTATACCTTGAAGCCCAGGCTGCCCGATTGCGCGCCGAACGGCCGGTACAGCGCCAGCGCCAGCGGCGCCTCGGGCGTCAGGCTGGAGAGCTTGAGCACATCGGGCACGGCGGCGCGCGCGCTGACGCGCTCGCGGTAGCCGGCAGGGAAGCCGGCCGCCCAGCGCTTGAACAGCTCCAGGCCGCGCGCCTCACCCTCGGCATCGACCAGGGCGTCGCGCAGATCGTCGTCCCAGCGGCGTGCGGCGGCGGTCAGCTTGGCCTCGACCTCCTTGCGGTCAAACACCGGCACCTGGCCCGGCGTGGTGCGCACGGTGAAGTGGATGCGCGCCAGCACCGCGTCGCTGAGCTGCACATCAAACTCGGCACTGCTGCCGCTGAAGACCTGCATCAGGATGGCCTGGAACTTGATCCGCATATCGGTCGAGTAGGCCTCGCGCGGCACATAGACCAGGCAGCTGAAAAAGCGATCAAACGGGTCGCGGCAGACGAACAGGCGCAGGCGCTGGCGTTCCCCCAGGCCCAAGATGCCCAGGGCGGTTTCAAACAGCTCGTCGTTGGAGATCTGGTAGAGATCGTCGCGCGGATAGGTTTCCAGAATATGTTGCAGCGCCTTGGCCAGATGGCCGCCTGGCGGCAGGCCGGCACGCTGGGTGATGGCGTCGACCCGGCCGCGCAACAGCGGTGTCTCGGAGACGCGCGCGCTGTAGGCTGTGGAGGTGAACAGGCCGATGAAGCGGTGCTCGCCGATCACTTCGCCGGCGGCGTTGTAGCGCTTGATGCCGACGTAATCGGTGTAGCCGGCGCGGTGCACGGTGGAGCGGGTATTGGCCTTGGTGATGACCAGCAGCGGCGACGGTGCGCGGGCCAGCGCACGCGCATTGGCCGGCAGCATAGCGAAGCTGGTGGAGAGCTTCTCGGCCGAAGTTTCACGCAGCAGGCCGAGGCCGCTGCCGGGCAGCAGGCGCAAGGCATCGGCGCCGGCTTCGGTCACCAATTCATGGCAGCGGTAGCCCAGCAGCGTCATATGGTCGTCGGCCAGCCACTGCAGGAAGGCCAGGCTTTCTTGCACTTCGGCCTTGTCCAATGCCGCTGGTGCTTGCTCCAGCTCGGCGATGGTGGCACGCAACTGGCCGACCATAGGCTGCCAGTCCTGCACGGCCGCGCGCACATCGCCCAGCACCCGCTCGATGCCGGCCAGCAGCTCATGGCGCTGTTGCGCGTCGATGATGCGGTCAACCTCGATATGCATCCAGGATTCGCGCTTCAGCGCGGGCGAGTCGGCCGCTTCGCTGCGCGGGCGGATCGAGATCAGCTGGCCTTCGGCGTCGCGCTCGACGCCGTAAATCGGGTGCACGATCAGGTGCAGGGTGAGGCCTTGGCGATTGATCTCGATGGTCGTGGTGTCGACCAGGAAGGGCATATCGTCATTGATGATGTCGATCACCGAATGCCGCGAGGCCCAGCCGTTGTCGGCCACGCTGGGGCTCAAGACCCTTGCCAAGGTCTGGCCGGGCTGGCGCTTGGCGCCGAATTGCAGATGCGAGAGCAGGGCGCCGAGCAGGTCCTCCGGCGTGCGGGCCAGCAGGTCGTCGGCGTCAACACGGCGGAAATATTCGCGCCCAAAGCCGTCCAGCATGGCCGCTTGCTCGGGCGTTTGTTGGCGGCTCGAGGCCAGGGCCAGCGCCATTACTGCATCGATCCGTTCGCGCTGTAACGCGTTGAGAGGTTCTGTCATTGCTTGTCTCCAAGGATTCATGAACGGCAGCCACCAGGCTTGTTGCCCCGCTGCACATGTGCCCAGCAGTGTGCCTCAGCCCGGCAGGGGCAATTGCTTTGGCTGGCCGAAAAGTCCGCCCATATGCATTTTCAGCATCGCCTATGTGGGTCGGCAATCCAGGCGTCG